>NZ_JAGGDM010000002.1:0-341704 GCF_017653625.1 Alteromonas sp. K632G
GAAGCGTAGAGCTAAATCCGGAGAATAAAAAAGAAGCAGCTTAACAGCTCAGGCGACAACTACCTTGAAAAACGCCGGTACCATCGGTCAGTTTCCGAAAAGGTAACACCACTCGGAACTCCGCCATTACCGTTCGTGGTATTGGGACTATTTCATTTAGTGTGGCTGCTGAGCCGAGTGTCTCTACAGTAGTAGACGGCGTTGTGTTAGGCCGTGCCGGTCAAGCGTTTGTTGACTTATATGACCTTGAGCGCATTGAAGTATTACGTGGCCCGCAGGGTACCTTGTTTGGTAAAAATGCGTCTGCCGGTGTGGTTAACATTACTACTAAACGCCCTTCTGATGAATTTGAAGGCACTGCGGAAGTATCCTTGTTTCAAGACAATGAATACCGTTTAAAAACCAGTGTATCTGGTGCGTTAAACGATAATGTAAACGGTAGCCTAACCGTACTTAAATCACAGTTCGACGGCTATATTAAAAACGTTTATAACAATGAAATGACCAACGGCTACGATAAAGAAGGCGTTCGTGCCATGCTTGATATGGAAGCGGGTAACGACACTGATGTGCTTTTCATCTTTGAAAACGTGAAATCTGATGATAGCTGTTGTGCCGATTTAGAACTTTCACCAAGTGGTCGTCACCCTGATTCTGAAGCACTACCTAACAGTACTGGTACTGGTGACTTAGATTTAGAACAGCGCCTTATTGATCATGACTTTGAAACTCGCACATTAGATGAAACCACAGGTTTCTCAATGCAAGTTGACACCATGTTTGGTGACCATCAGTTCACTTCAATCACGGCTTACCGCGATTGGGACAATACAGAATTCCGTGAAGGTGACTTCACCTCAACTGCGGGCACCCGTCCTTTCCCTGTGTTTGGCGAACCGTTTCAGTTACATGATATTGGCGCACAAAACTGGAAGCAAACGTCACAAGAATTCCGCATAGCATCGCCTGTGGGTGAGGCATTCGATTATCAAGTGGGTGCGTTCTGGTGGACACAAAAATCTGAACGTAACTTTACCCGTGATGCAAGTTGTCAAAATAACGATTTACAATTCCCTAAGGCTATCAGCGCTTACTTAACTGACACCTTAGGTATAGCTGATCCAACTGACGATCAAGTTAACCAGTTTATTGCTGATGAAGGTCTTAGCTGTAATTCAAACGATATTGTTAGCGCAACCGCTTACATGGAAACGCAGTTTGATAACTGGGCATTATTTGCTGATGGTAAATACCATATTAATGACGACTTGCGTCTGCTATTCGGTATTCGTTATACCGATGATGAAGTTAGCTACTCACATAACCGAAGCAGTAATGACCAATACAGCCGTACTGGTGTAGGTGTACGTAGCTTCGATACTGACTACAGCGGCAAGACTGACGAAACTAATGTATCAGGCAAGTTGGGTGTGCAGTATGACTTAACTGATAACAGCATGACTTATTTCACCTTCTCACAAGGCTACAAAGGCCCTGCGTTTAACGTGTTCTACAACATGTCAGACACAGATACCTTGCCTATTGGTGAAGAAACATCGGATGCTTACGAGCTAGGTTATAAGTACGCTAGCCGCAGCGTAATCTTTAACGCTGCTATTTTCAGAACGGATATCGATGGTTTTCAAGCAAATAACTCAGAGTTACTTGATTCAGTTACTATCACTCGCTTAACCAATGCAGGGTCGGTCACCACACAGGGTTTCGAGTTTGATTTCATGTGGCAAGCAACAGATAACCTCTCGTTAACTGGTGGTTTATCGAAAGTAGATGCTGAAGTAGATGAGTTCTTATGCCCAGTTAGTGACCCAACCTGTACTGGTAGTTCAGGCGCTGACTTGCCTTTCTCTCCAGACCTAAAATACTCTGTAACCGGTGAGTACATTTGGGAAATGGACAACATGGATATCATTTTAAACGGCTCGTACGTTTACACTGATGAAATGTTCGTGGGTGCACCTGGTGCATTTGCCGCCGAAAACGACCCGGCAGTATTACCTGACTACGCTATTGTGAATGCAAGCTTTGCGTTTTCGTTCCAAGATGATGACTACCGCATCAGCCTTATCGGTAAGAACTTAACTGACGAAAGCTATGTAACCACCTACAGCGGCGATAACTTCCGTTATCAAATCCCTCGTGATGCAGACCGTTACTTCGGTGTGCAGCTACGCGCTAAGTTCTAAAAACAAGTTATACATGTGTGTTTAAGGCGCCTATATGGCGCCTTTTTTGTTCGCTTTTCACCCTTTGGGCCCAGTTATTAAGAGTGTGCATACCTTTCAACTGGGGTCTTATTTCCTTCGCGGCTTAAAACCAAAAGCCGTGTTGCGCTCGTGGTGTTGCAGCTCTGCCAAAGCCTGTTGCTGCTGTTCACTAGGCGTTAGCGTCGTGCAATTCGGCGACGTTACCTGCCATCCACCTTCGCCAACCGTGTTTTGGTGGGCATGATCTATTTGGTTATGACTTAGTTGGTTGTGTCTTGGTTGGCTATAACTTAGCTGGGTGCCATTTAGTTGAGTATGAAGACTGGGGGGAGATTTACTCTGATAACCTTTTTCATCAAGCGAGAAGGTTGTATTAGGTTGAAGGGCCGCAGGAACAACATGGGTAGCAACAATGACTAACCGCGAATGCGCACTCTCATTAATGACCTCTGCGACGCGCTGCTGTGCTTCGTAGTCTAGCCCTTCAAAAGGCTCATCAATTAACAACACATCGGGCATCGCTAGTAAGGCTCTGGCCAATGCTAAACGCTTACCTTCACCGCCAGATAACGCCCTTCCTCCTTTACCAACCCATTCAGCCAAGGTAGTAAGGTGCTGCAAACCAACCCGGGCTAAAACATTGTGCATAGCATCTTCGCTTATTCCAGACGCTGCCGGATCTAAATTGAGTTTAATAGTACCGGCCAAAATGATGGGTTGCTGTTCAACATAAATCCATTTTTCTAGCATGCCTTGCGGGGTGGCAACATTGTCTATAGAGCGTCGACCTTCAAAAGGAAGGAGCCCGCATATTGCTTGTAGTACGCTCGACTTACCGCACCCCGAATAGCCTTTAATCACATTCAGCCCTAATGCCTCAAACTGCATATTGACCGCTGGTAGGTTTCTTTCTTTAGCGATAAAACCCGTTAAAGAAAGTGACATGCTGGGTTTATGGGCATTTAGTAAGGGCAAAGGCTGGGTGTGCATTGCGTGTAGCTCTGCCTTGCTATGTCGCCACTTAGCAAGCTTCACGACACTGCTGAAAGTGGCGCTCGCCCAGTCCGGCGCAGCCAACAGCACCATTGGCGTAATGAGTGCTAGCGGAACAAAATAGGCTGCCGTATTGGCAGTCAAAACAACCAGCGCCACTAAAGTGAACACGCCACCTTGGAACAGCCACATAGCTTTAGACACTAGCGCCTGCTCTTTTAGTTGTGCATCTTGTACGCGCTGAGTAGAGGGTGCATTAAACAAGCCCTTTACCGTTTTTGACTTAAGGTGCCATAAACTACTTGCTTGAAAAAACGTCGCGCTTTGTTGCCGAAATTCAAGCTCTGCCTCAGCCGAACTAGCCACAGCTTTCAGTCCGTAAACCGCAGTAACAACGCTAATTACCAACCACACTATGGCTAGGGCTATGAAAAAACCATAACCTGGCACATTAATGAAATACCCCGTGAGCAACAAGCCTGTCATTAGCAGCATAACTGAGGCTAATGGAGAAACCCACGCAATAAAAGCTGAGGCAAGTTGCTCAGTGTGGTTCGCGAGCGCTTCAACTGTCCATGCTTTGCTTTCAAGGCGTTTTGCCGCTAATTGCTCAAACACAGCTAACCGTGCTTTGGCAATTCGGGTTAATAAATCCTTGTGTCCTAGCCACATGGTGGTGTAACCAGAAGCGATACGAAGTAGTGCGAGCCCACGAATCACCACCGCAGGGATCACGTAGTTAAACCCTAAAGGAGCTATTGCGCTAATGGCAATAAACCAAGATGAAATGATAAGAATACTCAAACCCGCTATACCATGAAGCAAGGCTAAGCCCAGCGCGCCATACGCAGCCATTGATGTCTGCCCGGTGAGTGACGAAGACGCTTTTGATGTAGCTATACCTTGCGCAGATACAGCAGGCTTTATAGATTTGGGGGTAGATTTCATTTCACGGTTACTTCGCCATCTGCAATACGCCAATGGGTGTCAAACCAATGCGCAGGCAATAATTTATGCGACGCCCAAATAACGGTTTTGTCTTGTGTGACGCGAGCAATAAGTTGTGAAAGACGGTGGTGCTGCTCATCGGGGATATGCGCAGTGGGCTCATCTAACAACCAAATATCAGGGTTTCTTAACAGTCCGCGAGCTAACGCAAGCCGCTGCGCTTCGCCACCAGAGAGGCTGGGATACTCGGTCATCAAGGTATCTAGGCCATTAGGCAGCGACGAAAGCCAATCCGCTAACTCAACTGAATTTAGCACCTCGCACAACGCACTATCGCTATAGTGGGCATCCAGTAAAAGGTTGTCTCTCACACTGCCAGGTAAAACAACTGGGGTTTGACTCACCCATACATAGCTTCCGTCAAAGCTTTGGGAAGCTTTACGCTGACCCGCTAGGGCCTCAAGCAATACCGTTTTACCGCTACCAGAAACGCCGTTTAGGCGAATATGCTCTCCTAAAGCAACCTTCAGGTGTTCGGCTTTAAGCAAGTTAGACACTCGAAAATCTTGCGCATCAAACCCCACAAACGGTTTGTTCTTCATTTCGCCTTTAGTCACTTCTCTTTCCTGGGCAGGCGCATTGTCGTTCAACGTAGTAAATAAGGGAAATAAACACTCGCTGGCCGCTTCAGCTTCAGCTTTTTGGTGATAAACCTGCCCGAGCTTTTTCATTTCGCTCAAAATCAGTGGCACAGAAAGCAACACCCAAAGCCCTTGCTGTAAGGAAATTTCAGGCCCCAAGTTAAGCTCGCCGAGCAGTGAAAAACCAATAAATACCGCAACTAAGGCTACCGATAAAGTGGCAAAAAAATCCAATACTGACGATGATAAAAATGCGACGCCTACCACCCGCATGGTGCGCTTGTTAAGTTGTTCACTGGCGTTATTAAGTAACCGCATTTGCGTGTTGTGTGCACGATAACTCGCCATTAAAGGCAGTGCATTGAGTCTATCGGTAAATAACCCGCCAAGCCGCTCAAGTGCCACAAAATGCTTGCGATGTAAGCTCGCGGCACCTTTCCCGACAATGACCATAAACAAAGGAACAATCGGCAGGGCTACAGCTAACCCCATACCTATGACAGGGTTTACGTAAAAAATAACCACTAGCGCCATCAATGGGACAAGCACAGCAACATATTGCTGTACGCGGTAATCGAAAGCCCAGTTGGCGATAGCGCGAATATGCTTCACCCAAAGTGTTTGCCAGTAAAAAAGGGAATGTTGACGAATGAGGGCGTGCTGTTGCTCGGCGAAGATAAGTTGTAAGTTTTGCTCCATAGCCTGCATTAACTGGCTTTTGTATGACAACGTTAGCGTGTTCACTAACCCTTGAACTATCCAACAAATAAACAGCGCAACGCATAAACCTTTAATATGAAACAGGCTTGCTCTATGAGTATCGACCACCCATTCGTGCATGGCATGAGCGAAAAAATAGAAAGCGACAATCAGTGAAAAAAGAGACAGACACTTGACTAAAGTAATTATTAAAACCCGTCTGCGCACGCCAAGCTTGTGCGTATTATCGAGTTGATTAAACTTAGCTTGAAATGTCTGCCTGTCTAACTTTATCATTGACTTTATCGCACTGCCTATCTTTTAAAATAGCGGGTTAAAATAACTGATTAAGTAAAGACAACGAGCCTTGAAAACACAAGGTCGTTGCCTTTTACGTTTTATATTACGCTATGAATATTAATCAGTTATTCGGCGTCTTCTGGACGGTCCATGTCTTCGGTAGACTCAAGCCACATGGCATTTAAAATACCGAATGAACATGCTAGCAGTACGCCGAGGATCCAAGTGAAATACCACATATGCTACTCCTTAATAAATAGTGTGAGATTGATCTAAGTCGCTATTTTTGACTCGGCCACGCATTACATAATAGCCATAGGCGGTATAGCACAAGATGATAGGCACAAAGATACAAGCCACAATGAACATGATATTTAGAGTTAAATGACTAGAGGTGGCATCCCATACCGTAAGACTAGCTTCTGGCATAGTGATACTGGGCATTAAGAACGGGAACATTGAGAAGCCCGCAGTTAAAATAACGCCAGTAATCAGTAGTGCACTTGAAACAAATGCCATCCCTGCATTCCCTTTGCGAGAAAACATGGCACATGCAAGCCCTGCTACCACACCTAATACAGGTGCAAGCATCATCCATGGATATCGTGAGTAGTTCGTCATCCATGCACCCGCTTCAATAGCGACTTCTTTTTTCATTGGATTTGAGGTGGCTAAGGTATCTACGGTAGAGGTAATGACAAAACCATCTAACCCAAAGGCTACCCACGCACCGGCAATCAAAAACAAGGCTACTGCCACTAGGCTTAATATAAACGACGTTACACGTGCTCTAGATTCAATGAAACCATCCGTTTTCATTTGTAACCAGGTAGCGCCGTGATTCAGTAAGATAGCCACTGACAATAATCCAGATACAAGCGCAAATGGAGTAAGCAAACCAAAGAAAGAGCCGGTGTACGTTGATTTAAGTGTGTTGTCGAATTCAAACGGCACACCTAATAACAAGTTACCAAAGGCCACGCCAAAAATAAGCGCAGGAATGAAACCACCAGCAAACAATGCCCAATCCCATGCTTTTCGCCACTGAGCATTTGGCAGTTTACTGCGATAATCAAATCCAATTGGACGCATCCAAAGCGCAATTAGCGTTAGCGCTAGGGCTAAGTAAAACCCTGAGAAAGCAGTAGCATAAATCATCGGCCAGGCTGCAAAAATGGCACCACCTGCCGTAATAAACCACACTTGATTTCCATCCCAATGCGGCCCAATGGTATTAATCATTACGCGACGTTCTTTGTCTGTTTTACCAATAATGGTCAGCAGTGAACCTACACCTAAATCGAACCCATCTGTTACTGCGAAACCAATCAATAGCACACCAATAAGGCACCACCAGGCTACGCGAAGAAATTCATAATCAATCATGCGTTTGCTCCTTTTGCATCAAAGTCGATTAGGTCGTCATCTTCATCACTATGATTATCTTCAGGCGGTACTGGCCCTTTTTTGGCGAACTTCTTCATCAAGTAAAAAGCAACAATGAACATTACAGTGTAAAACGCTGAGTAGGCGACTAACGTAGTAACAATGTCAGAAATAGACAAATTAGACGTTGATGCATGCACTGGCAGAATCTCTGCAATGGACCAAGGCTGGCGACCAAACTCAGCCACAAACCAACCGGCTTCACACGCAACCCAAGGCAGCGGCAAGCTATACAATGATGCTTTCAACAACCAGCGAGGCTGCGTAATTTTATGTTGAGTGCTGTAATAGAAGGCAGCCAAGAATACGGCTAGCATAATAAAGCCTGATACCACCATTAATCGGAAACTCCAAAATAAGGGGGCGACTTTAGGAATACTGTAATCTACTGCTTTTTTTAAGGCCGCTTCAGAAGGCTGTGTGACATCATCCGTAAATGGCTCTAATAACATGGCATAGCCCATATTATCTTTATGTGCGTCAAACAGGGCTTGTTCGTCTGCAGAAGCCGTTCCATCTCGAACACTATCGAGCAAACCGTACGCTTTAATACCATCAAGAATACGTAAGCGGTTTTCTGCTTTAATATCTTTTAAGCCTTTCACTTCCTCGGTAAGTGAACGAGTAGCAATAATGCCCATCGCCCAAGGAATTTGAAGTGCGTATTCGGTTTCCTCTTTTTCATCATTAGGAATACCAAATACGGTAAAAGGCGCAGGTGCTGGGTGGGTCTCATATTCCGCTTCAACCGCAGCCAATTTCACTTTTTGCACTTCACCTAATTCGTAACCACTTTCGTCACCAAGCACAATCACTGACAAGGTAGCCGCTAGGCCGAAGCTAGCCGCAATAGCGAAAGAACGACGGGCAAATGCGATATGCTTGTGGTTAAGTAGGTAATAACTAGAAATAGCCAATACAAACATGGCACCTGTTACGTAGCCCGCTGAGACGGTATGCACAAACTTTACTTGCGCGACAGGATTGAAGATAACCTCGGCAAAACTTGTCATTTCCATGCGCATGGCTTCAAAGTTAAATTCTGCGCCTACAGGGTATTGCATCCAACCATTGGCAATGAGTATCCATAGAGCTGAGAAGTTAGAACCAATAGCCACCAACCAAGTGGTCATTAAGTGTCTTCCCTTCGACATTTTATCCCAGCCGAAGAAGAACAATCCAACGAAAGTCGATTCTAGGAAGAACGCCATCAGACCTTCAATAGCCAGCGGTGCCCCAAAAATATCCCCTACATAGTGAGAATAGTAGGACCAATTCATACCGAACTGAAACTCCATAGTGAGGCCGGTAGCCACACCAATGGCGAAGTTAATACCAAACAACTTGCCCCAAAACTGAGTCATTTGTTTGTAAATTTCTTTGCCTGTCATCACATAAACGGATTCCATAATGGCAAGCATGAAACTCAACCCTAAGGTTAAGGGCACAAATATAAAGTGGAACATCGCAGTTAGCGCAAATTGCCACCGCGATAGCTCGACTAACGTATCGCTCATGGGTTTTCTCCCTAGTTAAAAAACAGTACGGCAAGCCGCTAAAATTCTTTTAAATCAATAACCTTAAAAATAAGGCCGCACCGTAAGACTTGTACTTCTGACGGAGGTTTAGCAAGCTTTGCGCCAGCTATGGCACGATTGCCCATCACCACCTGTATTCCCTACCATGCGGCGCAATTATTCCACTAAGTCGAACCAGCCGCGTTGATCCATCTCAAACAAGATGAGAGGAAATTGCGCCAAAAATGACAATTCCCGCCATTTTTGACAAATAAAAATTAAATGAAGTAATAGGTCAAAAAATCTGAAAGTGGAGGGTTTGCAAAAAGCACTGGAAAGGAATTAGGTGAATAGAAATAAGTAAAGAGAGTAAGAAGAAATAAGCGAGAGGCGATAGAGATGCAACTGAGCCAGTAAAGGCCCGTTGCATCTTCTAAATAAAGAAATGGCTATTCGGGTGAATAGGTAAGCGTGAAAGCCCCTCTTAAACTGCCCGGCGCTAAACCCGTGGCGGTATCTTCAGGGTATTTCTCTTTAATAATATCTAACACTGCTGGGGCCACGTTATTGCCATGACAGGCTGTACATACTTGCCCCGTAACAATCGCTGACATATAGCGCAATTCACCTGTTTCTTCATTCCACTGTGATGCCTCTAGCGGCATAGGCAATTGCTTAGATAAGGCATCTGCAAACTCGTGCAATTGGGTTTCTTCCCATGCATCTGGTTGGTTGTCTTGGTTACGCACTTGCAGCGCGGTGCGCCCTACCGTCCAACCATCCTTCTTGAGCGCTTCTGCAATAGGCCCAGCAGCCACATAGCACTCTTCTACCCCTGCTTCCAAACCACCTTTTGAAATAGCTTGCTGAAGCCTCGACTTTAACGCGCCCCCTAGTGCTTTGGCATTGCTACGTGCTTGATTTAGCTTATCTTCGGGGCCTGCCAGGGTGGTTTCAGTTGCGTGTTGTGTAGCTATGCTGTCTTGCGGCTGCGGCATTTCAGCCGCTAGCGCGGTTGATAGTACGATTAATAGTGAAGCAGATAAAAAGAACCCACTTATCACAACAGCCGTTAATCTCGTTTTCATATTCTTTTCCTCAATGGGGAGCATTACCTACCAAGATACGTACAAGGCTCGTGCCAATGTGATACCTTAAACCTAGATTAATTACCTTATGGGTGTAGGTTGTATCTATACCGCATGCGCACCCACCCCGTATCGCTAGGTGAAGCTGTTACATGAATATCTCGATTGTTCAGGCAATGATAGATGCCATCGATAAACCCGCTATTTTCATTAATCATCAGTATGTAATAGAGGCGGTTAACCAGCCTTATCGCAATACCTACCCTGTGGATATTATTCCGGGTAAAAGTCAGTGTTTTAAGGTGTCACACGGTAATACTAAGCCTTGTGATCAATGCGGTGAAAGCTGCCCTATTCAGCAATGCAAAGACACCGGCCGGACTGCAAGTGTGGTTCACATTCACACCACAAAAAGCGGTCAAAGCTATTGTGATATTCTCATGCGGCCGGTTCACGACGCTAATGGCGACCTGCTTGGTTACTTAGAAATATTAGATAAACTCGCGTTTGCATCAAATTACCCTACCAAGGGTAAAATGATAGGTGAGTCTGCCGCCTTTAAAGCCATGCTGAATAAAATTAATCGGGCCGCAAAATCCGATATAGCCGTGTTGCTTCAAGGCGAAACGGGCACAGGTAAAGAGCTGGTTTCTCATGCCCTGCACACCAGTAGCCACCGCGCTGAAAAACCTTTTGTGGTAATAGAGTGTACGGGGTTAGCTGATACGCTTTTTGAATCGGAGTTATTCGGCTACGAGAAAGGCGCTTTTACTGGCGCGCAATCAAACAAAAAAGGATTAGTTGATGCCGCCCAAGGCGGAACGCTATTTTTTGATGAAATTGGCGATGTGCCTCTTACCATGCAGGTGAAGTTACTACGGTTGTTTGAAACTCAAACCTACCGCCCAGTTGGAAGCGTGCAAGTAAAAAAAGCCGATTTCCGTTTAGTATGCGCTAGCCATAAAGACTTAAAATCCTTAGTGGAAAAAGGTGAATTCAGACAAGATCTTTACTACCGTATTGCAGGTTTCCCCATACACCTTCCGCCACTTCGTGAGCGTCAAAGCGACATTGAATTGCTGTGCAGCCACATGTTGCACGAACTGCCTTCGAAAAAGCGTTTACACAAATCCACTATTGAAATGCTAACCAACTATACCTACCCAGGTAACATTCGAGAGCTTAAAAATATTGTGGAACAAGCGTACTTGTTGGCAGATGAAAATGTAATTTACCCAACCGATTTGCCCGAGCTAGTTAGCGAACCCACTGTCCACACAAATGAAAGAGTCCTCACTCTGGAAGCTGCTGAAGCTAAGTACCTTGAAAAGGTAGTGGCAAAGCACGAAGGCAGTATAGACACTCTTGCCAATGCACTAGGTGTCAGCCAGCGGACGTTATATCGTAAGCTTCAATCGCTAGGGTTAAAGGTTAAGGGTTAAATAGCTCGCAGTAAAAACCCTTTCAACATCCTATTTTTAACGTATTATTAGATAAGTTCCGGTAGAAATAGAATACTGCTTTGCCATTGAAGTCATTATTTACACTGCTAGTATGCCTAACCCTGCTTTTGCAAAATGCGATGGCATTGGGGCTTGCGGCTGTTTCAATGGAAAAGGCCCAGCAATTTACTACCCAGTTTAACGACAGCAACAACGATATAGAACTTATCTGTACCGGTAATACCATGCGCTGGATATCATTAAGCGCGACTGAACATGCCGGTGAGTTTGTTTATGTTAGTGTCGATATTAGCAAAATACCGGTAGAACATATCGACTGTACCAATAGCCTACTTTCTGATTTACCCAACGCGGTAAAGTCACCTGAGTTTTCACTTCCCTTAATAACCTTTGTTAGTTATAACAACCTTGCTACTGCCATTGCACAGCGGCCCTATACCGCATACGCCTACGCGGCTCCGCTGTCACGCGCTCCACCCCTTTCATAGTTTTCCCATAACACTTTATTTATAACGCGCTTTTATCAGCGTTATCGCTGACGTTGTTTAATTAAAATGGACTAATTATGAAAAAAACAGCCATTGCACTAGCAGTATGTACTGCTGGCTTTTCCCCTTTTTTGTATGCTCAAGACACCGCTTCAACAGAAGTGATTACCGTTATTGGCGAGCCGCTCACCCTCACTAATAATGCGCCGGTTTCGGCCTCTACTAATACCGAAGCTGACTATGGCGATCAACTCGCTGCCCTTCCTGGCGTAACTATTTCACGAAACGGCCCCGTAACCGGGTTAATTCAATACCGTGGCCTTTATGGTGATAGAGTCGGCGTGACTATTGATGGTGTAGATATTGCGGTCGCAGGCCCTAACGCTATGGATTCCCCGCTTTCACATGTGTTACCTGAACCCGGCCTTCAGGCCGTGCTGTATCGCGGAATAGTACCGGTAAGTGCAGGGGTTGAAACCTTAGGCGGTAAACTAGACATTCGTGCCGACGCTCAGCACTTGTTTGCACAAGCTAATGGCCTGCAGTTTAATGCCAGCGCCGGTGCGTTTTCTCCCGGCGATGCACAGCAGTACCAAGCCAATGCATTTTATGGCACAGACAATGGCTTTTTTAGCGGCGCATTTACCCACCAGCAACGTGACGAGCGCGAGGCTGCCTCTAACGATGCAGGCTCAAACATAACTATCCCTAATTCTCAGTACCAAAGAAACGGCGGTAAACTTCGTGCAGGCTATAGTTGGGGCAAGCATAGCCTAGATGTCAGCTACCAAACACTGAACACTAACAATAGCGGTACTGCGGCTCTTGCCATGGATATTACGTCTATAGATGCGGCGTGGTATCGCTTAGGTTATCAATACCAAGCCGATGATGAGCGTATGTTAAAAGTCAGCGTGTTTGGAAATAGCAACCAACACGCCATGGACAATTTTTCTCAACGCGCGGTTTCGATGGCCAGCACGGCAAGACAAAACGATGCCGATTCCGTTGCACAAGGAATAGAGGCAAGCTACATCACCCCAGCCCTTAATGGTGAACTTGAAGTAGGCTTTAGTCATTTACACAGTCGAAATAGCTCTGTTATCACCAACCCGAATAACAGCGCATTTTATATCAATAACTTTAGCGATATTACCCGCGATACTTACAGTGGTTTTACCGAATGGCATAGAAAAACCGACACCGCTGATTACCTGCTGGGCCTTCGTTATACCCAAATTGATATGGACGCTGATGCAATAGACTCTAACATGGTAATGATGAACGATGCGGTGGCCACACTAGCGTCTAACTTCAACACCGCCGAACGTAGTGAAACCTACAATATGCTAGATGCGGCAGCGACTATTCAAATACCCGTAAGCGAAACGGTGACAGTCTTTACGGGTATCTCCCAAAAGAACCGCGCGCCTAATTATTATGAACGTTACACCTGGTTACCATTAGGCATTACAGGCGGCATGGCAGACGGGTTCAATTACATTGGTAACCTTGAACTCGATAACGAAACTGCGCGTCAAATTGAGTTTGGTGTTACTTACAGCAAAAATGACTGGACCGTTTCACCACGACTTTATTATCAAGACATAGAAGACTATATTACTGGCACCCCGAGCAGCAATGCAGCTGCGGTTATGTTCTCGACCATGATGGGGTCTGATACACCGTTTCAATGGACGAATACCGACGCAGTTATTAAAGGCCTAGACGTTACGATTAACGGTAAGCTATCTGACAACCTGCTTCTAACGTCTACAGCAAGTTTGAGCCATGGTAATAGAGACGATATAGACGACGGGTTATTTCGCATTGCCCCTGAGCAATTAACTACCCGTATTGAGTGGCAAAGCGAGCTTATGCAATCGCCGCTTATGTTGTCAGTTACGTCTCATTTAGTGGGTGCACAGAATCATACCTCTGCCCTACAAAATGAAAGCAGTACATCAGGTTACGGACTTATACATTTGGGCGCACGCTGGCAACTTACTCAAGCCTTTAGCGTGTCGGTACAGCTTCAAAATGCGCTTGATAAGTACTATACCGCTCATACCGCAGGTGTTAACCGCGTATCAGATGCCGATATTGCGGTAGGAGATAAACTGCCTGGGACTGGCAGAGAATGGCAGATCTCAGCGAGCTATCGCTTTTAGCGACCACTATTCACTGGCCCACTCCCAAAGCGAGCCAACATGTAAATTACGATAAAAAAGGTAAAGTGATAGGCGAAGATATTCGCCTATCACGCTTTCGTTGAGTAATTCATAGGCAAACAACATCGAACAAGCTGACCTACACTAAATCAGACACTGCCTGCACAATTAAGCGGATTGCTAATAAGGTAACGATAACCTTAAACAGCACGAGAAATTTATCGGCTGGAATCTTCTTGAGTACTTTTAGCCCCACGTAAGTCCCCACTGCGCCACTTATAATCATGGCAAAAATTAATCCTAGCCATTGAAAAAAGGAGAATCCTACAAAGGTAAACACAAACGCTTTTAACCCATGTTGAAAGGTAAGGCACGAGGCCATGGTGGCGGTTATCTGCATTTTATTGTAATTGTTCCGATGCACAAACGCGGCAACTAGCGGCCCCGTAGCCCCCACAAACATAGAGATTAACGTGGTGACCAGCCCCGCTAGACTTCGCCCAGCGGGCTGCATTTCCTGCGCTTTTGGTTTGCTGCCCCACACCAAAAATAAGATAAAACCCGCTACAGCAAATTGGATTACGACTAAGGGCAATTGCACGACTATAAACGTAGCCAGCACCGCCCCCAACAACGCCCCAAACGAAAAGAACTTCACCATAGACCAATCAACATAACGAAAGGTCATTAGTGCTCGGTTGCCGTTTGAACCTAACTGTACCAACCCATGCACAGGAATAAGTGCAGATACTGGCAAGCTTCCCGCCATTACCGCAATAAGCAACACGCCACCGCCAATACCAAAGGTGGCGGTTATCAAGGACGTCATCGTAGAGGTTGCTATTAGCACTGCGGCGGTAGTTAACGAGATAGCGCCATCAGCGGTTAGCCAATAAGTAACGAGATCCAATTACAGCCCTCCTTTTTTAATTTATTGATTTTTAGTTTCCCTCAAGCACAAACGAGGTGAAAGAAAATGGTTTTAACCTCACCTTTTTGAAGCGAAATTTAAGGCACCTAGTAGCAATTAGTAACAAATTATCTGTAATTGGAACTTGTATATACCCTGCAGCGAAGGCATATTCTGCAATCTTCATTGCGCAACGAAACGGTTTATTTTACGTCGTTGTCGCGAATTTAAATGGATTTAGTCTAGGAAGTTGCGTTGTATTCCTTTTTCACCCGCTGTTGCATAGTATTTTTGTGTACCGTAACGCTAGTTTACGCTAACGATGCGTCTCAACATATAAATAACCTAGCATCACACAAGGTGTGGAAGCAGCTATTACATGCTGAGCAAACCGCAGTAACGCTACACCACAATGGCAGTAACTTCTATTTAGCAGAAAATGGCTTTGAAAATCCACTTTCGGAACTTGAAGCGACTATTCATGCCTTCTCACAAAACCCAAAAAGCCAGTGTCAATTTCCCGCACGTAAACGTTTTATAGAAAAACAGTTACCCACACTTAGCTTCCCTGACGTGGCATGTCCAAAGTATGAAGATTATTTAGATGCTTTTTCTACCCACAGCGCCAGCCTTATTTTTGCTTCAGGCTACTTAGGTAACCCCGCGTCGATGTTTGGTCATGTATTTTTAAAGTTTAATGGCGAATCAGAAGACGGCTTACTCGATAACACCTTCTCTTATGGGGCTAAAGTACCCGATAACGAAAACAAGTTGGTTTACATCACTAAAGGCATATTGGGTGGCTATCAAGGTAAGTTCTCTAACCAGCAATACCACCATCATCATTTAACTTATAGCGAAACCGAGCTTCGCGATATGTGGGAATATAAACTTGCCCTATCCCAAGACGATATTCAATTTCTACTTGCCCATTTATGGGAGCTAGAAAATGCCACAATGACCTATTACTTCTTTGAGCAAAACTGTGCCTACCAATTAGCAAAGTTACTCAGCTTAGTTTTCGATGAATCTCTGATTGCCCCCAATAAGGTGTGGGTGATGCCATTTGATTTAGTGGTAATGATGCAACGCCATCAAACTAGCCGTACAATGTTTAATGACGTTATCTACCATGGTTCACGTCAGCAAACACTTTATGATCGCTGGCAACAATTAACCAGCAAGGAACAGCAAACCTTACTGCAAATTCTAGAAAGTGCGCCTAAAGACACGCAACAGCAACTTGCTGCTTTAGGTGACGCATCGGCGATACGGGTTATCGATACCCTTTACGACTACTTTGCGTTTATTGAACAAAAAGAAGACGACCTCACCACTATACAACAAGCACAAAAGCGGCAAGCCATGATAAAACGGTTTGGTATGGCACCCGTTAAACCAAACTGGAAAAGCATAGATAGACGCCCTCCTCATGAAGCACAAGATACCACGCGTATTGGTCTTGGTTTATACGACACACCATCAGGCGACGTGGCGGGGGAGTTGAACTTTAGGGCCAATTATTACGATCTGCTCACGCTGAATGCGGGGCGAATTCCTTACTCTGAGCTAACCACCTTTAATCTTCGTCTTCGTTACCTAGAGGGTGAAGAGTTAGCAGTAAGAGAGTTTACGCCAGTACGAATTATTAACCTTAATGCGTCTGAATCTGGATTGCCACTTGATAGCAATTGGGCTTGGAAACTGGCCTTTGGCTACAGAGAACAGGCTAACAACTGTACCCACTGCGGCGCAGGTTATATCGACAGTTTTATTGGGAAGTCTTGGGCCTTTCGTCACAACCTTGTAGGTTATGCCGCGCTCAGCACTTCTATTACCAGCTCTAATCTGAATGGCGGCTTTATCGCTGTGGGTTCAGAAGTGGGAGGCGTAGCACATGTTACGTCTGAAATAGCAATGTCATTGGCAGTAGGACAACAATGGTTTGTGAACCAGCCATCGAAGGATCAACATTACCTCTCTATTACCGCGCGATATTCAATTAATCAGCGCTGGGATGTGAGAGCCAATATTGATAACAAGCATGGTACTGACTTCGGCTTGCTCATTTCACATTATTACTAATAACAATCAGAGGAATATAACAATGTTTAAAAAACTAACGCTTGCTGCACTTCTTACGACTACTGCCATTGCTGGAAACGTATCGGCTGACGACAACATCAACCCGTGGAAACACTGTGGTATTGGCGCGGCTATTTTTGATGACAATGGCACAGCTGCTGCCATTTCAAACATCATTTGGGATTTAGGTACGACTGCGGTTTCTTCAAAAGTATCATCTGCTGATTCTTGTGAAGGTAAAATGGCTACTGCGGCGGTATTCATTCAAAATAACTTTAACAACATTATTGAAGAAACTAGCCAAGGTTCAGGCGCACACCTAACGGCAATGCTTGATATTTTAGAAGTAAACGAAGCGGCACGTGCTGATGTTGTTACTGCTGTTCGTGCTGAAATGGCACTATCAGTTGCAGCAAACGAAGCAACTAGCCCAGAAGCTTTCTACAACGCTGTTGTAGCAAACATCTAGTTATATAGGCAGTGGCGAAATGACCGCTTGCGGGAATGCCACTGTCGCATAGCGGTGATATAGCAATAATAAACGAGGGCGCAATGCGCCCTCGTTTTTTTAAATCGTACTTAAATAAATATTACGCGCGACTTTGGAATTTACGCTCTTCGGTATTTACCTTTATCCACTCGCCAGTACTGATGTACTCAGGCACTTGAACCACTAGCCCCGTCGATAACGTAGCAGGCTTAGTCCGCGAGGTTGCAGACGCACCTTTAATAGAAGGGTCGGTTTCAGTTACCTCTAGTTCTACACTCATTGGTAAATCTAGCGCCACTGGCACATCGCTTACAATTAACACCTGAATAGACTCAGTCTTTTCGTTAATAAATAAGGCTTCGTCAGCAATGCTTTCTTTGTTTAGGTGGTACGGCGTGTAATCTTCGTTATCGAGGAATACATACTCGTCGCCATCTATGTAAGAAAACATCACTGGGCGACGCACTAAATCAGCCATTTCTAGCATGTCTGAATCTTTGAAGGTTTCATCAAACTTAGCGCCGCTAACCACGTCGTACATACGCATGCGATAAATACTACCACCCGCGCGGCCCTGAGGTACTGAACGTTCGATATCTCTCACAATACACGTTTTACCACCATAAACGATGGTGTGATTCTTTTTAATTTCACTTGCCTTTGGCATGGTCTTACCCTGTTATTAATGGCCTTTAACGATTGGCGGGCCATGTTAAATTATCGCCCTATCTTCCGGTAATTGAGTGTTATAGTCAAAGCTATAAGATTAACTCAACCCTAGTTCCTTTTGTTTTTTCTTAGTAAGTCCTAGCGACACTAATTTATAAGACTCGTGTAAGTAGTAGCTCAACTCTTCGTTGAGTGCTTCTACACTTTGTTCAAATTCAATTTTAGGTTGAGTTTCATCGCCGCCAAATTGCTGGATCCATTTCATGCCCCGAGACGCAAAATAAGGCGCGGGGCGATACCCGGGTTTCTCGCTCAAAAAATGGTAATTAAGCTCTGAGGTTTTGAAAATAAAAGCGGGTTCACCGTTTTTGCCTAAACCGCCTATGGCAAATACTTTACCGCCCACCTTCCATACATGGGAGTTATTCCATTGCATTACATAAGTTGTAGCCTTTAAGCCACCACAAAACTGATTAAACTCGTCGTAGGTCACTGTGCTTCGCTATCTTTCATTGTCTTTCACTGTGGCTGTTTGAGGTGTACATGGTTTTGGTTCCCTCAAAACTATCGTACAAGACTTGATGACTTTGCTTGGAAAAGGTATCCGTTCTATTTTCATAGTCCTTTATCCAGTCTATCAACATATCTAAATTCGCATCTTGCGCTTGCTTAGACGCATACTTATGAGGTTCCCATGGGCGAGCCTTAGCATTTTCTACACAAAGGTTAATGGGTAGATTTAAGAAGATGAGCTCATCGGCATGAGGCAAGACTTCAGCGAGCAAATCGGAATAGCAACCCTCAATAACCCACGATGTATTTTTAGATAAGAAAGTTTCAATAAGCACCTTTGATTCGCTGATAGGCAAACGACTAGGTGGGCTAGAGGTCGCATTTGAGGGCGCCCAGGCCACCGAGTCCAAATCTAAATGAGCGATGTGGTGCCCCTTTACCAAATTCTTAGCCAGGGTAGACTTTCCTGAACCTGAGTTTCCAAAAACGACAATTTTTGTCATGACTCACCTTGTTATTAGCGCTATCACGTGGCTCTATTGTCGAAAACTTGCCAACTTGTACACTAAGTTATTTTTTACCGCCGCCCATTCAGAATTAATAATGGAAAATACCACTGTGTCTCTAAACGAACCATCTGGTAGACGTTGATGCTGCCTAAGTACCCCATCCTGTTTTGCGCCAAGACGAGCAATTGCCTTACGCGATTCAAGATTGTGCCAGTGAGTTCTAAACTCAACAGCAATAACGTCAAGCACCTCGAATGCATGGTTCAGTAGCGCTAATTTACATTCCGTGTTTACCGACGAGCGCTGATGACTTTTTGCATACCAGGTATAACCAATTTCTACTCGCTTGTTTGCATAATCTAGATTGCAAAAACGGGTACTGCCGATCACTTTCCCACTTAGTTTTTCAACCACCACGAAGGGTTGGGACAAGCCATCTTTTTGCTGCTGCAATGCCAGAGAAATATAAGTGTCAATAGCGTCTGGTCGTGGCACCGAAGTAAACCAGAGCTCCCATAGTTTTCCATCACTCGCAGCGTCTGCCAAATCATCAGCATGTTCTTCCCGCAAAGGCACCAGCACGACTGATCCGGCATCAAGTTCATTTTCTGGTAAAAACATTGTATATCCTGCTTCCTTTTCAGTTTAACTAAACTAGCGTTAGCATTGTTTTTTAGGTCTTTTGGCCACTTTAAGCAAAGGCATAGGACCAACGAGCATCGTCGGGTCCATTTGAAAATCTAGGTCGATAATTTCCCAGCCCTGCGAACCAAGTGAATTCAGGTACTTTTCAACATCTTCGACAGTAAGCTCTGTCAAAATATCCCTTTTATTAGCGCACGAATATTATTTCTGACGCTGTTGATTACTTAAAAGCTACACTAAATAACTCAACGCCTACAAGTCATTGCTACTAACATACACAGCAGCCCGTTTACTGTCACCATCTCCAATGACAAAATCACTTTTACCATCTTGATTTATATCGAGAATGGCAAGGCTCCAGGGGTTTGAAATTTGAGGGTGCTTGAAACTGATAGACTTAAATGACGACTTAGTTCCCAATATTGCAAGCACTTCACCTGACCAACTGCTGATTAACGCATCATCAATTCCGTCATCATTTATATCGCCCGTGGCAATTTGTTTAGCGCCTGCTGAAGCGCTAATTTCTGATTTAGCGACTTTTAGAAAATTACCGCGACCATCGCCGAGCATAATGGTAATCATACTTTCATTTGTCGCTACAATGACATCTTGGTTTCCGTCGCCATTCATATCAGCAAGTTCAATAGCAAAGGGCGATTCCGGTTGGGCTAACTTGCTTAAAGAAAAGCGCATTTGCTTATCGCCAGTATTTACCAATACGCCAATATCTCGCTGATTTGGAGTAACCATATCTTCAAAACCATCGTTATTGATGTCGCCAACAGCAAACCCTCGGTATGGGTCTCCACCTGCGTTAATAACCTTACCAGGCGTTTTAAATCTTCCTGCACTTAAGCCTTTTAGTACCAGAAGTCCATTGTGGCTTCTGTTATCTACAATTAAATCTGGCGTTTCATCACCATCAATGTCACTCAATTTCACAACGTGGGGATGAGGCTTTACGTTAATATTTAAGGGGGAATGCGGCGGCTCGACAAAGGTTCCATCCCCCTTGCCAAAGAGCACAGTAATGTACGAAGTTTCATGATTGGCAACAACCACATCAACGTGTCCGTCTGCGTTTATATCTGATATCGCTAACCCAGAAGGGCTATCCCCTGCAGCAAAAATTCCGCCGCGGTTTAGGGTACCCTTCCCGTCTGAAAGGTAAGTGATAATATTATTATCAGACGCGTTCGCGATTATCACATCTTGGTTGTCATCAGCGTTAATATCCGACGCGATAATCGATGGTTGCCCAGCCCCTACTTCAATAATGGACGATGTGTATTTTATGCTATCTATTTCAATAGTCTCTGCTGACGCGTAAACGTCAACTAAGCCAATAGTTATCAAAAGGAAATAACTTGTAGAAGTTAATACATTCATGTTTCACCTACAGATATTTATACCGCCGATCGCAGAGAAGAAGTAGGGCATTGTCCTTCTGCTATTATTGTTTAGTGTTGATGTATTGCTCTACCCGCTTTTCTAACGCGTCCAAAGGCAATGCGCCAGCACCCAGTACGCTTGAATGGAAGTCGCGAATATCGAAGTTATCACCTATCTGCGCTTGCGCTTTTTCACGTAATTCCAGTATTTTTAGCATACCCATTTTGTATGAAAGCGCCTGCCCTGGATTTACAAAATAACGCTCTACTTCCGTTTCAATGTCTTGTGGTGATAAAGGCGTGTTGGTAGCAAAGTATTCTATGGCTTGTTCTCGCGACCAGCGTTTGTAGTGAATACCGGTATCGGTCACTAGGCGAACCGCTCGCCAAAGCTCATTCTGCAAACGGCCAAAATTATGCAATGGGTTTTTATAAAAGCCCATCTCGAACGCTAATTGTTCTGCATACAAGGCCCAACCTTCTATATAAGCCCCTACACCTAAATACTTCCTAAAGCGCGGCAGCCCTTCTAGTTCTTGTGCCTGGGCAATTTGAAAATGATGGCCGGGCACGCCTTCATGATAAGTTATCGCTTTGAACACATACTTTTGAACCCCTGTCATATCAGCCAAATTAGCATAGTAAATACCAGGACGGCTTCCATCTAAACTGGGACGATTATAAAACGCAATAGACGTAGAGTTCTCACGCCAAGGCTCTACTCTACGTACTTCTAAATCCGCTTTTGGCAGAGTATGGAAATATTGATCGGCAACGGCAAAGATTTCACTGGTTTGCGCTTTTGCATCAGCCAAAAACGCCGCTCGACCCTCGTCGTTATTGGCATAAAAATTATTTGGGTCGGTGCGTATGAATTCAAAAAAAGCTTGTAGTGTTCCCGTAAACTCAACCTCATCCATTATCTGCTGCATCTGTTGATGAATACGTGCAACTTCATTTAAACCAATCACATGAATTTCTTCTGGTGACAACGCTAATGTGGTTTCAGCTTTTACTCGATTCGCGTAATAAGCATCGCCGTTAGGCAACGACCAAACACCATCATTGTTAGCTTGTAATGGCTTTTGTTGTTTCAACGTGGCGAGTAAGCTGCTGTAGCCTCTTTTAAATGGCCCTTTAAGCGCGCTACTAGCCTCTTCAAGCAATGCATTTTCTTTTGATTCTTCTAAATGCAGTGCGGCTAACTTTTCTTTGAAGTCTGCATACAAGGGGTGAAGCTTGCTACTACTCGTAACCGGGGCATCTAAAGGTGCACCGGTTAACATAGCACTCACGTCGTTGATCATTGAATCAAACGAAAATGCAGGCGGTAACACACCAAAGGCTGCCCGGTCTTTCATTCTCGCTACAATATCGTCCATGAGCGATTCAAAACCTACAAGCCTATTTATATACGCCTGTGCACCAGCTTCATTCACAATACGGTGATTATTTTTAAGCAAGGTAATGGCTGAAGTGTATTGACCTCTAAACTGATCAACCACATAACTTTGCTTACGAAAGGCTGCATTTTCAATTTCGTTAGTTAGCTCTCGCTTAAACAAATCAAAATTCAATTTACCTTCGTCGCTTAAGTCACTGCGGTCGAATTCGGCAGTTAATTTAGCCAGATCGGCCTTTGTGTTTTCTAACTGCTTTTGAGCAAACGCATCAGACGTGTCACTCCACGTAGATTGCGCGCCATTGTTAATACCTAGGTAAGATTGGAGATTTGGGCTTTGTGCCACCAACCTATCAAAACGCGCCTCTATAAACGCGACAAGTCGCTTATCTTCTTGCTGTTTAACGCTTTCTGGCTTCCTGCTGTGCATGCTTAGGCGCATCTTCAGGTGCGGGATTGCAGCCACTTAATAAAGTAGTACTTAAGCCTACTGCACATACAGCAAATGCCACCGCACTTTTAGGAAGGGCTTTTGTAACGCTACATTTTCTTACCCGCATTCGTTTCTCTCCTAAAGCATCTATATTTGTTATTTTTTAATTTCATCTACGACATTAAAACAAACCGATTCGAATGGGTAACAATTTTACATATTGCTAAAACTTGGAAGCGGAGCGCGCCCTTCCAGACATTCACAGACTTACCGATTATTACCGCACGAACTCAATATAGATGGTGTGCAAGGGCTATCGGAACCCTCCACAGCATGGATGCTGTGCCGAAGTAGCTAGCTATGTTAAGTTTCAGCGTGAGGGTGGAGCGCATGCCTTATGACCCTCTGCCGCAAGGATGCGGCAGCGGAGCCCCTTGGAACATTTACGGGCTTGCCGATTACTACCGTACGAACTCAGTATAGATGGTGTGCAAGGGCTATCGGAACCCTCCACAGCATGGATGCTGTGGCGAAGTAGCCAGCTATGTTTCAGAGTGAGGGTGGAGAGCGAGTCTCATACCCTCTGCCGCAAGGATGCGGCAGCGGAGCCCCTTGGAACATTTACGGGCTTGCCGATTACTACCGTACGAACTCAGTATAGATGGTGTGCAAGGGCTATCGGAACCCTCCACAGCATGGATGCTGTGGCGGAGCGCCCATGGATGGGTTTACCGCGCGTTTCGATTGCCCTAGCACATCATCTGTTAAGCGATGAGAATCTACCCCACAAAGTCATTGACTTTTTATTCGGCAAATTAAATACTGCGGTTATGACATTACGCACATTGCTGTTTTCAGCACCGCGCCAAGGTTTGGCGTTAAACTCAATTATCCTCCTCGCTATTATTATTAATAATTGGCGGGAAAGTTAGTGCGTACGTAAAACATCACTAAAACCCGCCGCCAAGGCGGGTTTTTCTTAAGTCTGTCTTCGCGGTAAAAACAAACGAGACGACAGCCATGAACAACATCACTCAGTTATTAGCCCGTTTGCATAACGCGGTAAACGAAAACGATCCAGCTTCGGTTAGCGCCTGCTATGGCGATAATGCCAAGGTGGTATCTACGCCGCTAAAAGGCACAGCCCAGCACGATTGTGTTAGCGCACTACAAACTTTCCAACGCAAATACATGCCGGAGCATATCGTTACCACCGGCGATGAAATTGTAATTGAAGCGGGTGATGTGGCGTTAGTAATCGCTAAGCTTTACCTAGTGCCAAAAGCCGCTCCCCACACATTACCTTGCGACGGCAAACGAGCGGTGTATGTGATGCAGCGAAACGACAGCGGTGAATGGCGATGCATTATCGATAACTTCTTTGGCACCGATTTACTCGACTTTGCCTGAGACTTTGCAGAAGCATTAGGCCCGGCGCTAGTTAGTTTTATCAGTAATACGACAAAGTGAGGCTCGGGCAAGTTACCTTTATTTTGAAGCCGGAACGTTTTGTGTCAAAGTAACGCATCAAAATTTTCATTGGCGAAGATAAACCGTTACCGCCAAGCAAGGACTATAAACATGTTTACCACTGCTTCGACTTCTCTTAAGACCGCACTGCGACCTATTGCCGTGTCTTGTTTGGCGCTAAGCGCGCTATCAGCCTGTGTTACTACCCCACAGGCTGACACCAGCGTAGCGGACGCTGCGCCAGAAGCGTCTTTTTCTTTATCTAACGCTGTGAAATACCAACGCCAGAGTAAAGAGTATCCACTTCTTAGCGCCTATGTTTATAAGCAAGCTACCGCCGCACTGCCTGCAACCTTTGAAAATCAGCAAACGCCTGCCGTAATCGTGCTAGATGTAGATGAAACCGTGCTAGATAACAGCCTTTATCAAGAAGAGCGTGAGTCAAAAGGCTTGGGGTATTCAAGCGAAAGCTGGAACGCATGGATAAAAAGGGAAGAAGCCACGTTAGTTCCCGGTGTAGATAAGTTTCTAACAACCGTGATTGAAAGAGGTGGAAAAATTGCCCTTATTACTAACCGCGATAAAACCTTAGACAGCCACACGTGGAATAACTTGCTCGCCATGGGCTTGCCGCTTACACCAAGCAACACCTGTATTATGGGCAGATTACCTGCCGACAAAGAGGCCGTTGATCATAAGTACATTGTGAACGATAAAGACCGCCGTCGTAATGCCGTAAAGCAAGGCTCGCCAGCTTGCTCGCTCACGAATGACACGGCAAGTGAGGGTTGGAACAAACCGCATAATATTATTATGCAAATTGGCGATAATATTGAAGATTTTCAAGGGGTAACGCAGGAAGATGCTTATCTGCCAGCGATACTGCCTGAAGTCGGCACTAGCTTGTTTATTTTGCCTAACCCTATGTATGGTTCTTGGTAAGCGTAGCTAGCCATCAACGCTTAAGCCTAACTAGTGCCTTCGCGAATATTTAAATTCGCTTATCGTTAAACTAGTTTTGCTGTTGAGCCAGCTCTCTTTCGCTTTTTAGCCCCAATACCTTTTTAAAAAAAAGTGTGGCGGGGCAAAAGCCGGTAAAGCTTTGCTGAAATAAGTTGGCGCCAATAAACACCGTAAACCATACAAAGTTTGGGTGAACCCATACGGTTAACACAACCGACAACAACACCATGAAGCCCGCAAAAGCGGTCAATGCTTTTTCCTGAGACATTATCATTTCCTCTTAAATAATCGCACCCAGTTAATTTGTACAAAATTTACGACTACATTTGTTTGCTGCGCAAACTAATAAAAATACCTAAACGCAAAATAGACGTTACTGGCATCTTCGAATTGAGCAAAGAAAGTATGTGTTTCTTCGCCGCTAAATAGGTTTACTCCGCCTCGAACCTGCCATTTATCAGTCGGCGAATAGCTGGCGCTAGCTTTCAAATAACCATCATTATCCGTAGGTGAATAAAATAGAAAGCTATTGATAGTGAGGGTTTGTCGCCACGCCTGCCATGTAATACGACCTGTAACCCAATGGCGATACGCTTCTTGCTCATATTCTGGGTAGAGTGAATGAGTCAATAGTGAATCATGATGTTGAATGGCTTCGGTATACCACTGCACAGCGCCGGTTACATTAGCCATCACTTCTTGGCTGTAACCCAGTAAGAAGCGGCTCTGGGAATTACTCACAGATGGATCAGTACCTTCACTATCTTCCACACTCCGGTAATACGCATACTCTGCATTTGCAATCCCTTTACCCAATGGCATAACGACGCTGGCGCCAATGGCATTTAAGCGGCTATAACGCGGCGCACCCAATTCATCTACGGCGGTGGGTTGCTTGGTATAACCTCGATATCCGTATAACGCAGCCTCAATACTCCCAATCGAGCTGCTAAATGTGCGATGCGCCCGCAACGCCACTTCACTACCACTAGGCGTATTCTCATTACTTACGGTATACGCTGGCGCGATATTTTCATCGGCTTGGGGGCTAAAAAAGGAAAAGACTTCTCCTGTAATACCGATATCAGGTTCAAATTCTGGTGTCACCACAACATCTATATTTATGGCCTCCCAATACCCAGATAACTTAATAGAAGCACTGGGCGCTTTTAAATACTCATCATCACGGCCAGAAAAAAATGACTGATAATCTTTTGGGAAAAGATCGTTTAGAAAGACATAATCACCTGTTCCCCAAGTGAGTACTTGCTGCCCAATTTTCAGGTCAAAAGCATTGCCCCATTGGCCCAAAGCAGCAAGATTGCCTTGCCATGCTAGCTCACGTATCTGAAATTCTCGTTGATGTTTAACGCCGTCGTACCACGCATCGCCCCGAAAACTAAGTTTCGATGCTGCTAGCGCGTAATCAGCGCGTAGTTGCACTCTTGCATCTCGTAAGGTGCTGCTAGCATCAATGGCAGCGTCAGTAGCTACTCGGTTTCCTGCCGCTAACTCGACAAATCCACTTAAGGTGTAAGCGGTAGCGCTATTGTCCTGCTCGCCCCAGTCTTCGCTATCCCAATTATCGTCACTCCAACCTTCGTTGCCCCAGCTGTTATCATCCCACCCTTCATTTTCCAAACTATCGTCACTAGCAGGCTCGGGGTTGTCGATTTGTTCAGTTTTAGCGGGTACATCTTGTGCAATTTCATTCTGGAGTGCTTGTGAATACACCGGAGTTGAAACACTTATTCCCAGCAGCACTATTGCAAGTAGCGCTATTCCCGGTAGCCCGACCTCAAAAAGTGCGCTAACAAAGTATTTCCCTGAAAAAAGCTGTGCTGCCCGCATCACGATTACTCCACAAACTCTCGTGGTGGCACTCGCAAGCTACGTTCGCTAAACACGCTGTCTGGCAACGCAATATCGTACTGAATACCGCGAAATTCCATTAAGGTATAACCCCCTGATGCTAAATCAGACACCTTGCTTCGTACTACCGTTGGGTACCCTTGAACTGTGTCTACTGATACCGCTTCAACTCGGCGGTAATTATCATCTCCTTTGAAAAAGTTGATTAGCGTGGGCAAGTAGGTTTGCTTGTCTATCTCTACGACATAATGAGAGAACTCTACGCTACCGGCGCTTTTAGGCGTTGCGCGTAACACATAGTGGGTATCGGTGGTATTTTGCATAGTGAAGTTGTCTTCTGACACTGCACGGCCCGACACATCTTCATAAAAAAAGTGTGAACCGACAAACGAGGTGCGTTTATCGCCAGCGGCAATGCGCTTTACTAAATCAAGGGCCGGTAAATACAACCAACGATCATCATCGGTATCAATGTTGGTGTGCTTTTCAACTCTAAACACCGTGCCTTTTACTTCGGTTGGGCGGCTGAAAAACACCAGCATTTTTTGGTCGCCGCTTTCAGTACCTTCATTGTTTAGCACGTCTTTACGCAAAATCGTGAACTGACGCATTTGTTTACGCCCTTGACTATCTACGATGATCATTCGCGCCATTGATTTACCGTCATTGCCTGCGTAATAGGCGGCCTTTTCTGACTTCGCAATAATACTCGCCACGTCTTCTTGCGCATTCGCGGTAACGGGAGTCACCGCGGCAAAAGAAAAGCAAAGTAGCAACATACTCGTTAACCAAACACGAACACTCGAGTTGGAGGTTTTAGTGTTGATGTGAGTATTAGCGCGTGCCATACCAGAGAAAACGCGATTAACATTTGTGATGTGAAGCATTGAATTACGCATATTAAGCTCCTTTAAAAACCCAACGTTTTAAAAATACCATGGCCGCGGGTAAGACCAACAAAGTCACCAAGGCAGAAACCGCCATGATACTCGCCAAGAAAACACCCACCGTTATGTAAGGCACTAACGGCGCTAGCAGTAAAGGGGTGAAGCCCAGTGCTATCACCAACGCATTTCGCGTTATTGCACTGGCAGGCTCATCGAACATAGCGTCTAAGGTGTCTGGCACACTACCCGTTTCCTTATAGATTTCACGCGCCCTAGCAAGGAAGTGAATAGCGAAATCCACAGATAACCCCAAGGTAAGCGCCGAAAGTACAGCAATAGGCATGTCGTAGTCTTTACCCACAATGCCAATAAGCCCGTAAATAAAGGTAATCGTGATGGTAAGGGGAAGCATAGCGAGCACGCCAAAAACTAAAGAACGGAACAGTAGTACCATCATCACAAATACAATGACAAAGGCGCTAAGCAAGCTTTCCAACATGCCTGTTACCATATTTTCTTGCCACACCACATTTAAGTAGGCTTTACCTGCCCAGTCGTAGCTTAGCCCTTCTGGTAGTGGGTTATTAGCAAAGTAATCTTCAACAAGCGAAATGACATTCGTCATATCTTGGTTGTCACCGCTGGTTAGCTGTAGCCAAATCAGCGTTTGGCGATAATCCGGCGTGACAAAATGCCACAGGTCTTGAGGACGGTGGGAAGACTGATATTGCATTAGGGTTTGTGCCACGCCTCGGTTGTTGGTGGGCAATGCGTAGTCTACCTCATTACCTGAGCGCAACTCACGATTCACCACTTTGACTACATCAACCAAAGACTGTGATTTACCAATTAAAGGTTGAGTATCTAGGTACGCTTGTAACTTCTCAATATGCGCAAGTACTGCGGGCTGTTGGAAGGTATTGGCATTCCCATTCGCGGCATCAACGACTTGCAATAAGTTGTCTAACGCGGTTAGTTCATCATCGTCGAGATTGCTAAATAGCGCATCATCAATACGCATGGCAAGTTCCGACATTTTGTTAGCATCGTCGCTCTGGTTTATCGACACCTGAGTTTGCTCAACCCATTCATCTAAACTTGATGGTAAATTTGCCTCATTTAATACCTTGATAGCATCAATGCTTTTATTGGTATCTGTAATGACCAAATAAGCATTGTACGTGCCCGCAAACTCTGCATTTAAGGCCCTGTCTGCCACCCTTATTTCATGGTCTTGTTTAAACCAACGCACAGGGTTGTCGTTGATATTAATTTGCGTAATTCCCCACGCTGATACTAGGGTAATTGCACCAAATACAGCAATAATCAGCGCTCTGTGGTTTAGCGCGATGTAGCGTAGTTTAGTAACGGTACGTTTTAGTAACGTGGTACTGCCTTCATTATTATCTGCTTCTTCATTTTGATGTAGCGCGACTTGAAGTTTGCTTAATGCCGCGGGCGACATACGGGAAATATAAGCAGGGATAAACGTAAGAGTAATCAAAAATGCCAATAAAATGCCAAAGCCAATATAAGCACCAAAGATCTGCACGGGCGGTATAGGGGTTAGCATTAAAGAGAAAAAGCCTGCTGATGAAGTGAGTGAGGTAAACAGCATGGGCTTAAACAGGTGCTCAACCACGTGAGTGATCACCTTACCTGCATTTTCACCTGGCTTATAACGGTCGGAAAATTCAGACAATATGTGTACTGAGTCGACTACCGCGATTGGCATGAGAAAAATAGCAATCATGGATGACATAATGTGCACAGTGAATCCCATGCCAATGAGAGCACCCATGGTAATGATAACTGTAGCCATCGCCACTATCATGGGCGCAGTAATAAGCGACCAATTTCTGAAAAATAAGAACAGAAGAATAAAAATCATGGCACCAGCCGCAGGTGCAGCGATAGCCATTTGCACAAACATTTCTACCCCAAACTGATCTTCAGCAACAGGTAAGCCTGTGATGTGCCATTGGCCTGCCGTGTCAACATTCGTTAAATAAGCGCGAATATCTTGGGCAATGCGATAACTTTCATTCTTGTCGGCAATAGGGATATAAATAGCAGCAGCGTTACCTGAAGACGCAGCCAGTGTGTCGTACAGTAACGGCAGCCTTTCGATAGATTTTTGTAGTTCAGCACTTGCGCTTGCGGTTTCAGGTGGGCTGGCCATTAACCATGAAAACTCAAGACTACCGTCACTACCCTGCTTAATGTTGTCTACCGTTGAAAACGACATGACGTCCTGGCTAATAACACCCTCTATGTCCAATACATGGTCAGTCACTTGGTGAATGGCTGCTAAGGTGTCTGGCGTGTATATACCGCTTGTGGCCTCGTCGCTTTTGGCACCCTTTTCCGGCACCACCAAACCAACCACTATCGCATCGTGCATGGAAAAGGTTTGCTTTACCTCATTATGAAAGGTACGAGAGTGATGAGATTCCGCCAGCATGTTTTCAGGATCGGTATCAATCTGAATTAACCGCATTTGAAAAGCGGCAAATGCCGTTATCACGGCGAGAAAAAAATACACCCATCGCCCTTTGTGCGTGCTTACATGCAAAAGCATATCAATTGCTAATTTCATATCAAAAACCTTAATATATTAGATTTTTATTATATTACAATTTGTGCGTTAAACAAGCATATTTTCAAGCAAGGTTACCGTGATTGTCATTGCGTATGTGCATGTCGGTAAGAAACGACACGGCAGTAGGAAAAAATTTCCCACCCATATTTTTTAACATACGCCTAATTAATGCCAAACGTTTTAAATTTAGAATAAAATAGATTTATATCAATAATTTACCATTATATTTAAACAGCTCTAAGTTTTGGCACAAGTTTGGCATTAATTAGACTAACGGATAACAACAGACGTAAACATGATGCTAGGAAGGCATACCGTTACCACGAAGGTAACCATGATATTACAGACTTTATCTGCGCAGGCTGACAACATTGGACGTAAAAGGAAATTCGTCGGCCAAGGATGCAAGGATTGATAGCAAGGTTAACGTCGCTCTGTTGTTTATCGGAAAGTTAAATACGTTTAACGCCAACACGGATGTTGAAAAAGGATGCGTCTTGATGACGAGCAAGGTTGACATTGATGTCGACAAAGCAATCCCCACGGAGTGGTTGATTTGCTTAAAGGAGTTGTTGACGTGAATGACCGATTATCTGTTTTTGCGCCAGTTGAGTGTGATGGCGACTTGGATTAAGTCGTAAAGGCCTGCAGGATGCAGAGTTGCAAACGCTATTTTCGCGATTGTTACTGGATGCCCACATCACTGGCACAGACATTGATGTCCATGTGCAACAAAGGATTGTAACCTATTTGGCTCTGTTGACTCGGCATTATGCCTTCAGCAATGGCCATATCGAGGAACACTAGTAATGTCATCGATATTATTAGTGTGCTGTCACCCGACAGCGTGCCTCTCCCCTCTAAGGCCCTTCCCGGCCTTTTATATACCTCTGATTTTAGCCCGCCTTTGGCGGGCATTTTTTTGCTTGTTAGTTTATTTTTTTTCCTTTTCTTTTAAACCCTTTCCTTTCTTTTTAAACCACTAAACCGATGATAAAAGAGGCCCTGAAAATCACGCTTTTAAAAACTTTTTATTTATTTTTATATTTTGCTGAACTTTTCTTTATTCCACCGCTCTTACTAATACATGGAGTCATTTAGTGTGTTGGCTTTGTGAAGTGTAAATGTGTTTTCCAAGTTATGTTGTGTTTTTCTTAAGGGGCTCTTTAGCCCCTTTCTTTTTGCCTATAAAAAACTTCCTCTTTTCCGTATTACGACCTACTTTTCTAAAAACCAGAATTATTAGCTAGATTTCATCCCAATCTTAGAAATGGAAATGAGAACTATTATCAAATAAGCTATATCCACTGTCGTATTTGGAGAAAATCATGTCTAAACCCGCACCTCGTGTTGTTGAAGTTATCGAGTCTTTCCGTATAACACCAAACATGCAACGTATTGTCCTTGGCGGCGCTACATTAGAAGACTTTCCAGACACTCGCCCTGGCGCTTACGTTAAGTTACTTTTTGATTTAAATGGTGACCCTGTCGTTCAGCCTGCCAAAGATAAACCCGTTGCTATGCGTACCTACACGATAAACAGCTTCGATAGACAAAAAGCACAAATGTCCATTGATATGGTAGTGCATGCAAAAGATGGAGTAACTGGCCCCGCCGCCGCATGGGCGCTAAGCGCAAAAGAAGGTGACAAGCTAACTATTGCAGGCCCTGGTAGCAGTAAAGCGTTAGCAGAGAATTATGACTGGGTACTTTTCGCAGGCGACATGACAGCGCTGCCCAGTAATAGAAACTATTTACAAGCACTTCCTAGCCATACTAAAGGCATTGCAGTTATAGCTATTGAACATGAAACCGATGCTACCACGTTAGAAAAGCCTGAAGGCGTATCGATTCAGTGGGTATCTAAAAAAGAAGCAACATTGTCTGACGCCTTGCAGCGTATTGACTGGCAACAAGGAACCCCTGCTGTATGGGTTGCCTGTGAATTTTCTCAAATGAGAAAAATTCGTTCGTGGCTTAAGGACGAAAAAGAGGTACCCCACAGCCAAGTGTACATTAGCAGCTATTGGCGTGAAGGGCGCAGTGAAGATCAGCATAAGATAGATAAGCGCCAAGATGTTGAAGCCTTTGCACAACAACTTGCCTAACTAGGGCGCGCTGAAACATAAAACCCTGTATGACTTTCAGCGCCCTGTAAATAATGCAGGGCATTGACAATAGCACCTTCTTCTAAAACAGTAAAAACCTCTATTTTTCATAATGTTAATCTTTGGAATGGGGATTGCTACTTATTAAGTGCAGTTCACAATAACCACTCGGTTATTCTTTTTAAAGGAGCAACATATGAACAATGATCGTATCGAAGGCAACTGGAAAGAAATGAAAGGTAAGGTACAACAGCAATGGGGTAAACTTACCGATGATGACCTAGACGTAATAGATGGTCGTCGTGAAGAATTAGTAGGTAAAATTCAGCAAGCATACGGCAAGAGCCGTGAAGAAGCCGAAAAAGAAGTGGATAACCATTTCAACTAGGCACTTTACCTAAGCCTTAACGGCTTGCAGCACAAAAAAAGCCCCATTCGGGGCTTTTTTTATACATAACACAACCTAACCTTTAGGGCTAAGCACCTTGTAAGTGCTTAAGGTGAAGATTCCGTATCAGGTTTTAAGTTGTTGCTAATTTCTCTTGCATCAAAACTGGTGGCCGACGTGGGCCGTGTACCTTTTCCCATCTCAATATTCAAAATACTTTCGATTTCGCTCTTTTGCGAACCACCTACGAAAATGCCAGATTCAAACTGGGTTGTAGGATGATAAGACGTTCTACAAGTAATAACGCCACATTCAGTTACCCGCGCATAGCGTTGGCTGAAGCCAACCTGAGGTGATGTTTGTACGCGCTCTTTATCTACCATGGTTTCCCGATCGGTTACTACAAACCAATCATACCCTTTCAGTAAGGTCAGCTCCGCTGAACGGTACATGGCATAGTCCATAGCCTTACTCTTATCAGACCCTCTACCTTTGAAGTGAACGCGGTATTGGGTTTCACTTAATTTACTTTCGGTATACCCAAAACCACCATTAGATGCCTGTCGATAATCGGGTTGACTCGCGCACCCCGCCATTAGCATTACTGCTAGAAACGCTATAAATTTAGTTTTCATAAACGACTCCTTCGGCAGTCTTAGACTGCCATCCATGATTAATAGCTTGCTGCTCTTGTTCTCTGTTTAATGGCGTCGATACCATTAACAAATCTATCTCTTCATCAAGTACTTTATTGGCACTTGCCGTTTGATACTCACTTTTGTTGCGACCCGCTGTCATCAGCTTACTCGCGTGAAGTTGCCAAATGCCTTGTTCATTTTTACACGCAATCATGATATTCAGTTCATCTTCACCTTGTATCTGCGCTTGTCTGCACAACTGTGATTGTTTATTCATAAACGACAGTTGTGGCACTATCTCCATGCCCGCATCGGTTACCATCATCTCACCCGTTAGATTATTATCGAGGGCTGTAGATACATTCGCCCAATGGTTATTCGTTGACGAAGTGCCAGCAGGATCTAGGGGGTCTGTATACTCTGATTGCATCAAGGTTAACCCTGCCACTAACGCCACTCCAGCCGCTAACGATAAAGGGAATTTCCACTTCCCACTACGTTTAGCGTCTTGGGCTTTGCGATTAAACGAAGTAACGTTGCTTGGCATCCTCTCACTTGCCTGGCTTGCACTTACATGGTCTGAGTCGAAATCTGCTTGCTCAAGATAGGCTTCTGAGGTCGCATCATCTGCAAGTAATGCCACTACGCTATTAGGTAAAGGTTTTTGCGTTGCAGCATCAGCCGCTGCTTTCACCATCATGTCTACCTGCGCTAAAGACGCTAAGCGGTCTGACAGTGCAAGATCACTGGCAATAGCAGTTCTGACATGTTCCATGTCGTCATCGCTAAGTTCTGCGTCTAAAAATGCACAAAGCATTTCGTCAGATATTGTCATAACACCACCTCTTGTTGTGGGTTTAGCATATTACTGAGTTTGCTTCTTGCCCTAGCAAGTCTGCTCATAATAGTCCCAGCAGGCACCTCAAGTACCTCTGAAGCATCTGCGTAGCTCATTCCTTGTATAGCAATAAGTGACAAGGTCTCTCGTTGTTCTGGGGGTAATTCCCCCATGGCTTTACTTACTTGCTTTAGCGTAATACCACCTGAAAGGGCTTCATCCAAATGCGCCTCATCCTTAGCCTGCAATTCAGGGCTAACCGCCGCACTTGTTCTTACTTTTTGCGCACGATACTCATCTATCCATAAATTGCGGCAAACTCGAAATGCCCATGCCATTAATGTGGCATCTTGTGGCAAAGGTTTAGTCAGTAGCTTCTCAATCGTATTTTGCAGTAAATCATCAGCATCATGTATATTGCCGGTAAGTGAAAACGCAAATTTTCTTAATGATGGAACGAGTTCAGTCACTTCTTCTTTCATACAACTTCCTATGAAATCATGCTTTATACCTAGTTAACGTTTGATGCCGTGATTTATTCCCAAGGAACGGGAATTTTTTACATCACCAAACGTTAATTAAGTACGAGAAAAGGGTTATCCCATCATTAAGGGCACGTTTTATGCCAGCTTTATTTATGGATAGGTTGACCGAGTCCTTCGCGGTGAGTAACAAGCACGCTGGGCCCGGTGATGCCTGTATGGGTTTAGTCGCAAAGCAAGTGAGGTAAAATTATGAAGTGCAGATCGCTTTGTCAGCGCGTAGTAGGCGGCTTAATATTTACAATGGGCAGCGTGTGAAGCTTAAATGCCAGCGCCCAGTTAACTATTGGCCGTCAAATAATCGAACCCGTCAGGCCTATCATTGATAGCGTGCCCGTTGATGTAGGCACCGTGCGAGATGTGCTTGAAACTCAGGTAACACAAGGTGTTGAAAGTAGGTTTGACACCTTAGCTAACATACCTGCCCCGCAATTTTCTGTTCCATCGCCCCTAAGCCTTGCCTCGCCTTCAGGCACTCTTGTACTAAAAGAAGTAAAAGCCCCTGATGGATTTTTAGCATTGGAAAGAGAATGGTTAGTTGTCGGTAGCGAGGCTGACAAAACTCACTTTTCTCACCCCGACATCACCATTGAATCGTCTCGCCATTTAGCCGCTATAGACCAATGGATTTACCGTTTAAAGGTTAATACTAGCCTCGATGAACTGTCTCAAATAAGAAACAGCTTACCGGAAACACTAAAAACGCAAGTAGGTCGTAATCATATTTATTTAACGCAAGGCATGGGCGCAGCAGAAAGCGCTAAAATCAAAAACAACAACCAAGACATGCTAGCTAACATTACAACTACTGATAAACCAGGCGTTTGCCAAATACCTGTTCGTATTGGAATGATAGATACCAGCATTGCGCAAAACCACAAAGCACTGGAACACCTTGTTATTGAACAACAGCCTTTTCTTCCACAAGCTTTACCAACTACCCAAGTACACGGTACGTCAGTAGCCAGCTTATTGGCAGATAATATGCGTGCAGGAAGTCACCTCTATAACGCTAGCGTCTTTTATACGCGAAACAGTATTAGTCAGGGCGCGACCTTATTATCATTAATTGATGGTCTCAACTATTTAGTCGCCAAACAGGTTGATGTTATTAATATGAGCTTAGCAGGGCCAGAAAACTCGGTACTGGCCAACGTTATACAAAAAATCAGTGAGCAAGGGGTGCAAATTATTGCAGCAGTTGGAAACGAAGGACCAGCCTCTCCGCCTTTGTTTCCCGCGGCATACCCGTCAACTATTGCGGTAACAGCAGTAGACAATAACCACGCTATCTATCGATGGGCCAATCAAGGTAACTATGTTGATTTTGCGGCCAGCGGTGTTTCAGTAGAAGTCGCACATCCAGATGGTACGACTAGCCGTGAGACCGGCACATCGATGGCAACGCCTTTTGTTTCAGCCCGCTATGCCTGTCTATTTCGCGCTAGTTCAAATCCAGCCCAAGCGTTAGTCACATTGCGCGACCAAGCTATAGATGCTGGAGCACCGGGACGAGACCCGGTTTTTGGCGTAGGTATTCTCCATTAGTTAAATCAACAGTGAATGCTATTGTGCTATCAAAAATGAAATCTAACACCAATTTCACCAATGGTTTCTTGATAGTCTGCCGATACTAAGGTTGAACCATAGTCTTTGTATTGCGTGCTTACGATAAAATCTACGTTCTCCATAGCAGCATATTCTATGCTCGCTTTGAAAACATGCCTATCATCCTCTCGTCGCCTGCCGCCTTGTTGTTCAAACTCACTGAAAGGTGCTCCTGAAGCAGTAGGCTCGCTGCTTAGGCTACCTTGACCATAGTGTCTGTTTTCCATTTCATAACCGAGCTTGATATCGAGTGCGCTACCCCACAAGCTGGCGGGGTAAGCATAACTGGCGTCAATACCATAGCTGGAATAGTCGAACGCTTGGTTCAAGGCATCTTCATTTTGATATTTCGCGCCCAATTGCATAAAGCTTTGGTTTTTAAAAAACCAGAAACCGTCAATGCGGCTAGATAGCGCATCGGCGTCGCGCTCTGGCACCGATTCAAACGACTTATCGATGGTGTCGACACTTAATCGCCAGTAACCTTGCGTAAACGCACTGTTGGCCAATGAAACACCGCTTTGTTGGTAAGTGAGAAAAGCATTGTTATCAAGGTCAGCATTTGCGTAATAGTGATGAACGCCAATTTTAGTCCAAGACAATTGGTAACTCGCCTCGCCCGACAAGGTAGTGATAGCTAGGTCAAAATTCGACAGTGCATTGTAGCGCGTTTCACTATGCTGTGCAGACGCACTGAATTGCCATTTATCGGTAGGCATTAACGCTAGCTTAAGCTTCGCATTCCCTTTAATTGCTGAGTCGGATGTGTCGGTATTCGTATCAAGTTCACTAACGTTCACATTTGAGTCGTGATGAGCACCGATATAGGCTTCTCCAGTCACTTTTATCAACTTGTGTCCGTCAGTTTCTGCGCTGTTTTCTGACTGACTCGCCATGGCAATTTTGCCAATTAAGCTTAATGCAATAGATAGACTTAATACGCTTAATAATGATGTGGAGGTTTTAAGGCTCATGCAGGTGTCCTACTAAATCGAATGCTCACGGAATTAACACATGGAAGTAAGGGCGGGGCTGGGAGTAGCGCCCCCCTTGTTTATATAACCTTCATAGTTATTGGAATAACCAGAGGTGGCGGCGGTTCAAGATTCGTCTATTACCTTGAACCGCGTGACTTTTACTGGTTCAAAATGCCAGCAATACTTCCGCTCACCGTGTTTTCAACGGTGGTGGAAACCGTATTTTCGATTTGCCCACTTACTTGGCCAGATACCTGGCTAGCCACGCTTTCTTCAACCTGCGATTGCGCTACTGCTTCAACTGATTGGGTAAGTGTTGAGGAGACTATGGCATTGACATCCGCCGCCTGCGAAACACTGCTATCAACGGCGCCTGATACCATATCTGTGGCAGTTGAAGCGGTAATATCTAAGGCGCCTGCAGCATTAGAAGCAATGGTTTGCGTTGCCGCACCGCTGCCTACTAGAGCACTTTGGGCACTGGTAAGTTGAGTAAGCATTTCGCCGCTTGCCGCATCAGATGTTTCTGATGTGTCGTTAGTAGTGGCAGTAGCATCAGCCTGGTCTGCGTTTTGCGTTTCGCTGCTAGCTTCAGTTTCTGTAACACTATTTGACTGTGCATCTGCGTTTGCAGAAGCTGAAGTTTGTGAGGACATTGACTGAGTAGCACTTGCTTGCTCACCAGATACATTGGTTGAAGCTTGGGTGCTATTGAACACTGAAACAGATGTATCGACAGCCTGAGCTAGCGCCACGTTTGAAGTAAGACCTAGTGCAACAATTAAAGCAGTATGTAGTTTGTTCATTCGTTTATTTCCTGTTTTTCATCAAAGACACTTAAATAACGAATGAACCTCAGAGTTTATTCCCAACAAGCGATAAAAAATTTTCCACAAACAAAAACACCCCGCTTTAGGCGGGGTGTTTCATTTAATTCAAAAATCTAAAAAAGCTATACAAAACAGCGTAATGAAGACATCTTAATCACCAGAGGCATTGAGTCCAGCTTCCCACCAAGGTGATGAATAATCAATATTTTCTTGAGGAAGTACATTAGAGTAACGCATTCTTACCGACTCCCAAAAAGCCGCTTTGAAAACAGGATCGTAAATGACAAACTCGCCTTGTGAGCGATATTGCTCGAACAAATCCTTATAGGCACCAACGGGGGTAAGCGGATTACTTTGCTGGAAAACAACGTCTCCACCAAAGGTTTCATACAGTGACTTAGACACCTTCCAACTCTTAGCCATGCCTTCTGCCATGGCTAAACGATAACGTTCAACTTCTTCATCTGAGTATTCAGCATTGTGGCTTAAATCGACTGTCCAGGTTTTTATAACCGCGTAAGCAGACTCAACTTCACTATTTGAAGGCTCAATATTGTTCTCGTCGGCAAAGTCAGCAATAACAGATTCGCTAATTTTAGTGCCTAACGCACGCTGAGCTAAAAGTTTACGGATCTCAACTTCAGATTTGTCACTAAGAATTGACTGGAAGCGATCTACATCACTTTGGCTAGGTTGTAGTTCGCTATTTGAAATAGTTTTACCGAAGAGTTTCGCGATAATTTCGTTGGCGGCTTGTGGCGTATTTATCCCAAGCGAGACAACGATGGCAGCGAAAAGTACCATAGGTATAATGTCAGACCGTGTCATTGAAGAAATTCCCTAATATCCACAACAGCTTGAGCGCAAAACGTATTCTTTAATCGTATATTTTTCGTATCTAACTCATTAATACGTAGAATGTTCCATTCATTTCACGAAACGACGTCGCTGAAGAGCTATACTTTAGGCTAAAGTCGCTTAAATATCCACTTTTTTCCGCATAGACTTTCTCACACTTTGTTGCTTTTTGGCCTCGCCGCGTCTTGCTTTTACCGCACGGCTCATGCGGGTTGCCTTCCTTGGTTTTTGTTTTTTGGTGGCACTGACTATCCACGCTTTCAAACGCACAATAGCATCTTCCCGGTTCTGTTCTTGGGTTCGAGAATTCTGCGCTTTTAGCACAAACACGCCATCGTTAGAAATTCGGCTGTCTTTTGTATTTAGCAGCGTATCTTTTACCTCTTGCGGCAAAGACGAGGCAGGTATATCAAGGCGCAGATGGATAGCACTGCTCACTTTATTGACATTTTGCCCACCGGCACCCTGTGCTCTGATGGCTTGCATTTCAATGTCGCTATCTTCTAGCGTAATAGTAGGGGTAATCGTAATCATAGCTTAACGGTTATATTCTTCACTTGTAAATTATTTGACAGTTTATGCGTTGCACCCAGCCTCATGGAAAAAGGCTTACATTGACTGTTTATTCATTTCTTATTAGTTTACTAATTACGCTAATAAAGGAAACATATTGTGGTGGTTATTTATTTTATTGTCGCACTTATCTTCTGCCTGTTACTGGCGTCATGGCTTTTCACTCAACATATCGATAAAAAAATCGAAAAAAACTTCCGTCCACCAGGCCAATTTTTAAATGTGCAGCATGAAAAAATTCACTACACCAAACAAGGGCAAGGCCCTACCCTTGTTCTTATTCATGGACTTGCGGGTAATGCGCTTAATTTTACAGCCTTAGCGAATCAGTTAACTAAGCACTATACCGTATACAGTATTGACCGCCCTGGAAGTGGCTTTTCTACTCGTCATCGTAACATACCAGCAGATTTCAACGTCCAAAGCGCCACTATTTTAGATTGGATGTCGCAGTTAAACATAGATGAAGCTTTTGTTGCTGGGCACTCTATGGGAGGCGCTATTGCTTTACGCATGGCACTAGACGCACCGGATAAAATTAAATCTGTCTCGCTGCTTTGCCCCTTAACCGTGCCCTTAACGAAAGGACCGGGTCCATTAACTATGCTGTACATTCCTTATCAAGGGTTGCGCAGGGTTATCAGTCGTACATTGGCCGCACCGCTGCGTATACTTTTTGGAAAGAAACAAGTCGCTCAAATCTTTTTCCCAGAGCGGGTACCCTCGAACTTTGGAATTGAAAGCGGTGGGGCGCTAGCGCTGCATTCAGAGAGTTTTTATCAAGCTAGCTGTGATATGGTAGCGTCAACGGAAAGCTTGTATAAACAGTTTGAACATTACGAAAAAATTTCCTGTCCGGTGGGTATTTTATATGGTGAACAAGACGCTATCTTATCCCCCGATGCGCATATGTCATTTATTGCTACATCGCTTCCCAACAGCATGGCAGAAATTATCCCCAATGCGGGTCATATGATAATTAATACTCAGCCTGAAGCCTGCTTCAATTTCATCAATAAAGTGAACAAATTAGACGCTCAGGGCAAGCTCGCTTAATCACGTTAAGCATTTCATCTAATAGCGCACAAATTATTGCCTTTAATGCGTAACCACTCTAGCGGTAGAGTTCGCGTTAGCACGTCGTAAATGTGACAGACTTGGTCTTAGCTCAACGGTTTGCTTTAGCTCTCGTAAGTAATCAGTGACTCTTTCAATCCCATCTGATGTAAAACACAAGTTTTTAGGCGTGGTTTTTATTTCACTTTGGTATTGCTGAAACCATGTTTGCATGGACGCACTGTCCCCTTCTGACAACGCAATGAGTAAATGATACATACGGATGAAAGAGAGCTGTCTACGATACTCTGTCGTGCCATGCTCGAACCCAAGTAGCGTCGTTTGCGATAGGGATGTTTCAGAAACGCCAAGTAAATCAGCAGCCTCTGCTTGATTCAAGCCAACTTCTTGGTAAGCCCAAGTGAAAGCTTTTATAACAACACTGGGTGGATAGGTGCTATGGATCATAGTTTGGCCTCGATTTCAGTCGTTTAAAACATCTTACTTATCGAGAATATTGCGAAAATCATTCCAACTTGCCGAGCCGCCTACAGCTACTGACAATGTTGTTTGGTTTTTACAAAATGAAAGCGCTCAGCATCTTCATCAAGAGTGTAACCTAGTTGAGTTAACCACGCCCTTGCTTCCGGGTAGGTATCAAAGAAAGTAAAGTCTACACCGGTTTGACGGTATACCGCGTCAAGTTGATTTCGGGTGGTTGATTTTACTAAGGATGATTCAAGTACCAACGCTAGATGTGTTAACCCAAGGTGACGTACTGCGGATATACGTTCAGCCAGAAGGTTTTCGGCATCGGGAATAAGCAGGGACTCCCCTTCAAGAACGACAATATCACCCCAATTACTGCCATGCATATCGATAGACTTATCTCGGTAATCAAGCACTAAGCCATTGACACACTCACTATTCCAGGGGCCATAAGCTTGAGTAAGCATAATATTACCGCACCGAGTAACTACAAATGAGCCATGTACTGGTTTCATAATTCTCCGCTCTTCAATGCTTCACAATCAAACTATAGTCAATGATTTCAAAATTCGAAATGTAGTAAACCATCGCGCCCTCAATATTGTGAGGGCATGATGGTAAAGTGAAGCAATTACAAGCGTGATGCGGGCATAGTCAAAGCCTCTGCCGTGGCATTTGGCAGGGGTAAACGGAGTAAGCTATGCAGCTAACACCCGAATCAACTGTGAAAACGTAGGCTTATCTTGAACATCAAGAGGCGCTCTTAATTCTCGAGCAATATCACTTACGCTAATAACACCGCGCACCTCGTGAGAATCTCTATCGAGCACTAAACAATGATGCTGCCCATAGTCTCTAAGGGTTTCTACCACATCCCCGACTGACGATTTTGTCAATTCTGTGAAATCAAATGACATTAGTGACGTTTTAGCCTGCATGAAATCACGCACCACTAACCCATCTCTAGGCACTTTTAATTCAGCAATTTTCTGCACAATATGCTGTTCGCTTACGTCTTGTGACGTAACAATGCCGGTGAATGCATTATTGGCATCTACCACCAGCATCATACGGACATGAGATTGACGCATGATTTTTTCAACGCGTGTAGCAGGTGCATTTTCGTCAATCACGTGTGGCATGTATTGTTTGAAATCTGTGAACACCGCCATCGCTGACGAAGTGACAGACACTTTATTTTCAACAACAGGCCAAGCTAGACGATCGGCGGCATCGGTTTTATGAAGTTGTAAGGTATGCATTACCTTCCCCTTAAAATAGTAAACAAATTAGATAGATGGATGAAAACTTTGTTTAACTAAAGTGGGGTGGCGCGCGAATAGGGTGCGCTGCATAGTCTGCATCGCTGAGAAGTGTGTAAGTAAAAAAGCGAGTATTGGGAACCTTGCTACTCGCGAAGAAAGCACTTAAAAAGTAGGCGCCATCATCAAGCTCGTCTTTATCACTGGCTTGATCTAGATTTGAAGAGGCTAAATATTGAATGCTAATGTCATTCGATACTTGTGAAATCTCTTTGCTCAATACATTGCCAGCACCATTTTCAGGTACTAAGAACGACATTGTGAGTAGCAACAGCAAAAGATTCAAAAGAAGAACTCCAGCAACATTTAAAAAACGGGTTAACTCACCCTTACCTAATACTATATGGCTTTTTTATTCACTATCACTTAAGCCCGCCTCAATTTTTAGACGATTTATCGCTTATTATCTAATTACTAAATATAAGTGACGTTACACCCTACGCATTCATTCTAATAAATAGAACGCACTGTTATAAGCTTTGCAATATTCACTCTTGAACTGTTCCAGTAGACTGATTTTAAAATTTGGTTCTATTGCTCATTCATTTATGAAAAAACGCTGGCCTCTTTGGCTTATCTTAATTCACTGGCTCACCTTTCTGGTTGTGGTAGGTATGTTTGCCTCAGGGCTATGGATGGTAGATTTGACCTACTATAGTGATTGGTACAAAACCGCGCCCCATTGGCACAAAAGTGTAGGGCTACTGTTTTTTGCTGTGACTTTAGTGAGGTTGATTTCGCGCGTATCTACCCAGCGACCAGCGACCTTTGGCAACAAGTTTGAGAAGTTGGCCAGTAAATTAGGACACAGTGCTATTTACCTTGTTCTTTTAGCGCTTTTTACCTCGGGCTATCTTATTTCAACTGCCGATGGCAGAGCCATAGATGTATTCAACTGGTTTGCGGTACCAGGGCTTGGTGAGTTTATAGAACATCAAGAAGACCTGGCTGGCGAGGTGCATTTCTACCTGGCTTGGACATTAATCGTGCTGACTTCTTTACATGGGTTAGCGGCATTGAAACACCATTTCATTGATAAAGACGACACGCTGAAGCAGATGTTGAGGCTTCGCTAAACACTGATATTAAGGAGATTTTATGAAGAAGTTAACACTTGCACTAGTGACGGCCGCAGCACTCAATACAGCGGTAAGTTCAGCTCACGCCGCTGATTATATTATTGACTCCAAAGGTGCTCATGCATCAGTTAATTTCAAAATTCAGCATTTAGGTTACTCATGGCTAACCGGTCGCTTTAACGACTTTAAAGGCACATTTAGCTACGATGAAAATAACCCTGCTGCAGCGTCTGTCTCAGTGACTATCGAGACCGATAGCATAGATTCAAACCATTCAGAACGAGATAAGCATCTAAGAGGCGACGACTTTTTAAATGCGGATGATTTCCCAGAAGCTAAATTCGTTAGCACAAAAGTGGCTGACAAAGGCAACGGTATGTTGGACATCACGGGTAACCTTACGCTGCATGGTGTGACTAAGCCCGTGACTATTGAAGCCAAAAAAATTGGTGAAGGTAGCGATCCGTGGGGCGGTTATCGTGCTGGTTTTTCAGGCACTACTACTATTGCGCTAAAAGACTACGGCATTGACTATGACTTAGGTCCCGCGTCACAAACCGTTGAGCTTTCTCTTCACGTTGAAGGTGTTAAACAGTAACGTTCTACACTTATAAAATAACAAAGCCCGCTGATGCGGGCTTTTTACGTTTACAGGCTAGATATAACTTACCCAGACATGAGTTATGCCTTGTAAATCAATGTAGCTTTAACTTAGGGCTAATCGCATAACTCAGCTTCTTAAGTAGCAGCTTTAGTGCGCCTCTTAGCTTTCCGTGTACTGCAAATTGGTGCATGTTGTATAAAGAGATATAAACTATCTTGGCTAAACGCCCTTCAATGAACATACTTGAATTTGATAACGACCCCATCAAGCTACCTACGGTGCTGTAGTTACTTAAATGCACTAGCGAGCCATAATCTTTATAGACATAGCCTTTTAATTCTTTCCCCCGCTGTAATGCAATAATATTGTTTGCCGCCGTGTCTGCCATTTGATGTGCAGACTGGGCTCTAGGTGGTACCCATTTACCGTTTTCTTGTTTGAAGCCACAACAGTCACCAATAACCCAAATGTTACTGTCGCCAGTGCTTTGTAAGTGCTTATTAACAAGAATTTGGTTTGCGCGGTTGGTCTCAAAAATACCCATTTCGGTGACGAAATCCGGCGCTTTCACCCCTGCCGCCCATACCATTAAATCAGCATCCACGCGGCTACCATCTTTCGTGATAAGGCCATTTTCATCAGCCTCAGCCACCATGGTGCTTTCTTTAATGTCTACACCGAGTTTATGCAGCGCCTTACGAGCAGAATTGGCGATACGCTCAGGTAGCGCAGGTAATATCCGCTCTCCCGCTTCTACAATAGTTATCTTTAAACGGGACGCTGACATACCCGGCATGCCGTAGGTTTTCGATAAGTTAGCAACATGATGAAGCTGAGCGGCTAATTCAGTACCCGTCGCACCCGCGCCCACAATAGCCACTTTTATAAAGCTATTTTCATCTTCTTGCTGGTTAATACGAATTAGCTGATTCAACAACCCTTTGTGAAAGCGTTCAGCTTGAACCAATGAATCAAGAAAGTAACAATTTTGCGCAACGCCTGGCGTTCCAAAGTCATTACTGACACTGCCAATCGCCAATACCAATTGGTCGTAAGGTATTTTACGTTCGGGTAATATCGACACTCCCTCATCATCGAATAATGGCGCAAGCATGATAGTTTTGGCCTCTGCATCAATGGCACACATGCTCCCTAACTGAAAGCGATAGTGGTGTGCCGCAGCATGAATAGCGTAATCAACGCCATCAGAGTGCTTGTCTATAACGCCAGCAGCCACTTCGTGAAGCAAGGGCTTCCAAATGTGAGTGCGACTTCTGTCAACTAGGGTTATTTCTGCTTCGTTCTTTCTCCCGAGGGTGCGGCTTAAGCTGCTTACAAGTTCAAGACCTCCAGCGCCACCACCGACAACAACTATTTTTTGCATGGGTTTACCTATAATTTAATCATTCCACGTATCTCATCTTTCATAATCCAAAATTATTGAAATGATATACCTGGCGCGACTAAAGGTATTCGCTGCATATGTGGGGTTAACAGTACGCCTGAACGCATTTTCTCGCAAGCCTGACAGGTTGGTTCTAGTAAGGCGTACGATAAAAAAGGCGAAAAAAAACGGTAACCGTGAGATACACGCTACCGTTTTTTATACCAGAGTAGATAATGGTTTTAACTAATACTGATAATCAACGCTGAACATTACGTTTCTTGGCCGCCCAGGGAAGTATCTATCGGCGGTAAAGGACGTGTAATCGGCCCGTTCAGCGTAGGCGGTATCGAGCAAGTTATTTACTCGTGCATACACTGAAAGTTCAGGCGAAATTGCCCAAGAGGCCCGTAGGTTCAATAAATCATGACCTTCGTACTCGTTAAGGTTTTCAGCATCGGTATAATACCCATCGACATGCTGCCACTCGAGTTCAGTCCGAGTACTTTGGGTAAAGCTGTACCCTAGGCGAGCATTGAAGGTCAGGTTTGGCGCCGTATCAATATCGTTGCCCTTAATATCGACTTCGCCCACAATTTCATTGTGCTCATAGGTGTGTTTGGCATAGCTGCCTGCAAACGCGAAATCAAACCCTTGGCTGATTTGATAGTTTAGGGTTAGCTCTACCCCTCTGTGCCAGGTTTCTCCATTGCTTACATTGAAAAAATCACTATCACGATAAATCACATTGTCTTTAGTTAAGCTATAAGCAGATACCACATAGCTAAAGGCTTTGTGCTGCCCTTTAACACCCACTTCTACGTTGGTGGCGGTGACAGAGTCTAAGTCGGCAATTTGTTGACTGCGCTGAAGTCTGTAAAGCTCAGTTGCTTGCGGGGCACGATAGCCTCGAGATAAGCCCGCATACCATAACGTTGTTTCACTGCTTTGAAAACTCACCGAGAGTTTAGGGCTAAAGTTACTGTAATCGTTGGTGCCGCTTTCAGGCCTTGCGTACCGACATCCACCAAAACCACATTCGGTGCCATCGTCGCGGGTACGCCCCGATATCATGTTGTTGGTATAATCGTAATCCATATACTCATATCGCCCACCTAAAGAAACCGCCCACGCCGCTTGTTGCCAATTTAACGCAATGAACGGAGCATAAAGGGTAGCGTCTACCTGATAATCGTAATGAAGCCCCGCCGGTACGGTTTCCACTAAGAATGCAGAGCCAGTCGTAGCGCCGTCTTGTGCTTGCACCAAGCTACCTTGGGTATATTCAGCGTCTAACCCGGCATCAAAACTCAACGTGTTGTTCACCACATGGTGATACTGGGAAAGTACACCAAACCCTTCTTGCTCATTTTCTTCAAGCGGTGTACCAGGTAAAAAGTGCATGCGAAATTCCATGCTTTGATCGCGATAATACGGCGTAATAGACAGTGCGTTGTCGCCGCTTAACGCCATATCTACTTTGCTCCATACACGTAAACTTTTCGCTTTTCGAAAGGCTTCAGGGTTGTCGTTACCTTGGGCGATATCTTCATCTTTATAGCTTTCAAATCCGGTAATGTAACCGGCGGTTTCTTGATCTAAATGGGTGTACGTCAACCCACTGGTTAGTTTTAGGTTATCAACTTCGTATCGATGCCTGAGATTAACCTTTTCTTGATCTACACTTTCTTCGTCTCGATACCCGCCGTCGCGGGTAATACTCGCGTTAATGCCTATACCAGACTCACCAAAGTCTTTACCTTGCCGCAGTTTCAGCCTGCTATAACCATAAGAACCATAATCAATTCCATATAAGGCAGTATCTTGGGTAACATCGGGGGTAATAACATTAATCACGCCGTGAATAGCGTTAGAGCCATACAAGGGGGAAGCAGGACCTTTTAACACCTCTATGCGTTCTGCCATTTCACCATGCGCTTCAAACAGCTCGTTAATATTACAAAAGCCTGCTGCGCGTAAGGGAATGTTATCTTCAGCGGCCAGTATACCGCCACACGCCCCAGCACCGGTAAGCACTGGCGAGCGTAATGCAGGTAGGTATTCCTGCCCATTACCTCGCTGAACACCAGCGCCTGCAATAAAATTCAACACTTCTTGTATATGGCTTGGCGACACAAAGTTTATGTCGTCGCTTGAAACCGTAGACACCACATACCCTGAATTTGCAGTGGAATTAGCAATTCTACTTCCCGTTGTTACCACGCGTTCTATTGACGCTATGCTTTTGCCACTGTTTGCGCCCTCTGGGATTTGCGCGGCGGCAGAAGAAGAAAACGACACCACTGTCACGGTGCTAAGGCTATGTAAAAATAACCTGAATGTGGAGCTCATTGCTTGTCCTTTCTAAAGATTTGGCAAGATTAACATACGTATAATGTGTGTCATTCGACCACAACATTGGTGCTAACTATAAGGTTAATTGTATCGTTAACTATTTAGCGATTAATAGTAAAAATAATAACTTACCCACCTAGAGCGGGCATCGCTTAAGTATGGAACTGGTTGCAGCCGTTAACTCGCCGCCTAGCTCTTATGTTAACTACTTATGTTAACTACTGATGCATAGCTCTTATGTCGAGCACTTATGTCGAGCTCTTATACTAACTACTTATGCTCGTTAGTGGGCTAAGCTATATAAGTTACGTATAAGCTTCGTATTAGCGATAGCACAGTAGTCATGCATTACCGGAGGAATTTTTGGATACCTTAATACCTAGCCTATCCCAACTTATTGAATTTGCGGTAGCTCCTGTATTTTTACTTACAGGTATAGCAGGTTTTTTAAACGTTATGTCGTCTCGGCTTGGCAGAATATCAGACAGAGTAAGAGTAGCAGAAAGACAAATTCATACCCTCTCAGACCCACATATTGTCGACCGTTCAAAGCGAGAAATAAAAGTACTTTGGCGCAGAGTAAAAGTCATCAACTGGGCCATTGGCTTATGCGTGGCCTCGGGGCTAATGGTGTGCTCCGTTATTGTGGCTTTATTTGCTGGTTCTCTGTGGTTCGTTGATTTAAAAACACCTGTCATTTCGCTATTTATATTAGCAATGATGTTTCTAATTTGTGCGCTTGTGGTGTTTCTTGTGGAAGTGAAACTGGCTACCACCACCATCAATATGGTGCGTACTATTCGCTAAAGAGCTAAAGAGAAAACAAAAAAGCGAGGCAAACTCGATAATGTAATAAGTCTGCCTCGCCCTTTGTATTTGAAAGGATGTTATTCATCCTCGGCTACTGATCTATGCAGCCTTCTGAATAGATCAGAATCTATCTATTCAGCTAACTCGTCTAGCACAGCAAATAATACATTCGCGCCTACACGAGACACTTCTTTATCATACAAATTTTCTGTATTCACGCCTTCTTGGCCACCCGCCAAGTCACTGATAGCGCGAATAATAACCCAGTCCACATCGTTGATTGTGCACACTTGGCCAATCGCAGTGGATTCCATTTCGGTGACTTCAGCCGTAAACACATCTCTAACCCATTTACGATACTCTCGGTTATCCATAAACACCGAACCAGTAACACCATTTCCACCTACATGAAGCTTGGCATCACGTTCATCCAAAATACGTTGAATTGGCATTTCTGCCAATGCTGTTTTCGCTGCGGCAAGTAGCTTTGGTGAGGCAGTGAAATAAGGCGTATCTTGTGGCTTATCCATGCCGTCTTTTACAATCAATACTTCATCTGGGTGGATAAAGTGAAAAGGCTTATATTTAGGATAATGAGGATCGGCCGCTAAACGAGAAGGCTGCTCTTCCATAAATTTTTCGTAATAGGCGGGTAACACGTATTCACCAGGATTTTCTGGGTCTTCGTTGGTATATACACTTTCGTCATGGTAGTACCAACGCTCGGGTACGATAACATCCCCCGGCTGCCATTTTGGATTCACCGCGCCCGCGATGCCCATATAGACCACTTGCTTAACAGGGAAATAATCGAGTGCCATTTGCGTAGACATTGCCGCGTTTGCAATGCTCATCCCAGTAGCGAAAACCAATATTGGCTCGTCATGATAGGTGCCAATTCGGTAAGTAATGCCTTTAATTGTGGTAGTAGTATGAATTTGTGCATCTGGATCGGACGCAATCCTACCTAAAATACCTTCCATTTCTGGCGCGTATGCAACCACAACCGCAGTAAATTCATCACCCGTGAAAGTAGCTGGCCCATATTGAGGTGTCGTGTTAGTTGAAGTTGTAGTACACCCTGATATCACCACAACAAATGACATACACAGCAGAAGCGAAATAACGCGAAGTTTCATAATCACCATTCTTATTTGATTTTTAGTGGAACGAGTGGAGAGCGATAGCATGCTCGCTCTTCGCTGTTTTATTCTTAACGTACCAGTTTTCAGTGTTAAAGAAAGTGTTATATCCGCATTTTACAAATATTAAAAACACTGGATACACCCCCCTAACAAATGACATTCTGCAAAGACTATCTTATTTCGCTTTTTAAACTAATTCTTTATCCTCAATAGAATAAAACGCGCTTAGTTGCAGTTTCATAAGCTGAATATGGATGTGTAGTTACCCTTATTGGATTACATTTATAGGAGATAAAAGGACTTAAAAAAGCAACGCGAGACCAACTGACTCGTATCGATGAGGATACAAATACCAATGAACATGAAACTACTTCGCTCTCTGCAAATTTTTGTTGAGGTCGCTGAAAGCGGTAGCATGAGTATTGCAGCCCGAAACCTGCATATGACCGTCTCGGCCATTAGCCAACAACTGAGAAAACTTGAACAAGACATTGGGCTGAGTTTATTTAACCGTAATACACGAAATTTGAGCCTTACCGAGGCTGGAAGGATCTATTACGACACCAGCAAAAAGATGTTAGATACCGCGGTTGAAGCACAAGAGCGTATTGAAACGCTTCAAGATGCGCCTTCAGGTAAAGTCAATATTATTGCCCCAGAAGGTTTTGGTGGAGGCTTATTAAGTCAGCCCTTGCAGAAGTTATGTGAGGATTTTCCAAAAATAAATGTATCGCTGACGCTAACCGACCAACCTACAGACATTATTGTTTCCGGTGCCGACTTACTGCTTGGCTTCACCCCAGTATCTGATACTAACTTCAGCAGTTTAGAGTTGGCCACATGGCGACGAATTCTTTGTGTATCGGCTGACCACCCTTTGGCAAAATCGCCTCTTGAGTCGCCCGAAATTCTTCAAGAGTATTCCTATATTTCTCACCGTCATATAGAAGAATATGTAATGAAGCACGACAAGTTTGATAAAGTGCCACTAACGTCGAGCCGTATTGAGCTTGATTCAATGCAGACCTTAATTCAGCTTACCCGTGATGGTCTTGGATATGCAGTGTTGCCTGAACCAGAGGTGCGCCACTTACTTAGTGAGGGTTCAATGAAGCAGCTATTCACTGACTGGTCGTTACCTGATTACACCGTATATGCGGTTACGCCAAAGCGGGAATTGGTTCCTGCTAAAATAAGCGCAGCTATTACATGCTTGCAAGATTGGTTCTCTGAGATTTAGGTTTTACGAATTAATCGCTTTCACTAAAAAGGCCTAAACTTGCGTTTAGGCCTTTTTCGTCAGTCAGTAGCAAACCAATACGCTGCCACTTTTTGATGATTTAGCTTAAAAGCGTGTGTTCATCTGTACACTTAAAATATGTGCTGTTGCTGACTGCGTACCTGTAAAGTTAGTGGTGAAGTCTGTATTTGGTAAAACATCGCTAAGGATAGTTCTATCTTTATTAATATACGCTTCGCGACCATCAATAAATACATACGCAGCGTCAATCGATGTGTTTTCGCTCATAGTATAAGTTAAACCACCTGATATCCAATGACGGTCAGTATCAGGAATACTCAATGAACGATTCTCCACCGATACTACTCCATCGTCGTAAGCGTAACCTGCACGTAAAGTAAACTCATCATTTAGGATATACGTTACACCAATAGATCCGCGCCATGAGTCGTCAAAGTTTTCTTCTTTAATAAGGAAATTTTCGCCATCTTCTAAGTTAGCTTCAAGTTTTTGGAAAGTACTCCAATCAGTGAAGGTAAGACTCGCTTGAACAGACCACTGGTCATCAATTTTCTGGTCGATAGCAAGCTCTGTAATAGCCGCAAGATTTAAGTCTAGGCTACCAGGCTGGTTGAGTTCTATCGGGAATACAGGCGTTTCTGATGATACGGCCCCGTCCAACTCTAGTTTTGTTTCAGCGCGATGAGACAACGCGATGTTAGTTAACTCACTAGGCTGCCAGAAAACACCTACGTTCCAACCGAAGCCCACATCATCGCCTTCCATGCTAAACAGTGACGATCCAGCGTTAAGAGAGGGAAGTGTTATACCTAAAGCCTGTGCGGTTGGTTCTAAACCTTCAATGGTAGCTGCCAATGTATTAGATACACCTGAACCAATTTCAGCTTCTGCATACGTCACGTTTAAACCAAAGCCGACCATAAGCTGCTTGTTCACTTTATATGACAAAGCTGGGTTTACCGTAACGGTTTTAACTTCTGCAGTATCAGCGAAATGTAAAGCGCCGAAGTCATCAGAGTAATCAGAACGGAGGCCATAAGTGGTGAAAACACCTACACCAGCAGAAAAATTGTCGTTGATAGGTGAAACGTAGAAGAAACCTGGAACAAATGCTGTCTCAGCAATATTATCTTCTTTAGCAACGCCACCACCAACTAGGGTATCCCCAAATGAATAAGTCACATTACCGGAAATGTCTACATTCGGGTCTATAAAGCTTACTGATGCACTAAACTCAGCTTCTTTAAATACACCAATCGCAGCTGGATTGGTTGCTAAAATAGAGGCATTCTCTGGCTTCGCCGCTTGGCCCGCCATGGCACGACCCAAACCATTCGCACTATGCTCATTTACTTGGAAACCAGCAGCTAGCACAGAAGAAGATGCCATAGAGGCTAATGCTAAGCATACAGAGGCGCGTAAAGAAAAATGTTGCTTCATAAAAATACTCTTATAGAACAGGAAATATGCAGTGGCGCATTCTACGATTACGGTATGTTTTGTTCAATGCAAGTTAACGCCATTCACGCTGTTTTATCGCATTTTTTACAATTTTAGCGGCACAATTAAAGAAGATGTAAACACTTTGAAAATAATAGATTGCAAAAATTGATATTATTTGTGAACAGGTGAGTTTGCCTATCACTATATTCAATTGGAGGAGACTTGATTAATCACGCTATTTTTGACCTTTCTAGTGATTACGCTTGTATAAGCAGTTTCTAGCCCCACAACAGTGGTACAAGATAATTTCAACAGCCTAAGGAGAAATTCACATGTCTAGCAATAAAGAAATTCTATTGGTCAATCGCCCAAACGATAGAAAAATAGGCTCCCATTTGTTCGAAACTCGTGAGCAAGATATTCCTTCCCCGGGTAAAGGTGAAATACTGATTAAACAAACTTACATGTCGCTCGACCCAGCAATGCTAGGGTGGATGAGTGAAGATCGTGAAAGTTATATTCCGCCTGTTGAGCTTGGTGAAGTCATGCGCTCAAGCGGTGTGGGTGAAGTAATTGAGTCGAACAACCCTGATTTTTCTGTTGGCGACAAAGTCATGGGAATGACCGGCTGGCGAGAATACTTGGTCAGTAATGGTGAAGGCTTCAACAAGCTACAGCCCGGTATTACCGAAGAGATGGCCCTTTGCGTATTCGCTTTGCCTGGTTTAACTGCTACCACAGGCTTATATAACTTTGGTGAGCCTAAAGAAGGTGAAACCTTAGTTGTCACTGGCGCTGCGGGTTCGGTGGGCTCAATTGTAGGTCAGCTAGCTAAAGCTGACGGCCTTCGCGTTATTGGTGTAGTGGGTAGTGACGAAAAAGCAGATTGGATTGTCAACGAGCTCGGCTTCGACGGAGCAGTAAACTATAAAACTGACGATTTAGAAGCAAAATTAACTGAGCTCACCCCCGATAAAATTGACGTATTCTTTGAAAACACCGGCGGCCCTATTCAGCACCATATTTTCAATCGTATGAATACGCATGGCCGTATTGTGGTTTGCGGCATGATTGCCGACTATCAATCTGAAAACCCGGCTCCCGGCCCAAATTGGATACCGTTAATTAAAAAGCGCATTAACGTTCGAGGGTTTGCGATGCCTGATCATTGGGGCGAAGTACCTCAACTTGTTGCAAAGCTATCGCCCTACGTACAACAAGGAAAGATTCAATATCGTTCTCACATGGTTGAGGGTATCGAATCAGCGGTAGAGGGTTTACAGATGCTATTCTCTGGCGACAATAAAGGGAAAATGATCGTTAAACTTTAAGCTTATCGCTTATGTTTTCTGCGTTAACTATCGACGTTAATTTCACTTAGCGTCGATAGTAAATAAGTCCCTTTCCCCGCAGCCTTTGCTTGATACAGCTCATTATCAGCTTGGTTGATTAAGCCTTCTAGAGTTTGCTTTTTCACATTATTAACAACCACAGCACCAATAGAGCATGAGACGGTTTTCGCTGATGCATTTGGTGCATGCGGTAAGGCTTTTTCATCCCAAGTGTCGAGTATTTGCTGGCAACTCTGTTCTACTTGCCTTGCAGAAACCCCACTGACGATAACCATAAACTCTTCGCCGCCATAACGACCCAGAATATCGGTTTGCCGTTGAAACACTGCGCGCATCACATCAGCCTGCGCCACAATGGCATCATCACCTTGCTGGTGACCAAAGGCATCGTTGTATTTCTTAAAGTCATCTAAATCGAGCATAAAAACAGCGAAAGAAAGGTTCTGCCTTTTACTAAGCGACAGTAATCTCTCGCCTTCTTTCATCAGCGCACGTCTATTAAGAAGATGGGTTAACGGATCTTCACGGCTTAAGGTGTTTAGCTTCTTATTTGTTGATTTTAGAAGAATAACAATTCTATCTAAACGATATTTTGCATAAGCACATATAAACAAAGACCCAACCACAAATGACGTTGAAATCATCACGCGGTCGCCATAAACAGGCGCGATTACCATTAACCCAATAAACCCAGCGATACTTATAGTCGATGCTGCCAACGCCAACTTGTAGGTAACACCTAATGCAAATACACAATAGAATGCATATAAAATGGTGCCCTCGTAAGGAAAAGCAAACTCGTATAGCACCCAACTTTGGTAAATAAGCACATAGTTCGCGAAGGTTAACATGACCATCAGCCCTGCAAATATCCAGCTTCTGGCAGCATAAAAGAATTTAGAGAACGAAAGGGCGATAACCGCAAAGATAACTGGAATTTGATACAAAAGGCGGTTTTGAAGATAAAACTCGTACAAAGGGGAAGGTAACAACACTATATCCGCCAATATGAAAGAGGCGAGCAACAAAGCACCGATAATAAGAGCAACTCGAAGTCTTAAAATCTCTTTATGCTTTGTTACCACTTCCACCTATTTCTCCAGACACGGGTAATATCTTTCAGTAAGTATAGACACTTCTATAGGACTAGCTTAAGTAGACTACCTTTTAATGCCTCAATGGTAATAGGTTTAGTGACAACGTCGTTCATACCGTCTTGTTTAAAGGCATCATGGCGTTCTTTAAAAGCTTCTGCTGTAAGCCCTATAATAGGGATTTGGCTTACGTCACTCGGTAAACTTCGAATACGCCTAGTGGCTTCAACACCATCCATCACTGGCATATGAATATCCATAAAGATAACGTCGAAGGTCTCTTCTTCAACTTTAACGGCCGCTTTTAAACCGTTGTCGACATGAGTAACCGTGCACCCAAGCTGTTCTAGTAGTGCCTGTGCCACCACGGCATTTATCGCATTATCTTCTGCCAGTAATACGCTAATACCCGGTTTAAGGATTGTATTTTTATCTAGGTTACTTTGCGCTTCTTGTAGTGACGCACTATCAATAGTGCGGGCGCTAACCATGGCAGACATCGTGAAACACGACCCTTCACCCACTCGGCTTGCAACTTTGACATCGCCACCTAGTATCTGTGAGAGCTCTTTAGCAATGGATAAACCTAAACCTGTGCCGCCATAACGACGTGAAATAGAAGAGTCGGATTGAGTGAACTTATCGAAAATATGTTCAAGTCTATCGGGTTCTATACCAATGCCTGTGTCTTTCACAGAAATGACTAAACGATTTTCTTCTACCGATGGACCGGCTACCTTTTTAAGGCTTGCTGTAACCGTCACCGTGCCTTTATGCGTAAATTTGATGGCGTTACTGGCTAGGTTAATCACTATCTGGCGCAGTTTAGTCACATCACTCGTGACCATTACCGAGTCCAAATTCTTACTTTTATATTCTAACCGCGTGTGGTTTGCACTCGCATTGATACCTAGCAAGGTAATAAGATCGTTCAGCATGCTATCTAAATTAAATTCGGTCACATCAACTTCTGACATACCAGACTCAATTTTAGATAAATCGAGTACATCATTTATCACATTAGCAAGAATGGTGGCTGAAGAACGTAAATCTGAAGCATATTGCTTTTGCTTGTCATCTAACGGCGTATCTAGCAATAAAGTAGCAAGCCCTTGAATACCGTTTAACGGCGTGCGAATTTCGTGGCTCATGACGGCAAGAAAGTCCGTTTTGGCTTTATTGGCAGCTTGTGCCCGTTCCACGTAATTTTCGATGTCTGCTGACATGGCCTCTACATCTTGGGCTAATTCACTCAGTTCATCTTTGCCGCTTACATCAATGCTAACCCGCTTATGATTACCGGCAATACTGCTCGTTGCATCTTTAATTTTGCCAATCGGGGATACCACAAAATACTGAGTGATTTTCCCTATGAATAAACTCACTAAAATAACCGTAAACAAGGTAATAGCGATGGTTAGCCAGGCTATTTTTGATAATGATGATTCGAGCTCATCGGTAGATTGGCTAACCGTAAGCTTCCAGTTCCAAGGGTCGAACTTGCTACAGGCAAAAAGTACATCTTGGTCTCTCCACTCAGATTCACCAAAAGCAATATCGGTAGCATTAATAGTGGTGATGGTGGCGTTAGCAGTATTGATGGGTGTCCATTCTTCATAGGTGCTAAATAGCTCAGCACCCGTTGACTTGTCACTTACCGCAAAATGCTTACCGGTTGATTGATGAAGCTCTGCTAGCTCGTCAAACACCTCTTTTTGATAGGCATCTCGAAATACAGGTACATTTTCCAAACCAGAATTCACCAGCAATTCGTGCCGCTCTCGCACGAACTCAATAAAGGTGAGTGATAAGGTTTGAGTAAGTAACTGATATTCTCGCTCTCTCACTGAGTCATAAGCCGTCAAATAGGCCCAATAGCCCGTTAGCGCCATCCCTGTAAACAGAATGGGGATATATATAGCTAAAAGTTTCGACTTAATTCGCATAGATATCTGGTACTACTCTTTATTGATAAACGTGATCTTTCGATAACTTTAAATACGACGACGGAATAGGAATATGCATTTTGATGGCAGTGGATACATTCACCCCAATTGTATATTTCTCCATTCTAGTGACAGCCATGGTATTCGCCCTCTCGCCACTTAAGATCCTCTTGGCGCGTAATGCACCTGATTTACCGATACTCTTTTCATCTGCTACAACGCCAAGTAACGCACCTTGCTGTACAGACTCTATACTTTCGGCAAAAATCGGTAATAGTTTAGTTTCTTTGTAAATAACATTAATGAGATCGTCGGCTTGAAGCAAGGGGCCAGTGGAAAGCCAATAAGCATCGAGGCCAGATGTTTCTACTTTTTCTTTAAGCACTTCCACTATACCAGCACGCATAGCACCTAACCCTAAAGTGCCTTCAACATAGGCGGTGCTCACCGTCACAAACTTCACGTTATCATACTGACTCTCGAGTGCTAACAGGCTTTCTACCGAACTTTTTGAAGATGGGTATTCTGAGTGCACCAGCCCAATAGTGATGGGTTCCTCCAGTGCAGAGGCTTTTAGTAAGCCATCAAGCATATCCAACTTCACCTTGGCATCTAATACGTGAGATTCACCGGTTATGTTTGACGTGCTATGTTCGCCAAACGCAGTGACTATGCCCTCTTTTACAGGGTCTGCCACTGTCATAAATAAAGTAGGAATCTCAGCCGCAGCGGAAAAGTTGTAAACCGCCCTAGTGGCAAGCGTAGCAATTGGTACTAACAGGTCCGGCGCTGCTTGCTCGGTGATTGTTTCCACAATAGACCTCGCCTTATCTTCTAGACCCTCTGCATTATATATTTCTACGTCTATTTCATGATCGGGCATAACCAGCGTAAGTTCATCGATAAAGGCATCTTTTGTATTTATCACTACCGGTAAAGGACCCGTTTCTATTATGACCACACGTAGTGGTTTAGCGTTAACCTGAGCGTGAAATACAAAACAAAGGAGTATACTCACAATGAGTAGTGACGTTTTTTTCATCTTTATTTAGCCCAACTATTAAGCTTGTGAGTAGGTGATTAGTTTGAAATATCATAGTGTTAATCGACTTCGCTGCATAGCTGAAGTTCGTATAATATAGGCTTAAAACACCCATCAGTGTGATTGTAGGTAGTTTGCGCTAGATTAAGCGTTAAAAAGTGCCCTAGCGTACTAACCATCTATGATTTGGAGCCCATTATAATTTAAGAGCCATATAAAATGCCTAACCCGTTACGGCTAAACCTATCAAGGATAATAACCATATTATGAGGCGAATAAAATCTCTTATCCCTAGTACTCCCCCAAATATATGTTCTAGCAAAAAAATGACAACGCTAGGTATAGGTTTAAGCCTATGCCTGGCAAGCTTTTCGCCTATCGCTAACAACGAAATGAGGAACCAGAAAATGACGAACAATAATATGAAGACGTTAACGAAAGAACAAGTCATTGAACAACTCAACCTCTCTCATCACTTCGAAGGTGGGTATTTTCGCCAAAGCTTTAAAGCGGATCACAGAGACAAAGTAACAACGGCGCGTGGTGAACGCACCACCATGACCGCTATTTATTATATGCTTACGAACGACAATAGTATTGACCATTTTCATACTAAGTATTCCGATGGCATTGAGTTTTACCATATGGGCTCGCCCATTACTTACCATATGATTTACCCAGATGGCCATTACGAAAAAGTGGTAGTAGGGCCTGATATTGCCAACGGCCAGCAGTTGCAGCTTGCTGTTCCCGGTGGCACTTATAAAGCGGCCGAATTAACTGATGGCGACTATGGTTTGGTGAGCGAAGCGGTATCCCCTGGGTGGGAGCCTGAAGATATGATTGAAGTTTTTCAGCATGAATTGTTAGAAAAATTCCCTCAGCATAAAGCGCTTATTGAGCGCCTTGCGAATAAGAAATAATGCCCGTTGCTACACGTAAAAAGCCTGCTCTTAGCAGGCTTTTCTAATTCCATTCAAAGTGTCATATCCACATTTAGAGATAGGCGCATTTCTGCTAGACGTTGGTTTCGACTACATTTTCACTTCGGCCAAAAGCGCAACGCTTTTTAGTCGTGCCTCTAGATTATGAATGGGCATTGAAACAATTAACTCATCCACTTCTGTGGCTTCTACAAACTTAGCTAACTGCGTGGTTACCGTCGCTTTTGAGCCTACTAACGCATAACGCAATACATGAGACAGCATAGCGTAATCGGCTTCGCTGCAAATATTAGATAAATCATCTACAGGTTTAGCGAAAGGCTTATTCAGCCCGCGCCGCATATTCATAAACTGCTGTTGAACCGACGTGAACAAGTACTGAGCTTCTTCATCGGTATCGGCTACAACCGCCATTAACCCCGCCATCACGTGAGGCGTTTCTCGCTGCGCTGATGGTTTAAACATAGAACGATAAACATGCAAGGCATCGAACAGCTGGTCTGGTGCAAAGTGCGACGCAAAAGAATAAGGCAACCCAACCGATGCAGCCAATTGCGCACTGTATAAACTTGAACCCAACAACCATAACGGAATATGTGTGTTGGCACCCGGCACCGCGATAATTTTCTGCCCAGGCTCTGGGGCTCCCAAATAATGTTGAAGCTCTTTTATGTCATCAGGGTAGGTGTCTACATGCGCGTTGCTACTAAGGTTGCGACGCAATGCTTTTGCGGTAGCCATGTCGGTACCTGGGGCTCGGCCAAGCCCTAAATCTATGCGACCTGGGTACAAGGTTTCCAACGTACCGAATTGCTCGGCGATAACCAATGGTGCGTGATTTGGTAGCATTACACCACCTGCACCTACACGAATGTGGTTAGTAGCGCCGGCAATGTTGCCTAACATAACGGCGGTAGCAGAACTCGCCACACCATGCATACCGTGATGTTCTGCCAACCACACACGTTGATATCCACTACGCTCAGCTTGCTTAGCTAACTCTCGCGAGTTACTTAATGCATCGCTTATGCTTTGCCCGTCTGAAATAGGGGCAAGATCGAGTAGTGAAAGGGGTAATGACATGGCTAACCTCGTAAACGTTTTTTTGCAGTGTATCGCAAACTCAATATACGCCGAAAGGCTTTGCCACGGTTCACACGAGATACGCGATATTAGGTTTACTCTCGAGTAAACCTAAACTTCCCGCCGCCTTGTTGTAACTCGAAGCGAGTATAGTCAACTAGACCGCCGGCATTTTCAAACACAATAACAATACCTGCTGGCGTGAAACGAAATTCCGAGGCTGAATACGGAGTAAGACCAAGTACCGGTTGACCTGTAGCTTTCGCCGTTAGCACACTATCATCGACTTTTAACGTGATATTCAGAGGAATGTCTGGGGAGATAAACACACCTTCGTAGTTAACAAGGTATTCTTGCGCAAGCTCCACTGGCATCTGGGTCAAGTCAGGTATTTCATAATCAAGGCCATAATAAATACTCAATACGGCTATATTGATATCGTTCAGCGCATAATTTAACCCATTGGAAACCAGGCTTAAAACAACGTTATCGTCAGCAAAATAAGCCACGACTGAATTAAAACCGTCAATTCGCCCGTTGTGTCCAAAAGCCCTTTTGTCGTGATAGGGGAATTGCAACAAGCCACGCCCTATACCTTGATTTACCTGTTTCATTTGGTTCAGCGAATCCTCAGAAACTAGCTCACCGGAAAAAAGGGCAGAGAGAAACAAGGCGACCTCGGTGGGCGTAGAGACAATTGCACCTGCGCCATGGGGGATACTCATATCGGAGAGGCTTGCAGGAGCCCAACCCGATGAGATAGGTTTATATGAGTTAGCTTGATTGCGCTTTACATCAATAGCCGCACCATAAATCGTTCTCGTTAGGTTTAATGGCATGCTAATACGCTGTTTTAGTTGATGGGCGTAAGTCGCTTTCGTAATATCTTCTATGATGAAGCCCAGCAGTAAATATCCGCTGTTCGAATAGCGCGTTTGGCTGCCTGGCTTAAAGTCACTTTCTAGCGCTTCGATAATTCCTATCATTTCACCCTTTGACTTGGGTGACTTCATATATTGACTAAATTCAGGTTTGTTAGTGAAATTATGAATCCCACTTCGGTGGCTAAGTAACATAGAGATTGTGATCTTATCGGCATTTTTAATATTGGGATAGAAGCCTGCCAATGTAGTATCTAAAGAAAGTTTCCCCTCCTCGATGAGCTGAAAAATCATTACAGATGTAAACACTTTAGTAATCGACCCTATGCGATACTGAGTGTGTTTATTGGCTTTCTTCTTCGTGGCTAAATCGGCATAACCTATTGAATTTTCGTAAACAGGCTTGCCATCTTCTACCACTGCCAAACTAAACATTGCCTTTTCATTTTCATCAAGCGCAGCTAGATACTTATCTAATTTAGCGGTATCAAAGCTTTGCGCAGACACATTAAAAATGCAGATAAAGAGAAGTAAACTAAAGCACTTTTTCATTTTTTGCTCCTTGCAGGCTCATGCTATGAGCGAATATAAATCATTCCATTTAACTAAGCGCGTAAGCGTGCTTTGTGAAGACTACGCTCGCCGCTGTAAACTAAGTTGCTGACCAGTCACCCATCAGTATACAGTACCACCCGCTACTTCGAAGAAAGTGAACTATGCAGTGCGTTTTTATACGCTTCAAAGGCTGGGATTGCCGAAGTGACAATAGCCGCCAAGGTAATCACACTTACCACTTTCAGCGTTTCCAGGGTAAGCAAATTCGCACTTAAAAATAGACCATACTGAGACGCAAGCCAATCACTCGATAAGGTTAACGCTGCGCTAAGCAACCCAATCGCCGCCACAATCGCTAACAATACTAAGATTAACGCTTCTACTAATACCAAGGTAAAGATAACGCCTGGGCCTGCACCTAATACTCGCAATACGGCAATTTCGTTTTTACGCTGCTGCATAGAGGCTAACAACATAGTCGATAAACCAAACAATGAAGATATAAGCACTAAAATGCTAATCACTCGCAGTAGGTTTTCTACCGTACCCATCATTTGCCAAAGCTCGGTTAGCGCCACGCCAGGCAGTATGGCCATAAGCCTATCTGTTTTGTAGTTGTTGATATCGCGCTGAAGTTTAAACGTTGCAAACTTTGAGGTTAACCCAAGCATGACCGCTGTTACGCTGTCTGGCGTGGTATTTACCGAGGTTGCATCGTTGAGCAATTGGCTTTGCTTTGACGCCGATAAATGAATAGCTTCAATCGCGTTTAAGCTTACATGCACGGTTTTATCTACTGGCGTGCCAGTGGCTGAAAGTATGCCGGTGATAGTGAAAGGGGTATTGTCATGATTGGTAAAACTGGTGTTACCAATACCATGAGAAATCACCACACTGTCTCCCACTTTATAACCTAGCTCTTTGGCCACATCGGCGCCTATCACCACTTCAAATAAGCTCGCGAAAGCTTTACCGTCTTGAAAACTGAGCGCTTGCTTGTTCCCAAATTTGAAATGCTGAAAATAGTTATCGTTGGTGCCCATTACCCGAAAGCCGCGATGAGAATCTCCTAAAGAAATAGGAATTGCCCACTCTACTAATTGACTTTCTTGCAGTGCTTCATAGCTTTCATAGTTGATGTTACTGGTGGGGCTTCCCATCCTGAACACTGAATACAACAAGAGATTGAGCTGACCGCTTGGGGCGCCAACGATAAGGTCAACATCTGAAATAGTTCGGTTAAAGCTCTCTTTTGCCTGCTGGCGAATATGCTCAACGCTTAGCAATACACTGATACTAATCAGCAACGAAAGAAACGTTAATATCACTGATTTTTTGCGACTACCTAAACTACTCCACGCTAACGATACTAACATTACATGCTCTCCGCTGGCTGTTTAAGCGAAGACTGTTTTAGCGAGGACATTTCTACACTGGTTTCAAAAAACTTTTTCAAATACATATCGTGACTTACAAATATCAGTGTCGTGTTGTGCTGCTTACACATATCGATAAGCATGGTCATAAAGGCGTCTCGGGCGGCGGCGTCTAAGGCAGATGTGGGTTCATCTACAAGTAATATTTCTGGTTTGTTGATTAACGCACGGGCAATGGCTACCCGCTGCTGCTGGCCTACACTCAGTGAATTAGCGGGCTGATGAAGAATAGTAGCGGGCAAATTAAGCCCTATCAGCAACGCTTCGGCCGCATCGGCTACATTGGTTTTGCCAGCTTTTGCGAAATATGTGGCCAGCTCAATATTTTTAAGCACGCTTAGGTAGGGAATCAAATTGAATTGCTGAAATACCACGCCGATATGCTGCGCGCGAAACTTATCGCGCTGCCTGGCAGGCAAGGCGGAAAATGGCTTGCCGAGTAACGATAACTCGCCGCTTTGTGGCGTTAGCACCCCTGCTAACAGATTAAGCAAGGTGGTTTTGCCAGAGCCTGAATGACCATGTAAGAAAACACGATCACCGTAATTCACCTTCCACGTAGGTATATGCAGCCCACTGCTGTTTGAACCTGCGTAATGATATTTAACGTCATTAAGCGCAATAGCATTGCCGTGGTTAGGCACTGCCTTTTTAGCGTGTGCTTCATTTTTCAAAGGTTGCTCTGGTGCTGCTGACAATGTGAATCATCTCCTTTTTGCATTACGCGATGTTTGCGTAAGAGTGGATGTAGCTGACACTAACGCTTTTAGGTCGCCATTCAAGCCAAAACTAAGCCTACTTTGCTATAAGGGCACGCTCAGTCAGACGACAAATGTACAACCCAGCCATGTTATGTTATAACGTTTTATACTAACCGTTATAATAATTCTTGGCTAAATAAAATGATGAAGTTCTTCTTACGCGCCCGCATTGGTATTTTTGTCGCGATAACAGGCATGCTTTTTTATCCTACAACATATGCTGAAGATATCGAAGCATCTGACTATCAAGAGGTGGAATGGACGCAGTTAATGCCTGAAGAAGATTTGGCGGCGCTGTTAAATCCACCAGATTATTTAGCTGGTATTGAAGACGGCTCTCAAGAAGATTCCGTGGAAGCCTTTGGCAATCAAGATTTTGATAACGAAACTACCAATCGCTTTCAACAAGCGCTGACATCAACGCAAGTCGTTAAAACCTTTGAGAATAAACCCATCCGTATTCCTGGCTTTATTGTTCCGCTTGAAAGCAGCGAATCGCAAATGGTCACAGAGTTTTTTATCGTACCTTACTTCGGTGCATGCATTCACATGCCTCCACCACCGCCCAATCAAATTATTTACGTGAGTATTGAGCAAGGTGTTGAACTGGAAAGTTTGTACGATCCATTCTGGTTCGAAGGCACCTTGGCTATCGACACCACTGAAAATGCGATGGGCACCGCGGCGTACCGTTTAGAGCACGTCAATGTGAAACCATACGAGGGATAATTGATGACACGATTTAATAAACTATTATCTGCCCTGCTAGCCTCTTTAACGGTTGTTTCTGCCGCACATGCTTGCGACCTACATGGCGGCGGTAATTTGGGCTTTGGTTTTAATCGGTTACACCCCCTTGCTCAGCAACATTATCAGGCGTCGGCGTTCAAAACCCTGTCGGTTAAACACGCTAAACAGGTAGACGTTATTGTTGATGAAGCCGCCACAGCGAAAATATCTTACGTGATACCGCTACGCTATCGTGATGTAAACGTTAGTTTTATAGGTAGTGATGGCGTAGAAATAGTGGGAGATAGCGCTGTGTTACTGGAACAAGACTCTGGCGTTTATAACTTAACGTTTACGGTAAAGCGACCAGGCCAATCGCACATCTCTATCCAAATAAATGGATTAAGTGATGGGAAGCCTTTTTCACTGAGTCAGAAAATTGAACTACGCTCAGCATAAAAAGTGGATAAAGGAGTGAGTAAAGTCGCTGCTAAAGAAAACGAGCTGGCTGCAGTTAACGCTAAGCGCAAACCATTGAAGATAGTACTACTTCTTTTCGTTTTCTTAGTGGCTGGCAGTGTATTCACTAGGCTAGTTCAACTATATTGGCCCAGCATAAAACATCAGTTATACACTAGCGAAGCACTTTATCAGACCAGCAACCCTCAGTTACAGGCCTTATTCAGCCAAGAAGTTGAACAAAAAAGTGTAATGCGCTTAGGTTGGCAAGACTTACTGCCAGAACAAGAAGAAGCCACCTTACGTCGATATCAATCAGGGAACGACAGAAGTGACTTATCGCCTACCCAAATCGGCACCGTTCAGTCTATAACGAATCAATTGCTATTATCTATTCAAGCCAGTAGCGATGAAAATTACATTTCAGCCCTTCACTCAACCAATATAGTACACACCATTTTAGGCAAAGCGATTTCTATTTCCGGCTTTATTGTACCGATAGAAGTGAATGAAGATCGCACACTACAAAGCTTTTTCGTGGTGCCTTACTACGGCGCTTGTATTCACTTCCCCCCTCCACCACCCAATCAAATTATTTTTGTACAACTGCCCGATGGATTTGCCCATCACAATTTAGCCGATGCATTTACGTTAACGGGTATTTTAGAACAGGGTATGTTTGAAGACCCCCTTGGAACCTCAGCGTATATCCTTAACGTGTTCGACATTGAGGCTTACCATGGTCAGCCTGATGACTTTCGAGCTCACTAGGTTTATCAAGAACAATAGATGCTATTTTTCACAAACGCTGACAGGTTTGCGTTAGCTATTCTCCTAAGCATTTAAAGTGAATTTAGTGAGCATTTCGTAAACATTTAATGCAGAGTGCATTTAGTTTTCATCTAGCTGACATGCAACTAATTGCTGCTCCCACAGCTCGCTAATGTCACCGGCGTTCGATTTGGAAGTATCTGCTTCACAAGCATCCAATTCATTAATAATTACTTCTATGCGGCTTTCTAAACAATCATCCAATTCTTTTTCTGATATTGCATCGTCTACAATGTTGTAGCTAAAAATACCTTCATGGGTGATCATTATTGCTTTAAACCTTTCCACCTTCAGCTTGCCTAACCATTCATGTAACGCGTTTCGGTTAAAGACAATATAAGGTGAAAAACGCCACCCCATACTTTGAAAGCCTTCTCCACTATTTTCAATTTTAACAAAGCCGGTTTCAGGTAGGGGCGCTTCGTTAATATTACTAGCTTGATTGTGCTTATGGTCGTGATGATCTTGATGATCGTGTTGAGCGCTACCAGTGTTTACATGGGTGTGATATTCATCACCATGAGAATGACGAGGTATAGGTTGCTTCATTGCTTTAACCACATCAGAAGCCCCCTCTAGCAACGATGGCGCTAACTTCCCATGCTGTGCAAAAACAATATCCGGCATGGGATAGCGGCGGTTAGCAACGTAATCAATGAGCAGCTGTTTAGATTCATCTTGGTATAAATCTTCTTTGTTACCTACGACAATATCCGCAACATCAATTTGCTGGTTGAAAGTCTCATGAAGTGTATAGCGTATATCTGTGAGCTTTCGGGCATCTACCAAGGTGATATTCTTTTGAATATTGAGCACCTCTTGATAATGATCGGCTGACAACACTTCTAAGACTTCCCTTGGGTGCCCTAGCCCCGTAGGCTCTATGAGTAAACGATGGGGTCGAGCGCGTGCAAGTAACTGATTAAGCGCAATTTGCATAGACAACCCTGAAGCACAGCACATACAGCCGCCGGGTACTTCACGCACAAACACACCGCTTTGTTCGGAATGTACGCCCTCAAAAAAGCCACCATCAATACCAATTTCACCAAACTCATTAACTAAAACAGCCCACCGCTCATGCTCTGGCTTAGCCTCTAGTAAGGATAAAATGGCGCTTGTTTTCCCTACGCCTAAAAAACCACTGATAATATTGGTTGGAATAGCACTTAACTTTTCAAGCTTGCCTGATGTCATACACACCCTTCCTGGACGCCGTTATTTATGTGTAATGATGTGCGGGTAATCGGTTTCATTATCTGTTTGGCGGCGTAGTCTTAGGTTTCGAATATGGCTAAATGCAATAAAGCTAGACCCTATTACCGTTAACACCACTTCACCGTATTCGCCCAACACATCGTGCCCTAACACTGCGGCTAAAATAAGCAATGATAGCCCTACACCACCCACCAAAAGCATGGTGTGATTTCGGTGGTAAAGATAGCCCATCATGAGTGCAATAACACTGATGGGCACTACGAAAAACAGCAACGTTTTATGAAACAACTCGTCATCTAAAGCTAATATGCCCGCTAGCGGCGGGAGAAGAAGTAATAAAACAGGAAATAATAAGCAGTGCACCACGCATAGCATAGACAGTGCTATGGCAGCTTTATCGCTTATTTTTTGAAAATTCATTCAGTATGGTTCCTTATTTTTAACCTACCAGATTTTTAGCTTACCAGCGTAACGTTGGCTGACCGGCAGATAACTCAGAAAGACCTTGTCCACGTTCAGTGATCCACTGAGCTTGGATAGCACTTAGCGATGGCATCGATTCAAATAGGGTAACGGTAATGCCAGACACCGCATCATCACAGTGAAATTGATATTCAACTTCAATATTTTGATGATTTTCTTCTTCGTGTTCATCGTGCCCTTCATGCTCGTCATGTTCTTTGTGCAAAGCATGCTCGTTCTTGTGCGCCTCGTCATGATCACCCGAGTGAGCTTCGTGAGTATCTTCATGGTCGCTTTTATGATGGTCTTCATGCGCTTCTAATGTGTGCTCAACACCCACTAACTCGCACTTACCCTCTACATCAATCACGTTGGTATTTAAGGTGAACCTTTCGGCAAGCAAATTTTGATTATTTAGTTGCTCGGTCGTTTCAGGTTCGTGCTCAAAGCCAAGAGCATCTGCGGCAGGTAATACAAGCTGAAGGTGAAGCATGCTGCCCTCTTGAGAAACTAAAAGCTCGCCTTGCCCGTGCACATGCGGCTGTGCATTTACGGCAAATCCTACACTAGAAAAAAAGAGTAAAGAGACTGCTAAACAGGGCTTTTTCATGAATCTACCTTTTTATAAATTTTTTCAATGGTGAGCGACTTTATTGTTTACCGAAGTGGAGTGTATACACTTAAGCGCCTTTTCGGGAAACGTTGATTACAACGAGTAAGTGGTTGTACTTTAAATTTGGACGCTTCTCGATCTTGAACTAATTCTTCATTTTCTTTGATTGCATTTTGATACATTATAACATAACAATAAATAAGATTAAAATTATAACTTAGTATCGGGGTTAAGAATGGTTAGGGTTACCAAGGTAGCAGCATTAGTAAGCGCATTATTGTCGACCAGCGCTTTAGCACAGAATATAGAGGGCACTGTGCTGAATAAAAATGGAAGTGCCGTAGTAGGTGCAAAGGTAGAAGTAGAAGGAACAAACCAACGTACGGTAACTAACAGCGAAGGTCAGTTCTCGCTTCGTGACGTTAGCAACGGCAAAGCCGAGTTGCATATTTCAGCACCGAACTTTGCGCATCTTCATCAAGATATTACGCTGGCTGAAGGCGAGCCGCTGCAACTTTCACTTACGTTAAATCGTTCTCCAATTGAAGTGGTGGACGTACTTGCTACGCCCATTCATTTGTCAGTGATGGAGTCTGCATCACCGGTGAGTGTGTTAGCGGGCGATACCCTTCGTCGCCAACAAACATCCACCCTAGGCGATAGTTTAGAAAAAGTGGCCGGTGTACACACTAGCTTCCACGCAAAAGTAGCCAGTACACCGGTTATTCGTGGATTAAGTGGCCCTAGAGTACTTATTGCGCAAAATGGCTTAGACGTGAGTGATGTTTCACGAGTAGGCCCTGATCATTCGGTGGCATCAGAGGCTTCAACGGCTCAGCAAATCGAAGTACTTCGTGGCCCTGCAACCTTGTTCTACGGTAGCGGCGCGGTTGGCGGTGTTGTGAATGTAGTAGATGGTCGCATACCAACTGATAGTACAACGCGAGGCGAATGGTTACTTGAAACCAACTCGGTTGATGATCAACAGCTTGGCTCTTTCAATGTAACCACAGGGAATGAGTCTTTCGCCTTTTATGCTGATGGCTATTGGCGCGAATCTAACGACTATGATGTTCCTGTTTCACCTGAAGTAGAGCACGACGATCATGGCGAAGAAGAGCATGATGAAGAGCAGTCAAGAGTTGTAGAGAACAGTAACGAAGCGTCGAGTGGCTTTACCGTTGGCACCAGTTATTTGTTCGATAAAGGCTATGTAGGGCTTTCAGTTGAGCAATTTAATCGTGAATACGGCATTCCTGGCCATACCCATGGCGAAGAAGAGCATGATGACGACCACGAGGAAGAACTTGATGAAACGCATCATGAGGATGAATCTGTTTTTGCCGACCTTGAGCAAACCCGTGTTCAACTTCAAGGTGAATACAATATTGCAGGCAGTTGGGTAAAACAAATTCAGCTACGTGGCGGATTTACCGACTACGAACACGCTGAAATTGAAGAAGGTGAAGCAGGCACCTTGTTTGAAAATGAAACCCATGAGTTAAAACTCGATGTTTTACACGCTCCTATAAATGACTGGAATGGCGCGTTGAGCTTTCATTATAAAAACAGCGATGCATCAGCCCAAGGAGAAGAAGCCTTTACTCCCCCTTCGGTGACTGAAACCATTGCGATGGCTATCATGGAAGAAAAGCGCTTTGATGATGTACTCATTCAACTCGGTGCCCGTATAGAACATGTATCGTTGGAAGCGGATAACGTTTTATTACCTTCTTTAGATACCCATGATCATGATGAAGAACACGATGATGATCATGAAGATGAGGGCCACGACGACGAGCATGAAGACGAGCATGAAGACACCTTGGTATTCCCTATCGATGAATCATTTACTGCATTAAGCATCTCGGCGGGTTTGGTATGGGACTTCGCACCAGGTTACAACGTGGGAATCTCAGTATCTCGTTCAGAGCGCGCGCCATCAGCCTCTGAGCTACTTTCATTTGGCCCCCATATTGGCACCAGTACTTATGAAGTTGGGGCTTTATTTGCCCTTCATGAAGAGGAAGGCGAAGCGCATATCGAGCTTGGTGAAGGCAGTATTGAACTTGAAACTGCGAATAATATCGACCTTACCTTACGTAAAACCGAAGGTAACTTAGGGTTTGTATTAAATGCGTTTTATAACCAAATCGACAACTATTACTACCAAACCAATACCGGCCTTTTTGCTGAAAGCGGACACGACCATGGCGAAGAAGAGGGTGATGATCACGACGAGCACACTGATGAACTGCCAGTCTATATTTTCAAAACTGATGATGTGATATTACATGGTTTTGAAGCACAAGTTGCTTGGCAAACTACAGATGAATTCAAAACCACAGTATTTGCCGACTACGTGAGAGCACGTTTGCAAGATGGAGGCGACTTACCTCGCACTCCACCGCTTCGAGTTGGTACGCAGTTTAGTTACCAAACTGAACGATTAAGTGCTCACCTAGATATTACACGTTACGAAGAGCAAGACCGTATTGGTGAAGGTGAAACCGCAACCGATGGCTATACCCTAGTAGATGCCAGCGTGTCATACGACTTAGATGTACTTAATCAAGATATTTCAGTGTATTTGAAAGGCACAAACCTGACCGATACCGAAGCCAGAGTACATACTTCATTCTTAAAAGATATAGCTCCACGACCTGGCCGCAGCTTTGCACTTGGTGTGAGGGGGTATTTCTAAAGGAAGTCGTTAAAATTTGACGCTTAGAATGGCAGTGTAAGCACTGCCATTCTTATTTTACTGATGTATTTAATTGCTTTTTTTCGTAGCACGAGCATTTGGGATTTCGCTCATTTCCTAGCTACACTCGCTTATGCCATCACTTTCTATTCAGCTGGAAGGCACACAGGCATAAGTCGGAAATATTGGCTATTTTATCGTGCAAATATCACTATACCTCTGCGGCAAGGTATAGTGAGGTATGTGGCATTTATTAAATGAATAACAACGACAAGAAAACGCGATGAACTCAATAAATTCAATAATCAAAAGCAAAGCTATGTGGTTTGTTTTAGTGGCATTGTTCGCTATTACCGCTAATGCAGCAGAAGAAACACATAAACGCACTATCGACATCGATAGTAGTGTAGTAACCGAGCATGAAACTAAAATATTAGGTAAGCGCGTGAAATACAGCGCTACAACAGGCACGCAACCGGTGTGGAATAGCAAGGATGACGCGGTCGCTACCTTGTTTTACACCTACTATCAGCGCACCGATATAAAAGACGATGGGTCTCGTCCGCTTGTCATCTCTTTTAACGGCGGCCCGGGTTCAGCATCAGTATGGATGCACGTGGCGTATACTGGCCCTCGAATTTTAAATATTGATGATGAAGGCTACCCCGTACAGCCTTATGGCGTGCAGACGAACCCATATTCAATATTAGATGTAGCAGACATCGTATTTGTTAACCCCGTTAATACTGGCTACAGCCGCGTACTTAAGAATGAAGAAGGTGAAATGCCGTCAAAGGATGCACAAAAGAGCATGTTTTTTGGCGTCAACGCTGATATCAGCTACCTTGCAGATTGGGTAAATACCTTTGTCACTCGCCATAACCGCTGGCGTTCGCCTAAATACCTCATTGGTGAAAGCTATGGTACGACGCGGGTTTCGGGTTTAGCCCTTGAATTACAAAACCGCCAATGGATGTATTTAAATGGCGTAATATTAGTATCACCTACCGATATCGGTATTGAACGCAATGGACCAGTAAAAGCCGCGAATCGCCTACCTTATTTCGCTGCAACCGCCTGGTATCACAAAAAGTTAGACCCTGAACTCCAAAATAAAGACTTAACCGAACTGCTTCCTGAAGTAGAAGATTTCACCATCAACACACTTATTCCAGCGCTGGCGAAAGGTGGCTTTATTGGTGCTGAGGAAAAACGCGATGTGCTTGCAAAAATGGCACGTTATTCAGGCTTATCACAAGACGCGATTTCACAAAACAACCTTGATGTAACTACCGCTTATTTTTGGAAATCGTTACTTCGTGATGAAGGTAAAACACTCGGCCGCTTAGATAGCCGCTATTTGGGTATAGATGCTAAGCAAGCGGGTGATAGACCCGATTACTGGGCCGAACTAACGTCGTGGCTACATTCGTTTACTCCCGCCATTAATTACTACTTGCGAGAAGAGTTAAATTACAAAACTGACACCAAATACAATATGTTTGGCGATGTTCACCCGTGGGACAGAAGTGGCAATAAATCTGGCGAAAACCTACGTCTTGCCATGGCACAAAACCCATACTTGAATGTGATGATTCAAGCAGGTTACTACGACGGCGCCACCAACTATTTTGATGCCAAATATACTATGTGGCAGCTTGATCAAAGCGGCATTATGCAAGACCGTTTAAGCTTTAAAGGCTATAGAAGCGGGCATATGATGTACTTGCGACGAGACGATTTAAAACAGTCTAATCAAGACTTACGTGAGTTTATCAATAACAGCACCCCTAAAAAGGGTGAACCCGCGATGTATCGCCGATAAAAGGCGATAGAAAAAATATTGGGTCAGTGTACTTTCAAGGCTAATTGACACTGACCCTATTTACTCAATTTTCACTTTGCGCCTTTAAAGGCGCTAACTCCATCAATGCTCGGCAAATGTGCTATTCTGCGCGCCTAGATTCAGTTCAAGCAAAAAATTGCGGTCAAAAGGAAAAGCCTTCACATGGTTCCATGGGTTAAATTAGGTACAGCTCAAATTCCAAATAATGGTGGTGAATTAACGTTTTCTCAGCGAGATGAAGAATTCAGTATTCGCCTATCTGGTATTCGTGGCGAGTTGATGAATAGCCGTGTGTACAACTCAGAAAAAGAGCTGTCTCAAATGGGCTGCGAGCATCTTAAATCCACACCTAACGCTCACGTTTTGGTAGGCGGTTTAGGGATGGGATACACCCTTGCAGCGGCGCTAAAAGCAGTGACGCCTAGTTCGCAAGTCACCGTGGCTGAGTTAATTCCTGAGGTGGTTGAATGGAACAAAGGACCACTGGGTAACTGCGCTAAGAACCCACTTCAAGACCCTAGAACGAATGTTAAAGTAGGTGATGTAAAACACCTTTTAAATACTAAAACACCCACCTACGACGCCATATTATTGGATGTAGACAATGGCCCTGAAGGGTTAACCCATTCTGACAATAATTGGATTTATTCAATCGATGGTTTAGAAGATATTTATGAAGTGCTAAAACCCAATGGCATGCTAGCCATATGGTCTGCTGGGCCTGATTACTTGTTTTCCGTTCGCTTAAAAAATGCAGGCTACGTAGTGAGTACTCGCATTGCCAGAGCACGCAAGGGTAAAGGAAGTAAGCACACCATATTCTTGGCTAAAAAGCCCGGTTAGCTCACTCATTTAATTAGCCCTTTAACTCGCCCTTTTTACTCGCCCTTTTTACTAAATCTGGCCCCATTATTTTTGATTTTACTCATTTGAATAAGTAAGCCGCCACGTGTCATTACACTGGCCCCATTAAGTAAAATAAGAGGCCAGGCGACAGCAAACGGCATGGTAAACGCGAACGCGAGTGTAGTGACATCTTTAATTAGAATACTGCGAAATAGAGTTGGCGATAGCGCGCCTATAATGCGACTGCGCCTTAGCACCATTATTTGGTGTAGCGTGCCTTGTACTAATAGCACGGTTACTACCAACATTAAGCTGTTAGCCCCGATTTTGGCCAGATTGGGGTAAGGCCGAAAACCTATAGAACAGAGCCCTATCACCAAAGCAACGGCACACAAACTGACGATAAAACCCGTTGAGATTGACCGCCTGTCTCGCCAAATCTGATAAAGGATTGCCAATATCAGAAGGAGCGCACCAAAGCGAGTCCACACGAGATAATGACTAAGCGGCTCTATCGCGATACCGAAAATAAAATTGGCATAAAACGCAAAAAAGCTTGAGGCAAACTGGTTTACCGACAAGCTTTGGGTAGCGGGCTGATGACTTTTGCGAAGCGCCTCTATATTAGCAATTTGCTTTGCTAACCCGTACCACGTCAGCAAAAAAGCGACTGCGCTCACGGTACCTAAAATATGGTACAACAAAAGAGTTCCCTTGTGCGTATACATTAATGTTTGAAACTATGCGAACCAAGGCTTTAAACAATACAAAAAATTGGTGAATCAAAGTTTGAAACTGAATAGACTAAAGTTTTGGCTCTTAACTGTACTGACAATTACTAAGAGAGTTTGCCGTAGCTTCATCACGAACCACCCTCGAGAGCCTGTAACAGATTCTGTGTAAATGCCATTAGTTAATATGCTTTTCGAGGCGTTCCTCGAACTCGATAATAAAACGACTCACCGCCTGACGCCAGTTTTGAATCGGCATCGACCATTTCTTACTGGCGCCTTTTATTGCCAAGTAAACCGTTTTTCTAGCGGAATCATCGCTTGGGAAGATTTTCCGTTTCTTGATAGCTTTGCGGATAACGCTGTTCAATGACTCAATGGCGTTGGTCGTGTAAATCGCCCTACGGATATCTTCAGGGTAGTTAAAAAAGGTGTTGAGATTATGCCAATGCGTACGCCACGACTTAGTAATTTGAGGATATTGGCCGTCCCATGTTTCAGCAGGCCTACAGGCGCTTCGTTCGCTAAGTCTAAATTGCTCAATCTGTAACCCTCCCCTTTATCGATCACATTTCAAGAGAGTTTTGTTGTTCTCAGATACAAGCTCTTTGAGTCGTTTTGCTTCATTGACTTCTAAACCTGCGTATTTGCTTCATTCATATGTAATGACTAAGTCTTCTATATAAGCTTTATCTGCTTCACTAAAGCCAAATCCAGGAGTAATAAAAACTGAATTAGCATTAAAAAATGAAACTAATCCTTCAAGGCCACTCTCAGCCAAATTAGTTTTTCCCCGCATAACATCTTTCATAGTACTAAGAACATTCAGGTCGAGAACAATTGACGTTTCAATTCTTCGTAAATTATTTAATGTCACCCACTCATTACTCAATTTAGGACTTTCATCACCTTTTCGAGATGGCTTAATAAATTTAGGTGCGTACGTCATATATATTATGAACTCTCTTTAAAAAAGTTATCAAAGGGCGAAATAAAACTGGCTACAAAAAACTGCAAAGGAGGAAAAGTCATATGTAATTTGGCTATTCGGCATTTTGCCTATTCTTCTTAAAATTCTCAGCCTGCATAAATATCTCTTGATACACCTCGTCTCGCGATACAGGCGGATATTTAAACTTAGCCAGTAACATAATCAGGTCGACTTTTAGCTCTGCTTTAATGTCATCGCGTTGACTCCAGTCGGTGTATTTGGCTTTGTCGTCTACTACTTCTTTTACTGCTCTGGCTAGCTCTAATAACTGGTCTTCTGGGTAGTTGAAGTCGTATTTTGCTGCCAAGCGTTTTAGGATGTCGTAAAAGGCTTTTTCTTCGAAGCTGATGTCTAAATCATCGTGTGCACCATATTCTTCGCGCAGGTCGTCCATCATTTTTATCAGCTCATCTGAAAAGTCTTCGAGTACGCCACTTACCAGTACATCGTCTTCTTTGCGTTCGTTGTATTTATCTACCAGTGCTTTAAAGCGCTGACTAAAGTCTATGCCTTGTGCCAAGTTCACTTTTTTCATGTCGCCAATGGCTTTGGCCAGCAGTTTTTGCAACATCATGATCTTGGTATTGGGTTGCTTCATTTTGCTGATTTTGTTGATGTAGTCTTCATCAAAAATGTCTATCTCGCCTTGGGAGTCATCCATTTTTAAAATTTCTTCTACGCCATCACTTTTAAGCGCTTCAGAAATCATTTCGCGGACTTTGGCGTTCATCTGGGCTGTGTCTGGAGCTTCACCTTTAGTTAGCTTGTATATGATCGAGCGAACAGCCAAGTAAAAATGGATTTTATCCCGCTCTAACTGGCTTAATTTTTCACTACCGCAGCAGATGTCATAGGCGGCCTTTAAACGTTTGACTAGCGCCATAAAGCGCTTTTCGCGCTTACCTAGTTGTAAAATAAATTCAGAGGCTTGATTCAAGCACTTAAGCTGTGCAAGTGGCTCGCCCGTAAAGTAGCTTGTGGAGTCAAAGGTATGAAACACATCGGCAAGCAATGCCAAATGGTCTTTAACAGTTACCACCGATTGATTGATGTCTTCGAAATTGGTTTCGTCGGTTTTACTAAATTGCGCCAAAGCTTTATTCATCGCCGATTTAATGCCGATGTAATCCACCACTAAGCCTTTGTGCTTGCCTGCAAACTTGCGATTTACCCGCGAGATAGTTTGAATAAGGTTGTGCTTTTGCAGCGGCTTATCGATGTAAATGGTATCCAAAAACGGTACATCAAAGCCTGTAAGCCACATATCCACTACTATGGCGATTTTAAAGTTGGAGTGCTCAATCTTAAATTGTCTGTCTAACTCTTTGCGATAGTCTTTGCTGCCAAGTAGATCAAACATTTCCTGTGGATCGTCTTTACCACGGGTGATCACCAGCTTCACCTGCTCTATTGGCATGCCAAACTTACCAGCTTTGATAGCAAGGGCTTTTTCATCAGCAGATAGTTTGTTCGCGTGCTCTGACTCTTTTACTTCAAACCACTCTGGGCGCAGCGCTTTTATCTCTAAATACAAGCCATAAGCAATATCGCGTGAGCTACACACGAACATGGCTTTACCGCAAATGGTAGTGCCTTCAGTAATACGGGTTTCGTAATGCTTCACAAAATCTACCGCCAGCGCCCGCAGACGATCCGGGTCGCCCAAAATAGAATTTATTTTGGTGGTAGCTTTTTTGCTTTCTTCTATTTGATGTTCGTTACTGCCGTCTTGCTCACATTTTTTGTAATAAGCTTCGATTTCATCCAGCTTGCTACTATTAAGCACTACTTTGGCGGCACGGCCTTCGTACACAATGCGCACAGTGATTTCGTCTTTCACCGATTCAGTCATGGTGTAGCTATCGACCACTTGCCCAAACACCTCTAAAGTGGCGTCTATGGGTGTTCCCGTAAAGCCAACATAAGTGGCATTGGGTAATGAATCATGCAAATACTTGGCAAAGCCATAGGTACGTTTTACGCCTTGTTCAGTGATACGTAGCTTTTGATCTAAGTTGATTTGGCTGCGATGGGCTTCGTCCGAAATACAAATTACATTGCAACGCTCAGTCAATAACTGGGTGTCTTCGGTAAATTTATGAATGGTAGTTAAAAACACCCCGCCGCTGTTACGGCCTTTAAGTAACTGGCGCAATTCAGCGCGGCTTTCCACGCTAACAATATGATCATCACCAATATAGGTTTTAGCATTCGCAAATTGATGAGCTAGCTGGTCGTCTAAATCGGTACGGTCTGTCACCAACACTATGGTAGGGCTTTCAAACTCCACACTTTTCATTAATAAGCGCGATAAAAACTGCATGGTAAAACTCTTACCACAGCCAGTAGCACCAAAGTAGGTGCCACCTTTGCCGTCACGTTTTTCATCATCTACACCAGCCACGCCTGCTGGTAACTTGCGATGCAGCTTTATGTTTTCAAATAATTTTCTAGCGGCGTAATACTGCGGATATCGGCAGGTGATTTTCACCTCACCTTTGGTTTTGTCAGGAAAGTAAATAAAGTTACGTAACACGTCACACAAACGGCTTTTATCAAACAGCCCCTGCAACATCGTATGCAGCGAATTAATGCCATCTTCGGCCATAGGTTCGTTACCCGTGACTTTTCGCCACGCATAATAAAAGTCGTAACCCGCAAACACAGTACCCATTTTATTGTTTACGCCATCACTAATCACGCACAGCGCATTAAACACAAACAACTGAGGAATATCACGGCGATAACGAGTTGTCAGCTGTACATAGGCATCATGAATGCTGGCCTGCTCTTCGCGTATGGCGCTTTTAAATTCAAACACCACCACTGGCAAACCATTAATATAGATAATGCCATCTGGAATTCGCTTAGGGTAATCAGGGTTCAAATTATCGATTTCGAGCTGGTTTACTACCTTATAGATATTGTTATCACTATAACCGGGGCTTACCTCTTGTACTTGGCCACCCACCAAAACCTCAGTCGGCTGCAAGGCACTGTGCACACCATCGTAATCAATCAGCTGAATATACAAATCTTTCTTGGAAGGTTGACCAGCCACCGCTTCACGCTTTAATAAAAAACCATCACTTAACCACTTACAAAAAGTTTTGTTGCTCTCGTATAAATCACTAGCAGGTAGGGTTTCGAGCTGTTTAACAATGTTATCAATTTCACCAGTTGTAATGTCGTCTTTGGCGTATTGGGTAAACAAGTACTGACGAAGATCATCCTTGATTAAAACCTCGTCGCCACTACTGCGCACTAATTGGTCACCCTTTAGGTAAGGATAGCCCTGCTCAGTTAAGAGTTGGATAATGGCTAATTCGAGCTTTTCTTCCGTGAATTTCATTAAATCCTTACTCAATCCCAAGCTTCTCTTTATAAACCTTAAGCCGTTGTTCCGCCCTATCTACAAAATCTTGATAGAATAAAATTTCTGAATATAGCTCCCCATACGCCTTACCAGTTTCAGGGTCTTCTAGCGAGTCTGTACTAAACCAGCCTTTATCGCTTGGGAATTTTTTATATCCTTTAAGGCGCAATGGTTTAACGGTATCGCCAATAAGGTAACCGTAAAACTTTTTAATCCTACCTTTTGATTTCGCTGCCAACAGGTGAGCATATTCCATCAAGTCACCCATGAAGTTATCCATTGATACACCGGGTGCTTTAAACTCAATAATAATCGCAGCTCCTTCTTGATTAAAAATCGCAATATCTGGTCTTTTTAGCTGGTTCTCACTCTCGTTTTTTTGAAATACCTCAGCAAGTGCAGCATCAATATCAGGTTCAAATAACCTTTCGTTATCGTTCCAAGGAATTGAAGAAAGAGGCTTATCAGAAGCTATATGTTCAAAGTAGTGATACTCTTCATTGAGCATCCATATATCGTGATCAATCTTATCGTTGCTATCTTTACCTGTAGGGAAAAAGATACTATGAATTATTTTTTCGTTTTCATTTCTGCCTTCACCAGATTGAACACTCAGTAACTTTTTGACTGCACAATTTAAAATTTCAATCATCGAAGAACGTCTGACGACAAGTTGCGAAAGATTTGCCATGTCCATCTTTTGAATTGTAGAAGTGTACTTCCAAGACATTTCGTTAACTTTATCCCTAAAGTCATCTTTTCGAGGGTCTATCTTCAGTAGTCCCTGCTTTAAGTCAAAAATAGCAGAAGTATCATCAACGATTTCTTCTTGGTATTTTTTCAACACTCGTTTAGCAATGTCATTGGCAGAGTCACCGTATTTAACCTTTACCCTCGTATCAGTAAGCATCTTGGCAGATATACCAAATTTAGTTCCTGTTGCCTTGATCAAAGCATCTCTGTCAAAATCGGTAGGAGCTAATAGATCTAATACATAATCTTCTATAGATTCGATAATGTCTTGCATTGTCGGGCCTGTAGAAATTAATTCGACATTGCTACTACATGAAACTGGGATATCAAAATTATCTCGTCTAACATTAACATTCTGTTCCAGATAATCACTCTCAATTAAAACTAAATAAAATTTCCCGTTTATTGAATTCTTTCGATCTTTTGGTACTTTTAAGAATGTTTTGGTTAATGATTTTACAATTGAAGAGTTAGCACAAAGCGCAACATCGTGCTCAAATCCAGCAAATTCGCCCTCTAAAAATTCATATGTACTGATAGTGAGTTTAAGCTCTCCGTTTATTCCATCATTGCCGTGGCTACATACAATAGGTATATCAGGTAGAGGCAATTTTTTAGGCAGGTCATGTGCCGTTATTCGTTGAACTGGTTGTTGTTCCCCAAATAACGTAGTACACAACTCAATGCTAAAATCGCCAATAACTTCTTTTAAAGCAATTAACCTTTGAAGAAAGGTTATAAACACATGGTGCTTAAGATTTGCAGCAGAAAACTCATAAGGTAAATTTTTAGACCCAAAATGTTTTTTGATAGCTTGTTCAGACAGCACGGTCAAAGAAACAAGTGTTTTAATTTCTTCGTTTGATGCGTCTTCTAATTTGAATGACGCCTCTGATATTTCCTTAGTGTTACTTGCGACATCAAGAGTTCGAAGCTTAGAAACACCACCTGCATCAAAAACGCTTTTAATGTTTAATTTGTCAAAAAAGTGAAAGTACTGAACCCGACCTGAACCAAAACACTTGCCGATACCTTTGATTTTGAGATCATCTTTGAATGTAGAATCTTTAGTTACAAACGCCTTAACTTGATTGTCACCAAGCCCAGCTCCGTTGTCTTCACAGGTAATTTTTAAGCCAATTGCATCATCTGACACTAAGTCAATAGCGTATAATTCTATGTCAAAACGAATTGCTAAAGCAGGTATATCTGAATTGACATCCTTTCTAATTAAATAGGAATCTATTGCATTCGAAATAAGTTCTTCAAATACAACAAAGCGATTGTCACTGATTCTAGTCGTTTTCTTACTGCCACGAATATCAAGAGTCATATTGTTCTCCCTCTACTTCACCTTCTTCGTTAGCCATGTATTGAATTAGCATTTCTTGATAGGCTGATATATCTTGCTCATAGAGAACCTGACTAGCTGTATATCTGAAAACAGTATCTTCGCCTACGACTATTTCATAGTCTTCACCTTGTTCATCTAACCAGTCATTAAACTCAGAAAAATCTTGGTAGTTAATTCTCGTGGCTCTTTCAGGGACAATGGTGTTTTTATGTTTCGAATATACCAGAGCCGCTAACCCGTCAACGGAAGACATCACGAAATCGGCACTCGATGCATCTATTGGATTTTCGTGATAACCGTCATCACCATGCGAGGCTGCACCAAAGTTATTCCTTAACTCAGCCACTACATTAACCAATGAACCTGCAAGCCTACCTATTAAGTTGTTTGCAGTGTCGTTGTGATTAAAAGGCACCTCATCTTTAACTTTTCTAAACAGCGGATAAAATTCACTAGGAAGCTCTTCTTCTCCAACTCGATCGTTCAAGATAGTTTTAAATATTGATTCCAGAAAAGCTTTGGACACGTCCAGACAGAGAGGAACGTCCTGTCTTAAGACTGCCGCTTCTAGTCTTTCTTTGTGTTCGACTAAATGTATAGCACTTGGGTCTGCACTTAATGCTCGTGAACTTAAGCGAAGAGGCGCTGAATTATCTTCCATAATGAACCTCAGTAAGTGATATTTCACCTGAAACAAGTTTTGGTAATAAGTAATCTCTTGTTTCAGTTAATGAATTGGTTTGCTTGATATTCTCAGTAATCTTGTCATAGTTCGTTTTGGCTATTAATGTGAAAGCATTAATTACTGGTTTTGAAGGAACAACAAGCTTAATACCTCTAAACGTCTTTTTACTGATTTCAGCAAAAGTTGTCCCGCCAGAAATACCTTTGATTTCGTCCATAATTGAATCTAAAAACAGCATCGTATATTCAGGCGTTAAGTCCTTTTCACACTGTAAGGCAATATAACCCTGATTAATTGCCAAAGGCACTTTTGCCAATGCCAAGTACCCCACAGGCGCCCTAGACGACATCAATACTGTATCAACGGGTAATAAACCAGAAGTTATTTTGGCTAATCCTGCTTCAGTAATTTTGCGGCTAGTATCAAGTAAAATTTTTGAATCAATACCAGATAAGTCTTTTGGTGATGTCCAGTGAATATCACCTCCATCCCAAAAGTCAGGATTTTTTGTACTAGGTGTTGAGCCACCTTTGATAACTAACTCGGCATCTGTACTTGAAACTCTCCAGCCTTTAGGTATCCAGCCTGCGATGCCAATACTTGCTTCATCCGTTTGTTCAAATTCGATTGGGAATAATGCGCGGATATCATCAGAAAGCGGTTTGCAATTTTTTTCAGGAGACGCAGCTAGCTCCTGTGCTTGCTTGCGCTGTTCAGCTTTGTATTGCAGAGCTTCAGGAATATCGTTGCCAGCGGCAAGGGCGTTGTCGATAACAGGATCAAAATCAACAAACCAACTTTTGAATATCGCCTGCGCGATTTGTTCTAGGGTTTTGCTAACTCTGCCACTATTGGCTAACTTTTCATCCAATATACGGAGCGTTTTGCCAATTTTAGCTTGCGCTAACTTACTTTTGGGACCTCTGAATTTGTACTCGCCTATCTTTTTTACTGGTACTCGCGCTTGATTCGCACTTCCTTGAGCAACGTTTACGATATAATTTGAGAAATTTTTATCTCTCAAAACATAGTACAAAAAGTCCTCATCTATTGCTTCCGTAGGTAATATACAACAAGTGTTTTGATTCTGAATGGAACCTTCGGCTTCATCAGGCACTCTTATTACTTTCCCTACAACTGAAGACCAATTTGGAGGCCATGAACCAACAGTTGCAATCAATGTATCTTTCTTTTTCAGCAAATGGGATGTCCACTTTACTGCGTGTTCAGCATCAACTTTTGTAAATTCAGAGATATCAACAGAGTCTAGAGTGAAATTTGAGACTTTAACCAGCGGCACTGCATCTTCTGCCTCGCTAAAATATTCTTGTTTTATTCCTGCACCATTGCGAAGTGATGTAACTTCACCAAGTACGAATTCATCCCAATCATTTTCCATAACCTAGCCCCTCTAGGGTTAGACAAATAGCTTTGTCTAACCCTTCTGCTTGTTCCATTTGACTATAAAGGGTTTGGCTTAGCTCTTTCATTTTGACTTCAAAAGGGACACCATCATCTGCCATATCGGCTGCGCCAACATAGCGCCCCGGCGTGAGCGCATAATCGTTGGCTTTAATGTCGTCTAAAGTCGCTGATTTGCAGTAGCCCGCAATATCTTCGTAAGCGCCAACTTTGTCTTTCTCTTGATTAGGAGAACGCCAAGCATGGTATGTTTGGACAATGTTGGCAATGTCATCGGTGGTGAGTTCTTTGTTTACACGGCTGACCATGCTACCCATTTCACGAGCATCAATAAACAGAGTTTCACCTTGGCGATTGCGTCTTTTGGCAATGTCTTCGCTGGCATCTACGGCTTTTTTGTTTTTACTAATAAACCATAAACATACGGGTATTTGAGTGGTGTAAAACAACTGGCCGGGCAAGGCAATCATGCAATCGACTAAATCTTTTTCGATAATCTTTTTGCGGATTTCGCCTTCACCACTGGTGTTGGAACTCATAGAGCCGTTGGCCAAAACAAATCCGGCTGTGCCATGCTCGCTAAGCTTAGAAATTATATGCATGATCCACGCATAGTTAGCATTACCTGTTGGCGGCACATCAAAGCCTGCCCAACGGGGGTCATCTACTAATTCGTTTTCACCGCGCCATTGCTTTTGGTTAAAGGGCGGATTGGCCATAATAAAGTCGGCTTTTAAGTCGGGATGCTGATCTTTAAAAAAGGTGTCTCCTGCGACTTCGCCTAAGTTTGCCGAGATACCGCGCACCGCAAGGTTCATCTTGGCCAGTTTGTAGGTGGTGTTAGTGTATTCTTGCCCGTAAATAGATACGTCTCGTTTATTACCTCTGTGGCTGTCGATAAATTTTAGCGACTGCACAAACATACCGCCACTTCCGCAACAGGGATCGTAGATCTTGCCTTTATAAGGTTCAATCATTTCGGCTATTAGACTAACAACCGACTTAGGCGTGTAGAATTCACCTCCGCCTTTGCCTTCGCTGGCAGCAAACTTCCCTAAAAAGTATTCATACACTCGGCCAACTAAGTCTTCTTCACTCATGTCGCATTCGTTAGCAGCAGTGTCGATGTTATTAATAGTATCAATCAGCGAGGCAAGCTTGCTGGTAACCAAGCCTAAGCGGGTAAAGTAATTGTCGGGCAATGCGCCTTTGAGTGACGGATTGTTCTTTTCTACCGTATGTAGAGCAGTATCAATTTTTAGCGCAATATCGTCTTGCTTCATGTGCTTTTGAATATAAGACCAACGTGCTTGTTCAGGCAAAAAGAACACATTGTCTTTGGTGTAAAATTCGACTTGCTCAACATAATCATCCATACCTAGATCAATCAAGCTTTTACGTTGGGCTTCAAATTTGTCGCTGATGAATTTTAAGAAGATAAGACTGAGTACTACATGTTTGTACTCAGAAGATTCGACACTGCCGCGTAGTTTGTTGGCGGTATCCCATAAATGCTGCTCGAAACTGGTAGTTGATGATGATTTTGTGTTTTTAGCCATGTACTTCCATACCCCGTGAGCGAAACAAGTTGCTCAATTTCTTATTGTTTTAACAAATAATCCTTTTGAGCAATGTTCCACTATTTTATTGATTTGAGCAACCATACCGATTAAAAGTGCAAAACCCGCAGAACTGCGGGTTAATGTTATTAGCTTAGTTTCAAACTTTAATGTCTAGTTTCAAACTTTAATATCCAGTTTCAAACATTAATACACTCGCACACATTCCTCAGCCGCTTATAGAGAACTACTCCACAGTAACCGACTTCGCCAAGTTACGAGGCTGGTCCACATCCGTGCCTTTAATTAACGCTACGTAGTACGACAACAACTGTAGCGGCAAGGTATAGATGATAGGAGCAATAGGCGCTTCACAGTGTGGCACGTTGATTACGCGCATGGTGTCATCACCTTTGAACGCGGCGTCTTTATCAGCGAACACATACATAATGCCGCCACGAGCGCGTACTTCTTCTACATTCGATTTAAGCTTTTCTAGCAATTCGTTATTAGGCGCAACCACAATAACCGGCATTTCATCATCGATAAGTGCCAATGGCCCATGCTTTAATTCGCCTGATGCATAGGCTTCTGCGTGAATATACGAAATCTCTTTTAGCTTAAGCGCGCCTTCCATCGCAATCGGGTATTGATCGCCACGGCCTAAGAATAAACTGTGTTGTTTATCGGCAAATTCTTCGGCTAAATCTTCAATACCTTGAGTAATGGTAAGGGTTTCTTCTAGCTTGGCGGGCAAGCTTTGAAGTGCACTAATAATATCTTGCGTGTCACTCTCTGCCATACCGTTTTTCTCACCTAACGCTAGGGTTAGCATTAAGAATGCAGTTAACTGGGTAGTGAAGGCTTTGGTTGATGCCACACCAATTTCGGCGCCTGCACGGGTCATAAAGGCTAAATCTGATTCGCGCACTAGCGATGAGCCTGGTACGTTACAAATAGCTAAACTTGCGCTATACCCAATTTCTTTGGCTAAACGTAGTGCCGCTAAAGTATCGGCTGTTTCGCCCGACTGTGAAATAGTAATAAGCAGGCTATTTGGGTGTACTACCGATTTGCGGTAACGAAACTCAGAGGCAATTTCGATATTACACGACACATTGGCGTATTGTTCTAACCAGTAGCGGGCGGTCATACCGGAATGATAGCTGGTACCACAGGCTACAATTTGCACATGTTTAATTTTACTAAAAATATCATCGGCACCGTTTCCAAACACATCTGCCGCTAATCCATTTTCGGTTAGTCTGTCTTTTAGTGTGTTACGCACCACTACTGGCTGCTCGTGAATTTCTTTGAGCATATAGTGGCGATAGGCGCCTTTGTCGCCGGCGTCGTGTTCAACGTTCGACTCTATAATTTCACGTTCAACGGCATTACCGTCTTTGTCATAAATAGCAATGGTGCGGCGAGTAATATCGGCAACATCGCCCTCTTCTAAAAAGATAAAACGGCGTGTAACGGGTAACAGTGCCATTTGATCAGACGCAACAAAGTTTTCGCCTAGCCCTAAACCAATTACTAGCGGGCTACCAGAGCGCGCTACGACCATACGGCCTGCATCTTCTTTATCGATAACTACAGTGCCGTACGCGCCATGGAAGGTTTTTACTGAACTCTGTACTGCTGCCAATAGGTCTTTGCCAACATCTAGCGCTTCGTGAACGGTATGTGCAATAGTTTCGGTATCAGTGTCGCTGCTAAACACATAGCCTTTTGCTGAAAGCTGTTCGCGTAGCGTTTGGTAGTTTTCAATAATACCGTTGTGCACTACTGCAACGCGGTCGCTAGAGAAATGAGGGTGGGCATTGGCTACAGTAACACCGCCATGGGTAGCCCAGCGAGTATGTGCAATACCGGTAGTCCCTAACGCTTCATCGTTAGCAATAATATCGACGAGCTCTTGTACCTTGCCGGTACTTCTTATGCGATTTAGTGTGCCGTCTTGCTGCAACAAGGCCACGCCTGAAGAGTCGTAACCACGATATTCAAGTCGCTTTAAGCCTTCTAATAGAATTTCAACAACGTTACGCTCGCCAACAGCACCGACAATTCCACACATAATTACTCTCCGTTTTGCGCAGCGACCAGCACCGTTACGCCTTGTTGTTCAATTAGATTTATATCTTTGTCGCTAATGCCATTATCAGTCACCAGCGTAGAAATATTTTCCCAGCCCAATTCTAAATTGGGCATTTTGTTCGAAAGCTTATTTGACGTTGCCATTACAACAACCTCATGGGCAGCACGTGCCATGGCGCGAGTAAGCCCTGTTAATTCATTAAAGGTAGTCGTTCCGCGACTTACATCAATACCCGCCGCGCCAATAAACGCCATATCAAAACTATATGCCGAGACTAATTGTTCGGCCATTGCACCTTGGAATGAACGAGATGCCGAGTCCCAGGTACCACCTGTCATTAATATAGTGGGTTCGTTATTGCTTTTGGTCAGCTGACTCGCTGCATCTAAGGCATTGGTCATCACTACCAGATTGGGTATGTCACGAAGGCAAGGTAAAAGCGCTGCGATAGTACTGCCGCAATCTAATACTATTTTTGAGCCTTGTTGAATGCGACTAGCAGCAAGCTTACCTATATTCTGTTTTATCGATGAAGGTAAATTCACTACATTGGTTTCGCCTTGAGAAGCAGGCAATGGCGCGGCACCGCCAAATTGGCGAATAAGCTTTTTTTGGTCTGCCAAGGCGGCTAAATCTTTTCGGATGGTCACTTCAGATGTGCTGAACTGGGCCGCGAGGAATTCAACTTGCGCGTAGCCGTGAGTATTTACCCATTTAATAATGCCAGCGCGGCGCTGATCTACAGAACGACTCGTTTTCAAACTCAACCCCGATATGACGAAAAGCACAGTGCTTTTTCTACAGCATCCCTAAATCATAACTTTCAAAACGAAAGTTATGATTTACAAAGTGAAAGAAATGTAAGCTATTCGACTTTATTTCGCAAGTTTTTTGCACAACTTTTATAAAGAGGCGAACGAGGGTAGAAACAAGTGGGCACAAAAAAGGACAACCTTAGTTGTCCTTCCATTAAGTGGTAAAAAGCCCTAAAGCTATTGCATACTCGCTATTTTTTAGTCGGGCGGGGCCAGTTCGCGATATTACGCTGCTTGCCTCGTGCTACTGCTAATGCCGCACTCTCTACTTCGGTGGTAATGACTGAGCCAGCACCTACCGTGGCATTGTCACCAATCGTTACGGGAGCCACTAACGAAGAATTAGAGCCCACGAAGGCATTCTGACCTATAACGGTTTTAGATTTATTCACGCCGTCATAGTTACAAGTAATAGTGCCAGCACCAATATTGGCATTAGCGCCCACTTCCGCATCACCTAGGTAAGTAAGGTGATTAACCTTCGCACCTTCACCTAGCACGGTTTTCTTCATTTCCACGAAGTTACCCACTTTAGATTTTGCATGCATAACAGCGCCAGGGCGCAAGCGGCCAAATGGCCCTACCGTGCAGCTTTCACCTACGATGGCTTCTTCGATAATAGAATTTGCCTCAATGACTGCGTTGTCTGCAATTTCACAATTTTTCAAAACGCAGTTTGGCCCGATCGTCACGTTATTACCTAAAATAACGTTACCCTCTACCACCGCATTAATATCAATGGTCACGTCCTGCCCTGTGGTTAGCGTGCCTCTTAAATCAAAACGCAGAGGGTCGGCCAATGCCACGCCATTGGTCATTAATTCGTTCGCTTGGCGAAGTTGTAATGCGCGTTCTAGATGTGCTAATTGAATGCGGTTATTTACGCCTTCAACCTCAACCACTTCTTGGGGTTGTGCTGATTGAATACGCTTGCCTTCATTAGCTGCCATTTCAATGACATCAGTAAGGTAATATTCACCTTGTGCGTTGCTATTGCTTAACGCGCCCAACCAACGTTTTAAATCGCTTCCGGCCATCATCATCATGCCCGTATTGATTTCACAAATTTGCTTTTGCGCATCGGTGGCATCTTTGTGCTCAACAATGGCGGTAATGTTGTCGTCTTGACGAATAATTCGACCCATACCTGTTGGGTCGTCTAATTCAACGGTTAGCAGGGCTAGATCACACTCGGCTTTTACGGCTTTTAGTTGAGCCAAGGTTTCTTGACGTATAAGAGGGGCATCGCCAACTAGCACAAGCACATCTTCATCATCGTTAATGTGAGGCGCGGCTTGCTGCACCGCATGACCAGTGCCTAACTGCTCTTCTTGCAAACACCAGTTTAAGTTTTCGCCCGTTAGTGTAGCCTTTAGCTTGTCGCCTCCATGACCATAAACTAAATGGATACTATCAGCCTCTAAGGCTTGAACGGTGTTGATAATACGTTGCACCATGGGCACTCCGCCCACTTTGTGAAGTACTTTTGGTAACGAAGACTTCATGCGTGTGCCTTTACCCGCGGCTAAAACTACCACTGAAAATGCCATGCTATTCCTTTACGTAAATCTAGAAGACGAATTTTGCGCTTAGTGTATCTAAGCCGTGATTATATGTCAGCGATTGATTTTTTAAGGGTTATTCTTAAGTCTAGATCTACGTTGAACAACCTAGCAGTTCATTAAATCAACGGGTATACTTTACCTTTCAACTGAATTGGATAGTAGCAGCAAAGGAGCTTGCGTAGTCAGTGAATACTTTTCGAACACTTCACCGAAGTATATTGGTGCTGTTTGCGGTCGTGGTTTTAGCGATTGTTACCCTAGTACATTTTAGTATTTCTAAGATTGTAGCGGAACAAAGCAGAGCGCAGCAACAATCACTATCGCCAGCGGTGTCTCTTATTGTCGAGCAGTTATTAAAGCCACTTCATACGTCTGAAGCATTAGGGCATTCCACTGAATTAGTCACCCTAATGGAAGGTGATGAGGTTGACGAGGCCGCGATATTTAACACCCTAAACCGTCTTGAAAGAGAGTTTGGTTTATCCTTCTTTATTGCCAGCGAAAGCGCCAAACGACAATATAATTCCGATGGTACCACCATCGATTTAATTGAAGGCGAAGTCAGTTGGTATTTTAAGTACCGTGATGGACCTCAGGATGCAGTGGCAGATATTGGTAAATGGGAAGACACCCATTTTTATATCGACCTTAAGGTCTTTGATGACGATGGCCGGTTTCTGGGCTTCTTTGGCATAGGTAAAAGCTTGCGCAGCTTCATTAATGTCTTCGATTCTTACAAAGAGCAGTACGGCTACGACTTTCTTTTTGTCGATGAAAAGGGAGACATCATGCTGTCTTCCGATCCTTCTCTTGTAGCCTCGTACTCTGATTTCACCAACCTTTCAGAGCTACCTTGGTATGCCAGCCTTCCGATTACGGTGCAAGACGAGCAAGCCCTTAATAACAAGTTAGTGACTATCGATCAAAAAGACTTTTTGATTGCCGAAGTTAAATTAAACCAGTTCGGATGGACGGTATTTTTACTAAGTCCTTTAGAAGATAGGCAGACCGAAATATCGCAAGCCTTCATTTTCAGTGTAGTAACATTGTTAGTGGTTGTTTTCTCACTCTTTTTGCTTATTTATAACTTACTTTATTATTTCAGACGAGACATGCAGCCCGACTTAATTGTGCGCCATGCTAATCGTTTGCCCGACCGCACCAACCTAGAGCTTATCTATCAATCGCTGTTAAAAGAGCAGCGCTCTATTAGCGTGATTTTAATCAGCGTAGACGACTTTGGGCACATTATTGATGCACATGGCCGAAATGCGGGCGATGATGTGTTAGATAAGGTTGTGGCGTATCTTTCTGATCACTTACGTGAGCAAGATGTGCTAGGTCGCTGGAGCAGTGAAGAGTTTATTGTATTGCTACCTCAAACAGGCCCGCATGAAGCCTTCGATACTGCACAAAACTTGCGTCATGGCATTGCCACATTAACGCCGTTAAGTGAGTCGCCGCAGCTTCAATTAACCGCCTCCCTGGGTGTATCTTTCACTGCTACCACTCGTAGCATGAATGAAGTTACTGCCCATGCAGAAGATGCCTTGTATCAGGCGAAAAGAGATGGTCACAATTTAGTGCGTATGCAGCTTATCGAATAGGTAAGCTGCTAAATTTAGATTTGAAATTTAACGTACAGATTTCAATATATAACGCTTAGCATCACCACACGTATTAGCTGTACTTAATTGTATTAAGCTGTATTTGTTATACTGAGGTGATGCCTACGCTCTTCTTAACTGGGCAAATAAATTGCTTATGCCGTTTTAGCCGCTCTGCTACGTTTTATTATGCCTATCACACCAGTGGTGAGTGCCACACCCGTTAATATCATTACCCCACCAATAATGGTTTGTAACGACAAGTGTTCTTGCAAAAACAATACACCCCAAATAATGCCAAATAGCGGCACCATGTAAGCCACAGAAATCGCTTTTGCTGGGCCCACATTGGCAATCAATTTGAAATACAGAATGTAAGCAATAGCGGTACCTAGAATGGCCAGCGCTACAGCATTTAGCCATGCATTAGCACTTGGCATCGTAGCTGGTAATGTACTTAACGCGAACGGCGCTAACATAATAGATGCCATCGCTTGGCTTCCTGTCGCCACCACTAAAGGCCGCACGCCTTGCAGCCATCGTTTCATCATGCTGGCCGCAATGCCGTAGCAGGTAGTAGCAAGTAAAGCGGTTAGAATAGGCACAAAGCTAATATCACCTTCCCCTAGCTTTTGCTGGCTAATAACCGTTACCCCTAAAAACCCGAGCGCTAAGCCTGCTATAGCAGTAGGAGTAAGTTTATCGCCCAGCCATAGCCACGCAACCAGCGCGCCAAACATTGGCGCAGTAGCGTTCAAAATGGCATTAACCCCAGCCTCTAAATGCAAACTACTGTAATTGAACAACACAAAGGGCACGGCCGTATTCGCTAGCCCTACCAGGGCAATGGGAAACCAATGCTTGAAAATTTGGCTCACGCCACCGGTCATCATCAAAATAGGCAGTAACACACTGGTAGCCAGTACGGTACGAATGGCAACCAATACATAAATACCAAACTCAGGCGCCGCCACACGCATAAAGATAAATGAACCGCCCCAAATAGACGCTAACAATAACAGTGCAGCAATATCTCTTAAGCCCATAATACGCCTTGCGCTCCTTCTAATTTTAATAAGTATTGCTTGCGTTCAAGCCCACCTGCGTATCCCGTTAAGGTTTTATTGCTTCCAATAACTCGGTGACAGGGTACCACTATCGCTATAGGGTTGCGCCCGTTGGCCATGCCCACGGCACGAACTGCTTTTGGATTATTCAGCTTATTGGCAATGTCTGCATAACTGGCGGTTTCACCATACGGTATATCACATAGCGCCTTCCATACCCCTTGCTGAAACGCAGTGCCTTTAGCATCAAAGGGTAAGTCGAATTGGGTGAGGCTTCCATTAAAATAATCTGCTAGCTGCACTTTGGCCGCTTCAGTGAAATCATTACTGGTAGTGCCACCGTCAACGTTACCATTAACGCTATCTACAAAGGCAATCGCACTAATTCCTTTGCTAGTTGCCGCTATTTCAATAAGCCCTTGTGGTGAATCAAGGTAGCTTTTGCATACTGTCATGACTAATTCCTACTGATAGATTTATACCCAACAACACGCTAACTATTACTTAACTGCCACAACTGTAGTGTTAAGTAACTTTGCCATGGCGCCGCCTTTTGCGGCAACACCGGATATTTCTCGGCCATTTTTCTTACAATAAGGTCGCCAGCCAAGTACACATCAGGGTTACGTTCACCTCGCATCTTAAGGTAATCTAAGGTCCATTGACCAACCCCTTTGATTGACAATATTTCATCATGAGTTGGCTGGTTACCGTTACAAAACAACGCCGCAAAATCACGAAGCGCAAGCTTACGGGCATTAGGCATGCGCAAAAAAGTTAACTCACTATTGGCAACCGCTTCGGGTTCAGGAAAACAATAATGTTGGTTTTGCTCGACGGGTTCCTCAGTGCCTACTGCCCCTAAATGCTGTGCAAGCAGCCCTGCTTGATTAATCGCGGCTTTCACACTGACTTGCTGCCCAACAATCGCTCTGCACCCACTTTCAAATACAGTCCATGTACCAGGAAGCCGCAACCCTTTAGTAAGAAGGTTATCAGGCAAGCCCGCTGCTAATAGCGATTTTTCTATTAACTCTGGGGCTGCATGTAAATCGAGCAGCTGCTTGATTTGTTCAACCGTTTTATACACGTAAGACAAATTTGGCAAACGCATTTTCACATCGAAGCCATTTGCGCTCTCGTTGAAAGTTGCGCTAATAAACCCCAATTCTCCCTTAACGCTGATATAACGGCAGTAGGTATCTTCACACACCTCTTCTACGCCACGAATAGCGCGCAAAGCAAGAAATTCACGTACTTGCTGCCAGTGGTAAGGTGGCCTGAAGTGCAACCTAAGAGATATTTCAGGCAAAGCAGTATGGCGTTTGCTTCGTAATTCGGTAGGCGTTTTTTTGCAATAGGTTTGCACTGCTCGCTGAAGCTGCCTTGTAGAAGCATATCCGGCGCTAAACGCGATGTCAGTAAGCTTCATGGTAGATTGTTGCAGTAGCTGCTTAGCAAACAGCACCCTTTGTAAATCTTGATATTGTTTGGGCGACAACCCCGTATGCGACACCATGAGTTTATTTAAGTAACGCTCACTAATACCCAACCGGCTCGAAATGGTGGAAATAGACTGCACGGGTATATCACTTAATAGCGTTAGCGCTCTTGTTACCGTTGTGCCTACCCCTAACCACGCAAAAGAAGAGGGTGCGCTGTCGGGCCTGCATCGTAAACAGGGACGAAAGCCATCGCTCATGGCTTTAGCAGCGTGGTTATAGTAGGCCACGTTCTTTTCATCTGGCAATTTGGCAGGGCAAATCGGCCGACAAAATATGCCCGTGGTTTTCACCGCCACAAAAAAGCGACCATCGAAACGGGCATCTCTACTTACCCTAGCTTTAGCGTAAGTATCGTGGTGCTCATTGTCTACATGCGCTGAATCTTTTATGTCAGTGTTCATACTATGGCTCGGGTTAATGTGCGGGTTTAAACAGTTACTGCGTTATTAAGATTTAATTGTATCCTGTTCCCCTTACAAGGGTGCGACAAAATCGGAACTGACAGTAAAATTTCAGTAGAGTTGATAATCGCCACTAGCAACCGCATAATGGCGTAAAAATAATAGTGCCTGCCACCTTTGGGGTGCGCCCTTACTGAGCCCAATTCATGTTGCAAACCACGCGCAATTTAGTAACGCGCCTGATTAAAATTAGCCTATTCTTTTTCACGCTTATCGTGACACTTCCCGCATTAAGCGCCGATTGGCTTTCTGATTATGCCAACTATGTGCAGCGCGAGGCCGCAAAATATAATGTGCCCGGCTATACCTTTGTTTATTACGAGCAAGGCAAGGCGCCAAAAGTGTATGTCTATGGCAGAACGCACAAAGGGGGAAAGCGCATTACTGAAGACACGGTTTTTCGCCTAGCTTCGGTATCAAAAACTTTCACCGCACTACTCTCTGCCAAACTTGTTGAGCAACAACGCTTACGTTGGGACACCCCCATTTCCACCCTATTGCCTGATATTCCTTTCGATGTGGACGGTATGGAAACATTGCAGCTTCAGCATATTGTGGGGCAATCTAGCGGTTTTATGCCCAATGCCTACGACAACTTAATTGAAGCTGATTACTCGCTGCAGCGGGTGTTAACCTCATTAAGTAAACTCGAGCCCTTGTGCGTGCCTGGCGAGTGTTACACCTACCAAAATGCACTTTTTGGTGCGCTCGAATATTACCTTACGAACAACTATTCGTCTTATTCTAGGGAAATACAAACTCAGCTGTTTACGCCACTAGGCATGAATACCGCTAGCGTAGGAAAAGGCGGATTACTTGCTTCTGGGTCTTGGGCTCGCCCACACATTGCTATTGCCAGAGACAGATGGCGGGAAGGCGCTGTAGAGAGCAACTATTATCGCTTTTCGCCTGCAGCCGGGGTGAACGCCAGCATTACCGACATGACCATTTACTTGCAAGCATTGCTGGGCGAATTCCCTACGGTGATCTCACCCGACATGATTGAGGAAGTCACCACACCACGGGTTAAAACCCAGCGCGAAACTAGGCGCAGAGGTTGGCGAAAAATGCTAAAAGACGCCCATTACGGACTAGGCTGGCGAGTTTATGATTTTGACGGCAAGCGCATTAACTACCATGGAGGCTGGGTAAAAGGGTATCGTGCTGATGTGGCGTTTGCGCCCGATTATAAAACCGGATATGTGATGCTGATGAATGCCGAATCGAATATGATCAATTCCACAACGGCTGAGTTTTGGAAGCGTTATTTTAAACAAGCAGAGGCTAAGGAATAGGCTGGCACTTAACACTCGTTTTCTCTATTACGAATACGAATTTTAAGCGCCACCGTGTGTTTGTTCTTACGTTAACCCGCCGAAATTACGGCTTTAAGTAGGTATAACCGCTTAAGCAATTTTCGTAAAAATCGGTCCAGCGAACACCTTCTTTCGGGTTAATTTTCCCACCTGATACTTGTCTGTCGATAAGACGTTTCACATCAGATGCCATAGCTCGCGGGTTGTATTGCATAATGTTGAGAACATCTTCAACTGAAGAGCCTTTCACCACTTCTTCAATGTAAAAATCTTCTGGATCGTCATCGTAGCTAAAGATGTGAACTTCATTCAAGCGACCAAACAAGTTGTGCATGTCACCCATTACGTCCTGATACGCGCCAGTTAAGAACAAGCCAATATAATAAGGCTCATCTTTCTTAAGCGGGTGCATCGGCAATACATCGGTAATTTCACGGCCTATCGAAAACTGATCAATTTTGCCGTCACTGTCACAGGTAATATCAACCAATGAGCAGTTTACCGTAGGCTTTTCGTTCATGCGCGTAAGCGGCACTACGGGAAGCAGTTGGTCGATGGCCCATGTATCCGCAGCCGACTGAAATACCGAGAAGTTACACAAGTATTGCGAAGACAAGCTGTAATCTAACTCTTGCAGTTCTTCAGGTACGTATTCTTCTTTGCGATACCATACTTGCAAACGCGCCATGATATCCCAGTAAAGGGTTTCAATTTTCGCCAGTTCTTCCAACGACAATACGCGTAATTTAAAGGCACCGAGTGCTTGTTCTTTATATTGCGACGCATCGTTGTACACTTCGTGCATATTAGTTTGATTCTCGAAATCGTCTGACAACTCACGCATATTTTTCAAAAATACGTGTTCGTTTTCATTTTCAGACGTGTCGATTTGAGCCGCATTCGACTTAATTTCGCCTACTATCTCTGTTACTACACAACTGTGGTGTGCAGTGATAGCTCGGCCACTTTCACTCACTAAGTTTGGATGCGGTACGCCTTCTAGGTCGCACATCTCTTTCATGCCGTAAACCACATCGGCAACGTATTCTTGCATGCTGTAGTTACGAGAAGACTCGTTAGTAGAGTTACTACCATCGTAATCAATACCTAAGCCGCCACCTACATCAACATAATCTAGTGGAAAGCCCATCTTGTGCAAATCTGCATAAATACGCGCGCCTTCGGTCATGGCCTCTTTTACTGCACGAATATCGGTAAGCTGACTACCAATGTGGAAATGCAATAATTTAAGGCAATGCGACATACCTTGTTCTTCAAGATAACGGGCAGTTTTAATAATTTCGGTAATGGTAAGGCCAAACTTAGCGCGTTCGCCACCAGAGCTTTCCCATTTACCACGGCCTTTCACCGTCATTTTAGCGCGTACGCCGATAATAGGGTCTATGTTCAGTTCTTTAGACACTTTTACTAACAGCAGTAGTTCACTGTACTTTTCAACCACAACGACTATTTTGCGACCAAGCTTTCTACCTAATAATGCTAGGCGCATAAACTCGTCGTCTTTATAACCGTTTAGGATGGTCAAAGAATCTTCGTTGGTGTTCATGGCAAGTACGGTAAGCAGCTCGGCTTTGGAGCCAGCCTCTAAACCATAGTTAAAAGGTGCGCCCGCCTCTACAATTTCTTCTACCACTTCACGCATCTGGTTTACTTTTACCGGATACACGCCTTGGTAAAGTCCTTTATACTCAGCTTCTTCAATAGAGCTGCGAAAGGCTTTGTTCAGACTAGCGACCTGAGAACGTAAGATGTCGTGAAAACGAACCACTACAGGGAATTGAACCCCTTCTTTTCGAATCTCTTCAACAACCGATTTAAAATCGATGCGAATACTGGGATCATCAGGAACTGGAGTCACATGCACGTTACCATTTTCACCAACTTGAAAATAGCCGCCACCCCATTGAGACACGCCATAGACGCGCTCTGCTTCTTCAATGCTCCAATCTGACAATGTAGTCACCTTTTAAAAACTATGCTGAACGCTGCTGTTCAGAAATTAATGCGAAATAGTGCGGTATTATAGACAACGTATAAAGTGGCGCTACGTAAAATATCGATTGTCTCGACTAATTTTGTTTATCGACAGATTTGCTCATCGAAATCGTGGCGTGTAGCCCACTCAATGATGTGCGCTTTTGCTTCATCGTCAAATATAGGGTCTATAGTTTTAAGGAACGCACCCGTGTTCTTGGTACGCTTTAATTTGAAATTTTGCTCATTAAAGAACTTAGCGGCGATATGTTCGGCATTTGTTGTCTCGTCCTCAAGCCACACTTCGCTTCTTTGATTACGCCTATCGAGTTGAATAGGGGCTTTCATTCGAGCAAAAGCCACAGAGTCTGGTACTTCCCATGTACGCATATCTACTATGATATCAAAGGCTCGACCTCTCCTAGCGTTGAGCGTATCGCCTAGTGCTGCTAGATACTGAATATTAGTGCTCATATCCCAGCGCCCGCGCAGTGTTACCAAAATAAGATCTTGAAACACTTCAATGTGATAATGCTGTTTTGACATCTGACTAACTGCAATCCCTTTAAAAAACTCGACAAAAGTAGCATGTGCAATGGTAAAGGTGATTATTGTCGTTGTACAAGAAATGTCTCATCTTTTTAGCAGAAAAAAATGGTGCAGGCTGATAGGTGAATTTAATAGGAAATAATAAAAATACAAAGAAACAAAAACTTAGGTATAAGAACTATCACTGGGTAGAAAAAGTGGCAGGCAGTTTTATACCTGCCACTGATATTTTATACCTTAATCGTCACCAAACTCTCTCACGATGCTGTTAATTGTTTCTTTTGCATCGCCCAATACCATACGGGTATTGTCTTTAAAGAAGAGCGGGTTATCTACCCCTGCAAAACCAGCATTAGCAGAGCGCTTGAGCACAAATACGGTTTTAGCGCGATACGCTTCAATAACCGGCATACCGTAAATTGGGCTACCTTTCATTTCTTTTGCGGCAGGGTTCACCACATCGTTAGCCCCAATAACAATCACCACGTCGTAGTTTTCCATACGCGGGTTAACATCATCCATTTCATACAGTTGGTCATATGGAACATCGGCTTCTGCTAGCAGTACATTCATATGGCCCGGCATACGCCCCGCTACCGCGTGAATGGCATAGTCTACCGTGCATCCGTTCTCTTCCAATAGTGACTGCATTTCACGTACTGCGTGCTGCGCTTGTGCTACTGCCATACCATAACCAGGTACTACCAATACCGACTGCGCCGCTTCTAATACATAAAATGCATCTTGGGCAGACAAAATCTTAATTTCGCCCTCAATTTTTTCACCCGCTTCCACCGGCTTCGAAAACCCAGACAACAACACATTCATTAGTGAACGGTTCATCGCCTTACACATAATGTTAGTGAGAATAAGACCTGAAGCACCTACCAGTAGGCCAGTAACAATCAAAATAGTGTTGCCGGTTGCTAAACCTGCCGCCGTAGCCGCTACCCCTGAATAACTATTCAACAAGGCAATAACCACTGGCATATCGGCGCCACCAATTGAGATGGTTGCCCACAGGCCGAAGCTTAGCGCCAGTGCAATCGCGCAGTACAGCCATAGAGTATTTTGAGGTTCAGTGGTAAATAAGTACCCTACCACCAGCATCGCAATTAGATGCAGTACGCTAAGCTCGCGAAGACCAGTAAAAATCACGGCTTTAGATGACATTTTGCCTGACAACTTACCCCAAGCTACCACGGAGCCAGAGAAAGTTACGCCCCCCACTAAAATCGTGAAGAACAAGGTAATGTACGTAAACGCAGTAGCAGTTTGAAGTGCCACCATGCTCATGCCAGACAATGTAGCCCAACCCAGCAATAATGAGGCTGCTCCACCAAATCCGTTAAACAACGAGACCATTTCTGGCATGGCTGTCATTTCAACCGATTTGGCTTTCCACGCCCCAAAGGCACCACCAATAACAACACCTAAAATAATCCATTGGTACGTGATTATTTGTTGGTCGAGCAAAGTCACTACAACGGCAATCAACATACCTACAGCAGAGACAAAGTTACCTCGTTTTGCTGTATCTGGATGGCTAAGCAATTTTAGCCCTAAAATAAATAACGCTGCGGCTACAACGTACGCAAGATTGATTATGGTTTCGATATCATTCACTTGCATACTCCTTATTTTTTATCTTTCTTTTTGAACATACTTAGCATGCGATCGGTTACTAGGTAACCCCCCACAACGTTAATGCTGGCAAGCGCTACCGCCGCCGTTCCTAATACCGTGGTCAACACATTGTTGTCGCCACCAGATGCTGCCAATGCGCCCACTAACGTAATACCTGAAATAGCATTAGAGCCCGACATTAATGGCGTGTGTAAAGTCGCAGGTACTTTGCGAATTAACTCAAACCCAAGAAAACCAGCAAGCAGCACAATAAACAGTAAATAGATAATCTCCATGATTACGCTCCTTTGTAGGCGTTGGTTAACATGTCGTTGGTAATTGCGCCGTTATGAGCAATAACACAGCCACTTAAAATATCGTCTTCTAGATTTAAACCAAACGCGTTGGTTTCGGTGTCGTAGAATTCATCGACCAAGTTATAAATATTATTCGCGTACATATCAGTGGCTGCGCGGGCAACCGCTTGGCTCCAGTTACCGGTGCCTATCACTGTTACACCATTCACTTGGGCTACTTCACCGGCCACAGAACCTTCAACGTTACCGCCAGATTGGGCTGCCATATCGACCACCACGCTACCAGGCTTCATTAGTGCCAAAGTCTCTTTGCTAATTAGCACTGGCGGTTTGCGACCAAACAGCTGTGCCGTGGTAATAACAATGTCTGAATCAGCAATAGCATCACGCTGTGCGTCTTGCTGCTTCGCTTTTTGTTCATCGGTGAGCTCTTTGGCGTAGCCATCTTTAGTTTGACCCGTTTCGCCAATATCGATTTTAAGAAACTTACCGCCTAGAGATTCCACTTGCTCAGCAACAACGGGGCGCGTGTCGTAGGCAAGTACGTTCGCCCCTAATCGTTTCGCCGTTGCAATAGCTTGCAAGCCAGCCACGCCAGCACCAATAATGAACACTTTGGCGGGCTTTATTGTTCCCGACGGTGTCATCATCATAGGTAATATAGAAGGTAAGTAGTTCGCGGCTTGCATTACCATGACATAACCGGCAAGGCTCGCTTGTGAACTTAGCGCATCCATTTTTTGGGCTCGAGATGAGCGAGGGATCATTTCAACTGAAATAGCCGTTAAGCCTTTGTTTGCTATTGACTCAACCAGCGGTTGCTCAAAGAAAGGGTCAAGATGGCCAACCACAATGGCCCCTTTTTTCATCACCGACAGTTGAGATTCAGCCGGTTTATTTACGCTAACAAGCATATCGGCTGTTAATAATGCACTATTCACATCATCAATAATAATTCCACCTACATCCACATATTCTTTATCAGCATATCCCGATAACAAACCAGCCCCACTTTCTATGTGAAGCTCAGCCCCTTTTTTCACCAAACGTTGCACACTTGATGGGGTTACTGCACAGCGCTTCTCCACATTGGATAGTGGCATCGGTATTTTTGATTCGTTTAATACTATGATTTTCACACGCTTCTCCTCACGTCCAGGCTCCACGAGAATGACATCCTTTATAGATGAACAAGCCATTTTATTCACTTATGCTTAACATGCCTTTTGGAAATCAAAACTGTTTTCATCCCTCATTTACGCTAAAACACTCTTTTAAAAGCTATAAAAGTCGCGTATATCATCGTCACTTTTATTACTCAGCGAAGAAACTTACGGTATTTGCACATGCTCAACTAGTATTATTTTGCTACGAGTCATAACTATAATTTATATAAGGTTGGCATAGCGGGAATTAATGCGGTTTGGCAAGAGTATTAATTTTATGAATCAACAAGTATTGAATTTAGTATTGATAGGCAGCGAAGATAAATTTCCATTACAAATATTTAAAACATGTCAGGTGATCACGCTACACTCAGCGTATGTAAAAAACCTATTCGTTTATAAAGAGAACCTACTATGTTCGGCATGTTTAATTCCAACCCTACTAAAAAAATGCGTAAGCAATATAACGCTCTATTAGAGAAAGCCATGGTGGCACAACGCAATGGCGATATGAAAAGCTACGCTAAAATAACAGAAGAGTCGGAAACCCTGTGGAGTGAAATACAGGCAATAGAGAAAGGTGCCAAATAAAAATAGGTTCGCTATCGACCGAGCACTCTTACAGGTTACAATAGCAACATTATTTTACGGTGTTGCATAATGCGAATCATGTGATGCCTTGCTGTTGCGGATTTGCGTTATGAGTAAGTGTTTTTTGTTTTGTTTAGGAACTTTGGTTAGTCTAGCCATGTTCCAGCCTTCTGCGCATGCAATGAATGCTGGGCAGTACTACTATTTCATTTCTGATAGTTGCGTTCCCAAAGGCCCGCAGGCCCCAGAAGAGCGTGGCGTAGTTACCCCGGATGTTTTGCTGTTTGAAGTGCTACCTGCCGGTATCAGCGATTACATGATAAACATGAATACCGCGGCGTTGATTAATTACAATGAAGAAGGCCAAGACTACCTGACAGGCTTAGAAGAAGAGCAAGTCTACACCGCAGGCCAAGTAGCGCAAAACGCGAATTATACCCAACATGATTTTATGCTGCAGCGCGAAGCCATTGGGCTAAAAGCATTAATTAACATTCTTAATGCGTTTTCTCAGCATCAAGCTGATAAAGGCTATTTTTATAAAAAGCTGCTCTCAATCACCAATCCCAACACTCGATTTAAAGCCGTAACGCGCGTGCGCCTTACCGATGTGGATCAAGAAAATAAAATGCAATTAACGGAGTACGCGTCACGCTACTACGTACTAGACAGCCAAGGTACAGCGTCTAGTACCCCATTTATTGAAGTAGACCACGGCAAAGCGTTGCGTGAAGATATTCACACTTTTAACAGCCCGTACCGCATTTATACCAAACATGGCGTCTGCGGCGAGCGTTGGGTGCCCTAGCTATATTGATAGTAGCTATATTGGTAGTAGCTAGGATAGCACTAGTTTCTATATAGGGTTTTTATTAAATGGTAGCCAAAGCGGGTTTTAACTGGCCCATGTACCTTTAGCACTTCTTTTTTAAACACCACATCATCAAACGCTTTTACCATTTGGCCGCGGCGGAATTCACCTAAATCACCACCTCGCTTTCCCGAAGGGCACGTAGAATGGCGTTTAGCTAAGGTACTAAAATCTTTCCCTTTCTTAAGTTGCTCTAATATCGCAAAAGCTTCTTTTTCAGTTTTAACCAGAATGTGTAACGCGGATGCAGATGCCATTAAGATACCTATTAATTAATTTTATATGGCCAAGTATACCGCATTCACCACCTTGCGTTTGCACGGGCATAAAAGTTACTTCAATAGGTTAATAATAGCGGTTCAGGCTGCCACATATTCTCATTGGGCAAGCAAACTGCCAATACCACGCTAAAATTGTATTAAGACTATAATTCAGGTTAAGGCAGGAAAAGCATTGTGAGCCAGCAAGTAATATTGCGATTTACGCGTATATGCGTCTAATTGTTTTCTTGTTATTTTTCACATTCTTTTATGTGCCTTCAACTGCGCACGCTGACAAGTGCGGCGCAACAAGCTGCTTGATCTCACGCCCCAATCCCGATGGCATTGAAATAAGAATACGCCCGGTGAATCCAGGTTCACATGCTTGCTTCATTCGCTGGGAAAACTACCAGTATATCGAAATCATTAATCTAGAATCTAAGCCTTACCTTTTAAAAGAAAAGTATGACTTAAGTGGCGTAAGATGGCGCTGCGATGATGCCAACACCTGTCCAAACTGGATGAAGTACGCCGGTTTGTGTCGTAATAAATAAGCAACCTCTTGTTCAGCGACACTTAGACAATACCTTTTTATCCAAGCCAACTGACTAAAAGCACATACCGTTTGCGCTATTAAGCTAGCTCAGGAACACTGCATTTGTATTGCTTGTAGATATCGAACTCACTAGCTGGCACTGGCCTTTGGAATAAATATCCCTGCCCATATTGGCAGTTTAGCTTCTTTAGCATTGCGTAACACATATCAGTTTCAATGCCTTCAGCTACCACCTCCATATCCAGTTCGTGTCCCATGGCGATAATGGTGCTAGCAATAGTGTTATTTGCAGGCATAAAGCTTTTGTCTATTTTTAACACATCAAAAGGTAAATTCTTAAGATAGCTTAGGCACGAATACCCCGTACCAAAGTCATCGAGTAACAGTTGCACACCCAACTCAGATAACCTATACAGCGATGCAACGCAGGCTTGCTCTTCCATAATGGCAATATTCTCGGTTACCTCAATATGTATACACTCTGCAGGCAACGATAAGCTAGCCAGAATATCTGCGAGCCTTTGCGCAAAATGCTGATCTTTAAGCTGATGTGATGACACATTAATTGCCATAGCATGATGTTTAGCACCTGCATCATGCCACGCTTTGCATTGTTCGCACGCTTGTTGTAATACCCAATTTCCTATATCAATAATTTGTCCCGAATGCTCGGCAATAGGAATAAACTCATCGGGACCAATGGCTTCGTTATCTGGGTTAGTCCATCTTAATAGCGCTTCACTCCCAACTGTCACGCCATCCTCAAGCCTAACAATGGGTTGATAAACTAAGCTAAACTCATTGTTAGCAATAGCATGATGAAGCTGACTTACCAGTTTTAGTTTGCGGTTTTGTTTAATGGCCGATAATTTATCGAATGCTTGATACTGATTCTTGCCCGCCTCTTTAGCTTGGTACATTGCCGTATCGGCGTGCTTTAGCAACAAGGAGGAATTGGCGCCGTTTTGTGGGTAGCAGGCTACACCTATACTCGCAGTGATATAGTAGTCGTTATTGCCAAGCCGCACAGGTTTACTGATAGTGTCTAATATTCTGTGGGCAATGAAATCAATGGTTTCAATTGATTCAAAACAGTCTGTTACCGCCACAAATTCATCACCACCAAAACGAACCACCACATCGGTAGCGCGAATTGCATCGGAAATTCGCTGCGCCATAGTGACTAAAAGCGTGTCGCCTAACGCGTGACCTAAGCTATCGTTAATGTCTTTAAAACGGTCCAGATCGATAAACATCACCGCGAAGGGCAAATTACTGCGCTCCGACATATTAATGGCTTTGTCTACAGTATGTTCAAGCAAGTTTCTGTTCGGCAAGCCCGTTAACGTGTCGGTATGCGCCATTTGTTTATTTCGTTTCTCGCTTTCAGCTAAGGCTTTCATCGCCTCTTCCCTGCTGGTAAGCCCCGATGACACAGCCCGAGAAATAAATGCAGCAAATAACAAAACCACTATTGATGACAAAATAATAATAGAGAGGGTAATGTTAGCCACGAAATTTACCGTTTTCTCGACGGGCATCTCAAAGTCAGAAGAGTTTGTTCTAAAATCCCTAAGCGATTTTACAATCTGGTCTTGTAATGTTTTTTGACTAACATTACCCGCTTCATAATCGGCCAGCGCAGCCAATGAACTATTAGCACTTTGAACGTCGCGAGTACAAATATCAATAACCGACTCTGTGCCAATAATTTTCATGATAAAACGCTCTGTATTACCAATCATCGACAAACAATCTAAAGGCTGCTCACGAATGTTGAGAATGGTTTGACGAATATCATCTAATTTCACAGGGTGCGCTTCTGAAAAAAGTTCTGCGGGCGCAGAAATTTGCTCGCTTAATTCAGACGTGTATTTGAAGTGCCTAACATTTAATTGATGAAAGAAATTACTGTGATTTAGGGTAAAAAAGCACCAGACGAGAATTAGCGCAAATACAAAAAATGTAAACGTTAAAACAGGTAACGCTTTCCTTATGCCACTGTTCTTCACATCCATTGTGCAGGTTGCTCTTTTAATATGTGCTCGCTGCAAGCAAGTCACTGTTACATGTATGTACGCTAGCGGTGAACGATTATTTTTCAGAGTTATACTATTGAATTTATAGCAGGTAATCGTGTTTAAGCAAACGTACAGTAAGTTTTAAAAATTTTGTCTTATAGCAAATATCTAATTCTAGTTACGTAGGGTATGCAAACAAAGACCAATACTTACTTTTACCTTTTCTTTTTAACCATCAGCCGGCAAATTTTTTCATTCCTATCCCACCCAAGTTCTTTCTAAAATCAGCAAGCATCTGATATATTTATTTTTTGACTACAAGGATGAACATATGACAATAAACGCAAGTGACAAAGAAAGCAGCAAGGACGATAGTGATGTCAATATAACTTCAAAAGAAACGCTTAAATTTTGGGATTCTGAAGACAAGATATTTTTGATAAAAGTATTTACCGCCGGGTTTGTATCGATATTACTTTCTAAGCTCTTATCTTACGTCCTTCCAAAAATATCAAGCCCAGAACTAGTAACCACAATTATTAGCTTATTCTTCAAAGAGGCTGGTGTTGCTTTAATGATTGCTGCCGCACTCGGCTATACAGTCGAGTCAATGACAAGAAAAAAACAAAATGAGGAATTTAAGGTATTTCAGCAGGAAGTTAGCAAAGATGTATTAAGTGCCGTATTTAAAAAAATTATTCCCGACCTGATTTTTAAAGAAGTTAAACGATCAGTATTAGATCAAGCGCTCATTAAACGTGATGCTTCAATGTCATATGAGCTTAGTGAAATTACTGATGAGTTAGCCGCCCAGCTAGGCCTCAGTGATTCTGAAAAAAATAAGATACTTGTTTGTGATGTAACTACTACTCATATACTTTATAACTTAAGTGATTTGGAAATTAAAAATCACCCCATCCGTTGTGGAGTATCATGTGATTTGGATCCACGGCTCCAAGAAGCCCTTGAAATACATGAAGCAACAATTGGTGACAATGAGCTTTCACATGATGAAATGAAAAAACTAATTTCCTATAGTAAAGGGCGAGGGGTCAAAGAATTTGAAACTACGGTCAACCTTCCATCAACTAAAGATGGTAAAGGTTTTAAGGTATCATTTTGCTCTAGAACTTTTAAGAAGTATGACGACACCGAGGTTTGGACAACGTTGACCCCCACAGAGTATATGGAGCTTGAAATTGGCTTTCCTCTAGGTATTGAGGTTGGAGCTAAATCAAATCACCCTGAAGATTTAGAAAGTGATCGACAGAACCCAAATGTTCGCAGAAAAAAATATAAACTAAATCACGGGGTATTCCCGTACCAAGGAATAACGTTTTGGTGGCACAAATCAAAACCAGAAAAACCTAAACAACCATTTGCATCCGCTGATGATAGGGAGTAAAATCTTGTCCCCCATTGAAGGGTTGAAATTAATCCTCAGAAGCGAACTTTCGTATAAAAAAGTTGTCTTAAATACACTGGTTTGCTATAGATATTAGGCTGACCAAGGAAAATCGGAGATTAATACATGTTAGTTACAACAAAAGATGTAGGTGTTTGGGATAACCCTGTTGGTGTTTGGGATAACCCTGTTGGTGTTTGGGATTAAGCCGTTAATAACAACACCCTAAGAATTTCTTTTAGCCCGTCTTATGACGGGCTTTCTTTTTTCATCTATTAACAACTTATTCTCTACTGATTCAAGCATAATATGAATCGACGTAGTCTATTGGATAGGCTTCGTAAGGACGAAGGAATAGCATTAAGGCTGTCAAAGAAACCCTTGCACTTAATCTAGATAAAAATGACCCTAGTAAGAATTATTGCTTACAAATATCTGTATCTACCAGCGTGTGGGTTCCATGATGCTTGAAGGCATAATAATGATAGCGAAGAAAAAAGCTTGTATAAAAGCAGTCAACAATGCATCGAATGAGAGTACATGGGGCTATTTGCGCTATCACTAGGATACAATAAGTAATCTGTATTGACGGATCGAATTCGAATAATCGTAAAGGCGTAATTAATACACTTTTACAAGCTCGAACTGCCAGTGAATTCCGATTTATTGAAGACAACGATGTCCCACCAGTTAAATTTCATGGCCAATATATGGTCTAACTCCCTCGTGTCAGCTGTTCTTCTGAAATCAGCTTCTTGCATATTACGTGGTTTTGCATAGCAAGCCAACTCATGGGCTTCCAGCATGTGCTTGACGCCTTTGCTAAAACCATCTCCGCCATAGACTACATACTTATCCATTTGCATCGACTGAGCATCATTCAAGGCATAAGGTATTTTCTCATCAGCTGTTCCGGTAACATTTTGCAGCTTACATTCCAAAGCAACTGCTACATTCTGCGCCTCATTCAAGACTAAAATATCTACCGTCCGCTTTTTGCCGATAATACTTTTGCCTACCGAAACCTCTTGATAAATCTTAATGCCTCGCCCAGAAAAGTTTTCATATATATAACCTGAAACCCAATCCCTATATTTCGTCCCTGAATCTATACTCATACAACCTCTTTAAGCGTAGTTTAGCTCTAAATTTTTCTGTTCAACTGCATCTATTTTTGATATTTCCAATGTGGACTCTTCAAACTTCGCACTATTTTTAACATTAACACATTCACCAAGTACGGACAGTTTTTCGTTAGCTAGCTCGTGAGCATCTTTTGAAATATCAGAGCCCATGAAATTCCTTTTAAGCTCAAGCGCCGCTACACCCGCGCTTCCTGAGCCAAAAAACGGGTCAACAACTAAGTCCCCCTCTACAGTGCTCTGCTCTACCAATGTTTTTATCAGTTCCGATGGTTTCTCAGTGGGGTATCCGTTCCTTATACGCGCACAGCTCAAAACATCTGGTATACCAAGGTTATTTAGCTTCCTTTTACCTTTTTCAAAGAAAAGAATAAATTCGTAGCGGGCACGATAATGATAACCCATACCAATTTTCTCTTTGTCCCACACCAATGGTTTCCAGAACTTAAACCCCAATCTCTCAGCTATAGGCTTTACATAGAACATTGTTTCTTGGTCACAAAAGAGATAGAAGTGCGAGTTCTTTTTAAGTACACGGAAAACTTCTATAAATAAGTCTTCAAATCTTTCGTTGGGGAAAATTTCAAACCACTTATTTGACGACCCTTTGCTTACTTTCAATCGAGTCGTAGTTCCTTTAGACCTATGTTTTTCCAAAGACTCGTAAGGAGGGTCTGTAATAAATAAATCTACGGACTCTGAGGGCAACGATTTAAGCCATTCCACGGCATCCAGATTAATTAATTCATAAGTATTCATTTGCGCACCAACTGATTTTTTTCACAGTATTGTATATATAGACAGTTATTTCAACACTACTGCCCAAAACTTAATAAAAAAAGGCGCTGAGTCTAAACCCAACGCCTTCCTTAAAGCTTCTTTTCGTCCTACATCACTGTCTACATTTGCGTATACTTAACTGTATACATTAAACATAAACCCTTGATTTAAAAGGACTATAAGAGGCAGCAATTGATTACATCATGCCGCCCATTCCGCCCATACCGCCCATATCAGGCATTGCAGGCGCTGCTTCGTCTTGAGGTATATCTGCAATCATGGCTTCAGTTGTGATCATAAGTGAAGCGATTGATGCTGCGAACTGTAGTGCAGAGCGTGTTACTTTAGTTGGGTCAAGAATACCCATCTCTAGCATGTCGCCGTACGTGTCGTTGCCCGCATTATAACCATAGTTTCCGTCGCCATTTTTCACTTCGTTAACTACCACAGATGCTTCTGCACCGGCGTTGCTAGCGATTTGACGTAAAGGCGCTTCCATTGCACGTAGTGCAAGCTTAATACCTACAGTTTGGTCTTCGTTTTCGCCAGTTAGGCTAGCAAGCTTAGCTGCTGCACGAACTAGCGCAACACCACCACCAGGTACTACACCTTCTTCAACCGCGGCGCGAGTTGCATGAAGTGCATCTTCAACGCGGTCTTTCTTCTCTTTCATTTCTACTTCGGTAGCTGCACCAACTTTAATTACTGCAACACCGCCAGAAAGCTTAGCTAAACGCTCTTGAAGCTTTTCTTTGTCGTAGTCTGAAGAAGAATCTTCAATTTGACCTTTAATTTGAGCACAACGGCCTTCAATCGCTTCTTCATCGCCGTTACCATCAACAATAGTAGTATTGTCTTTGTTGATAACAACGCGCTTAGCAGTACCAAGGTCTTCTAGCTCTACTTTTTCAAGGTCTAGACCAATCTCTTCAGAGATAACCGTACCACCAGTAAGCATAGCGATGTCTTGAAGCATTGCTTTACGACGGTCACCAAAGCCAGGTGCTTTAACAGCAGCAACTTTAACAATACCGCGCATGTTGTTAACTACTAGTGTAGCTAGGGCTTCGCCTTCAACATCTTCAGCAATGATCATCAGTGGCTTACCTGCTTTTGCTACGCCTTCAAGGGTAGGAAGCAACTCACGGATGTTAGAAATTTTCTTATCAACCAATAGGATGAAAGGGCTGTCTAGTTCAACAGTGCCGTTTTCTTGGTTGTTAATGAAGTAAGGAGATAGGTAACCGCGGTCGAACTGCATACCTTCAACAACGTCAAGTTCGTTTTGAAGTGCTTGACCTTCTTCAACGGTAATTACGCCTTCTTTACCTACTTTTTCCATTGCTTGAGCAATGATGTCGCCCACTTCTGAATCAGAGTTTGCAGAGATAGTACCAACCTGAGCAATTGACTTGCTGTCAGCACAATCAGTAGATAGGGCTTTAAGCTCTTCAACCGCAGCAATAACTGCTTTGTCGATACCGCGCTTAAGATCCATTGGGTTCATGCCTGCAGCAACAGACTTGTGACCTTCAGTTACGATAGCTTGTGCAAGCACGGTAGCGGTAGTTGTACCGTCACCCGCTTCGTCATTCGCTTTAGACGCAACTTCTTTAACCATCTGCGCGCCCATGTTCTCAAACTTGTCTTCAAGTTCGATTTCTTTGGCTACAGATACACCATCTTTAGTGATGGTAGGAGCGCCGAAAGACTTATCTAGTACTACGTTACGGCCTTTAGGACCTAGTGTAACTTTCACTGCGTTTGCTAGCGTGTTTACGCCTTTAAGCATTTTTGTACGAGCGTCGTTACCAAAACGTACTTCTTTAGCTGCCATGATTAAATTCCTCTCTTAATTCGTTTAACGTTAGTTGTCATTACTCAACAATCGCAAGAATGTCGCTTTCGCTTAGGATCAGAACTTCTTCACCATCCAGCTTTTCAGTTTTAACGCCGTAGCCTTCGCTAAAAATAACGGTGTCGCCAACTTTAACGTCTAGCGCTTTAACATCGCCATTTTCTAGGATGCGGCCGTTACCAACAGCGATAATCTCGCCACGTGTAGATTTTTCTGCTGCTGAACCAGTCAGAACGATACCGCCTGCAGATTTGCTTTCTTGCTCTGCGCGTTTAAGGATTACGCGGTCGTGTAAAGGACGAATTGCCATTTTCAAGTCTCCTGAAAATTTCACTATTCAAGTTAATGATTGTCGACACACAATTATTTGCATGTCGTATGCTTGGGTTGCTCGTTACCGAGCAGTTAAAATCGTGTCTGCGAGGATAAATGGGGGAGTAGCCATGTAAGTTCAAGGGTTTTTGAGCAAAAAAATGTAAAAAAAGTGATTTTAATGCTCAAAGCCTGCACTTAAGGCCAAAAGCACACACTACTTCAGGCGTCTATCTGTATCATTTTGGGTTTTGTCTGAAAATTCACCTTCAAACACATCGCCATTATCTGAGCTGCCCGACTGACCAGACTGTTGCTGATTGAATGGGTTTTCAAACGGGTTGTACTGGCCGCCGCCAGTTTGTTGGTTAAACCCGCCCGCTTGGGTCACTACCCGTAGTTTCATGTGTTTACTTAGCTGCGAAGCAATAAGGTGGCGTGAGCCTGGCAAGGCAAACATAAAGCCAAGAACGTCAGTGATTAGGCCTGGGGTAACCAATAAAATACCTGCAACTACCAGCATTAGGCCTTCTACCATCTCTTTACCTGGCAGTTCGTTGCGCTGCATTTTGGCCTGTGCGGTTTGTAATGTTGCTATACCTTCGCGCTTAACAAAATAAGCACCAATGAATGCGGTTAATATCACTAGCCCAATAGTATTCCAGCCACCAATTATCCCGCCCACCTGAACTAATAGGGCAATCTCTACTATGGGTAATATGGCAAACAATAAAAATAAAAACCGCACAACATTTCCTCTTTCATCTAGTCATAGAATAGTATTGGGGTAAAGACCATAATAACAAGCGAAGGTGCAACGCTTTGGGTTAAGTGGCAAACTCAAGCGACCGACGGTAGCTGTGTTAAACTGGGTTTGTGAAAGAATAGCGTATACATCTCGGTCTTACTTTTTATAGGCCAATAGCTTTAGGATAAAGAAAGTCGTTATATGAAGTACATCACCCGTTTATTTTCTTTTGTCGCATGTTGTCTATTTTTAGCATCGCTTGCGCTGCCTGGCTATTCGCAAACTAATACACAAATTACGGCACAAACTTCGCCTCAAACCTCCGCTCCGCCTTCAAATCAGAGCCTGGGTGGGTTCGACGATGTGTTCAGCAACCAAGAAGAATTCTTAAAAGTAGACCAAGCCTTTGTATTCGACTTCAATCAGGCAGACGACACCTTAAGCCTTTCCTTTACCATTGCCGATGGCTATTACCTTTATAAAAAGCAATTCAAGTTAGTGGCTAAGCAAGCCGCCATTGGGGAACCTCATTATCCCAAAGGCGTGATCATTGAAGATGAATACTTTGGCGAATCGGAAGTATTTTATGATGAAGTCACGATAACGGTTCCTATTACACAAGCCACCAACGACGGTATAGTAAAAATACGCTACCAAGGCTGCGCCGATGCGGGCCTTTGTTACGCACCGAATATTAAAACCGTCTATTTGAATGCCCTTGCCAGCAACGCTAACGCCAGCGTCTTGAGCAACAGCGCTGATCCCATGTCGACAGATGAACAGAGTCTCTCGCAAACGAACCCGAGTAGCTCTCAAGCGTCTCAATATTCTCTGGCCGATAAGCTCATTAACAAAGAAAACCTAGCCCTCACCTTGGTGCTATTCTTTGCATTAGGCATAGGCCTTGCTTTTACCCCCTGCGTGTTCCCTATGTACCCCATTGTGTCGGGTATTGTGATTGGCCAAGGTAAACAGGCAAAAGCCAGCAACGCATTTTGGCTCACGTTTACCTACGTACAAGGCATGGCCATTACCTATTCTATATTAGGCTTAATTGTGGCGTCGGCGGGTATGCAGTTTCAGGCTGCACTTCAACATCCGCTCATTCTAGGCATTTTTATTGGCATTTTTGTTCTGCTGGCGTTAGCCATGTTTGGCCGATACGAGCTTCAACTTCCTGCAAAATGGCAAACCCGCTTAACTAATTTAAGTAACAACCAAACGCCTGGCAGCATGGCGGGTGTATTCGCTATGGGTGCGTTATCGGGGCTAATTGCCTCGCCATGCACTACGGCGCCATTAACCGGCATTTTATTGTTTATTGCACAAAGCGGCGACTTAACCCTTGGCTTCATTTCGCTTTATGTGTTGAGTATTGGCATGGGTGTTCCTCTTGTTATATTTGGGATCACAGGTTCTAAATTGCTACCAAGAGCGGGTCAATGGATGAACGTGGTAAAAGTATCATTTGGATTTATGATGCTGTCGGTGGCCATCGTATTTGTAGAGCGTTTGTGGCCCAAAGCATGGTCTAGCGAATACATTAACTTGCTGTGGGCAGCCCTAGGTTTAGGGGCATTTGGTTATTATTTTGTGGTAAACGAAGCGAGCCAAAAAGGCATTTTGAAGTACGTGCGAACGTTGGTTATTGCGGCAGGTTTGTTCGCCAGTGCGCTGCTAGCCTATAACACCCTTACTTCATCTGAAGACACTGCCACGCAGCACAGCCAGCTGGCTCATCCAACATTTATTGTCGTTGAGAATTTAGATGATTTACGCCAACAAATTGCGACAGCCAATTCACAAGGCAAAACGGTGATGGTGGACTTGTACGCCGATTGGTGTGTGGCCTGTAAAGAGTTTGAAATATACACCTTCCCTGATCCTAATGTTATTAATGCGCTTAATAATACCGTGTGGATGCAAATAGATTTAACCGATACCTCTGCCAATAATACGGCCTTTCAGGATGAATTTTCTATTCTTGGGCTGCCAACTATTTTATTTTTCGATGAGAGCGGTAATGAGCTAACGCAGTCTCGGGTAACCGGATTTATGAAAGCGCCAGCCTTTGCTGAACATGTTGAAAATACGTTTTAACATTATGATTGGTGAGTGATTACTCTTCACCGTAATTCAAGGGTGAGCTATGCCCCTAATGTTTCAGTTTTCCCTCACACTTTTTTTTGTTTTTACCTTGTGTGCGCCACTAAAAACGCTAATGGCGCAAGAGGTCGTAAACCAAAACCCGTCTACCCAAGCGCCCAGTTGCTACGATGCCAATCGATTTTGTATCAGCATTTCAGCGCCCACGAATGGGAAGTATGAAGTCTATGCTCAGCGAAAGGTGCCACTGCCCCTTGTGCTTACTCTTTCGGCAAGTGGGCTTACGTCTACTTTACCAACCAGTGGGCTTACGCCCGGGTCGACATCCAGCGTATTTTTTAAACGACGATGACCCTATTTTAATGGGGGTAGTAAAAAGCCCGCGACGGTTTTGGCACTCAATGAAAGTAAGCTGGACTTCAGGAGTGCTGAATGCTGTGCACAATGATGAAGTGATTTATTTGCCGCCGCTGCGCCCAGCTAGTAATTACCCCGTAGTACAAGGTTTTGGTGGGGGCTGTTATGCATTAGATTTTGCGGCGCCGGTTGGCACTCCCGTGTTCGCCGCTCGCGATGGTGTGGTAATAGATACGAAAGATGATGGCCAATTAGGCGGCGCTTCTAAACGGTTTGCTAAGCACGCGAATTTTGTCGCTATTTTGCATGACGATGGCACCACAGGCGAATATTACCATTTGAAATACAAGGGTGTGGTGGTAACGCGAGAGCAAACCGTTAAAGCCGGAGAGCTCATTGGTTATTCTGGTAATACAGGGTTTTCATCACTACCCCATTTGCACTTCGCCGTGTACACAGCCAAGTACGAAGGAAAGTACATGTCGGTGCCATTTGCGTTAAAAAATGAGCCGAATTGAACTCCACTAGTTACATAAGCAGCACATAAAAGTCACATTAGCATTACATGGTCACATTCTTATACACCGCCACGCACCTGTGATAACGCATAGACCGGGAAGAGAACTTTGCGTCGAAAACACCTGATTAGACCAGTATTTTGCTGCGAAATCTTTCACTACCTCTATAATCAACGTCTAAATGAATAAACAACCGGATTAATTGTCTTTTTTTCGTGCAACTGTCATAAAATTTTGCTGAAATAGCAAATACACTGACTTTTTACCGAAGATAGCAGCAAATTTAATGAATATTTTGTTACTGAACGGCCCTAACCTAAATATGTTAGGACAACGTGAACCCGATAAGTATGGCACACAAACGTTACAGGACATCGTTGATGATCTGAGCGCGCAGGCAAAATCGTCTGATGCCACCCTTACCCATTTTCAGTCGAACGCAGAACATGCGCTTATCGACCGTATTCATCAGTCTATGGGCAATATCGACGCAATCATCATTAACCCCGCTGCTTTCACACATACAAGCGTTGCACTTCGCGATGCATTGTTAAGTGTCAATATCCCGTTTATTGAAGTACACCTGTCGAATGTTCATGCCCGTGAATCATTTCGACATCACTCATATTTCTCAGATGTTGCGGCAGGCGTCATTGTTGGCCTTGGTACCATTGGTTATTCACTAGCCCTGACCGCCGCCATCAATTTACCGCAATCAAAAAATTAACGTAGAGACTGAACATGGATATTAGAAAAATCAAAAAACTCATCGAATTAGTGGAAGAGTCTGGCATTGCCGAACTTGAGATCACTGAAGGCGAAGAGTCTGTTCGAATTCATCGCGGCCCAACTGGCGTTCAAGCGCCAATAAACTATAGCTTTGCTGCACCAGCTCATGCAGCACCAGCTCCGGCTCCAGCAGCACCCGTTGCGGCGGCTGAACCTGCTCAAGCAGCGGCACCTGCAGCGCCAGAAGGCCATGTGGTTAAATCACCAATGGTTGGTACTTTCTATCGCGCATCTTCACCTACAGCAAAACCGTTTGCTGAAGTGGGTCAAACGGTAAATGCTGGCGACACACTTTGTATTATTGAAGCAATGAAGATGATGAACCAAATTGAATCAGACAAATCTGGTGTGGTTAAGGCAATACTGGTAGATAACCAAGACCCAGTAGAGTTTGATCAACCCATGTTCATCATTGAATAAGCAGGCTTCGTACTATGCTAGATAAAGTACTCATTGCAAACCGTGGTGAAATTGCCCTTCGTATTTTGCGTGCCTGTAAAGAACTTGGCATCAAAACCGTTGCGGTACACTCCACGGCAGACAAAAACTTAAAGCACGTGTTGCTAGCAGACGAGTCGATTTGTATCGGTAAAGCCTCAGCAACCGAAAGCTACTTGAATATTCCTCGCATTATTGCAGCGGCGGAAGTCACTAATTCTATTGCTATTCACCCAGGGTACGGCTTTTTAGCAGAAAACGCCGACTTTGCTGAAGCAGTTGAAAAGAGTGGCTTTATCTTCATTGGCCCAACGGCAGACACCATTAACCTGATGGGTGATAAAGTGTCAGCAATTAGTGCTATGAAGAAAGCTGGCGTTCCATGTGTACCTGGCTCAGATGGCCCGCTTACTGGCGACAATGATAAGAATAAAACCATTGCTAAACGCATTGGCTATCCAATTATTGTTAAAGCAGCTGGCGGCGGCGGTGGTCGTGGTATGCGTGTGGTTCGCAGTGAAGCGGAACTTATTAGTGCTATTGAAACTACGCAAGCTGAAGCGGGCGCGGCTTTTGGTAACGCCACCGTGTACATGGAGAAATTCTTAGAAAATCCACGTCACGTGGAAATTCAAATTTTAGCCGATGGCCAAGGCAATGCTATTCACTTAGGCGAGCGTGACTGTTCTATGCAGCGCCGCCACCAAAAAGTGGTAGAAGAAGCACCAGCACCTGGTATTTCTGAGCAAATGCGTAACAAGATTGGCGATCGTTGTCGTCGTGCTTGTGTCGAAATTGGTTATCGCGGCGCAGGTACGTTCGAGTTCTTATACGAAAACGGCGAGTTCTATTTCATTGAAATGAATACCCGTATTCAGGTTGAACACCCAGTATCTGAAATGATTACCGGCGTTGACCTAATTAAAGAACAACTGCGTATTGCAGCCGGTCAGCCTCTGTCTATCGACCAATCGCAAATTCAAATTCGTGGCCATGCTATTGAATGTCGAATTAACGCAGAAGATCCTAAAACCTTTATCCCAAGCCCAGGTACGATTGATATTTTCCACTCGCCGGGCGGTTTAGGTATTCGTTGGGAATCTCATATTTATGCTGGCTACACGGTACCGCCTTTCTACGATTCCATGATTGGTAAGTTGATTACCTTTGGTGAAAGTCGTGACGAAGCCATTGCCAGAATGCGTCATGCGTTAGATGAGCTAGTTATCGAGGGAATTAAAACCAATATTCCTCTACAACGCTCTATTATGGCTGATGAAAACTTCTTTGCCGGTGGTACCAATATTCACTACCTTGAGAAGAAACTAGGCATAGCCTAACAGCATCAAAATTCAGTGCCGTGTTTTCCACGGCACTGCTTTTATCTCCTTTTTTTACTTCTGGTACACCCCTTCTTTTTCTACAACATATTTCCAAACGACTTAAATTACTCGCGCCTATCAGTATCATTTTGCTATGCGCTCTACTGCCCATGCTTAAGCAATTACTAGCTCATATAGTTCATTCTGTTTTTACGATTAGGACAATCAAGTTTTAAGGTTTTTCAAATGAACGGGGCGGGCATATACTTAACTCAGTTTCCTAGCCCTCCCTGCTATTGAAACTTTAGTTGTGTTTTATGTGTTTACCCTCATTGGAGTCCACCTCCAGTTTTTAGCCGGTGTCATTCACCGGCTTTTTTTTTCAGTTTTTTCCATCACAAATAGTTACCCTAGTCGCACTTTTTTTCGTATAAGCTGGTTAGGCTTAATTAACTTATTGATGAATTGGACTCGACTGAAATGAAAAGGGTAGATAACGCAGCTGTATTTGTTGTTCTCTTATTTTCCGTATGCGCCAATGCCTTTGCCGAGCGCTTAAGCTTTTCACAGAAGCTTGACATGCAATTTCGTTTTGACGAACGCTCAGACCGAGATCATAGAAATCAGTATAGAGTGCGATATTACCCTTCTGTTTCCCTGTCCTCTGACGATGCGTGGTCGTTAAATAGTTTTGTGGTTACCGGAGAATCTTTTGCATCAAGCCATAATACCTTTGATAGTGATACGTCAGATTACCTTTACGCTAGGCGTTTATATTTACGCTATGAATTTTCTGATGGAAAAATGGAGGCGGGGATCATCCCCACCTATAAGGGCCGAGTTTCTTCGTCAGGGCTATCTAAAGATGGATGGATTAAAGGCATGCGCAGTGTTTATGCCTTGCAAGAGGACAGCGAAATAGAATTGGTTATTGGCGAACTTGACGATACCAACGCCAACAGCGCATTTGATAGTTTCCACCAACTCAATTATGTTGAATTAGAATACTCGGCAAAAATGGGACAAACCCATAGCTACGAAGTGAGTATCGAGCGTATGACTGACAACAACTTTATTCGGGGTGAATATCGCTTTCAATACACGCCATCCCAAACGTTGTTCATTGAAACTATTCAGCAGCTGTCATCTTCAAGCTCAAAGTTTGTTATTGGCCTGAGCGGAAGAACGAGCGTGGGAAATTACCCTTTGTCTTATTTTTCTCACTATTCTTATGTAAGTGAAGGCTTTGGCCCTAGGGGTGAGCTGACTGAAGATTTTTTGGGGACGGGTCATGGCGCTTCAGCTGAAATAAGCGGAGATATTACTCTTATTGATGACACAGAGTGGTTTATACGTGCCGATGTGGTAGACAGCGTTAGTCGGTTGCTTGCAGGTATAAAGGTGTCATTTGAGCAATAAAAAAGGCCCATCAAAATGATGGGCCAAACAGCAAGAACGCGTACGCACTTTGACAGTGCACTTTTTAATACGGTGGTTCCCCACGCGAAAGTTCAGCGCTGAATGGTTACGTTTATTTAATGATTACAACTGCTTGTGCGTACTGCCATTTACTAAAAAAACTGAGTGAAGTATGGTAGTGTCTACTAACTCAAACGCTAAGAAATAAAAGTTTTTCAATCTTTACCGCTAAGGTAAAAAGGTTTACAAGGTGCCCAAACGTTACGAAGAACTAAAATCTCAACTCCCTGTTTCACGCCTGTCTATCGACGTATTGCTTGCCTTGCGTGTGCTTTACGACAAGCCTGAAAACGACGTGGAGTTACACCAACAAATCACTGAGCTTTCTCGCGAGCCCAGCAAGCTAGAACGAGAATACCGCTCTGAGTGGGAAGCCTATGTGTTACGTGAACTAGTATTAGATTTAAAGCAGAACACCCAACGTAGCCCTGCTATTTTTATCGACTCGGTGTTAAGTCGCATTGAAAGCCTTAAAGAAAGCTGCCCTTACTATAAAGCCTATAAACAACAAATTTCACAAGCTACGCCTGCAGATGACAGCACTACCCAGTTATTCCCCACGCCTTGGCGCCAGCAACTTATGATGCTGCTACTGCCTGTCACTACCGTGAAGCCATTGAAACCTACAGAATAGCCAGCACAATAGAAGGTTACTTATTCGCACTCTGAGGTTTATATTGAGACGGGCAGTACCCTCTTTCTACGCCTGCTGGGCGTAACGTTTTGTGTTTGGTTTTACGCCCTGACACCCTTGCACGCCAATTTTTGAAAGTTTTGTGCTTTAAATTCTGGCGCATCAGATTAATAACCTCTTTCTCAGGTAAGCCATACAAGTCTTCGATTGCCTCAAAAGGAGTTCTATCTTCCCACGCCATTTCAATGACGCGAGATTGTTCAACCTCAGTGAGATGCCCTTCAGTATGGCGCTCTAAGGGATAGAGCTCTGATGGATAATCTTTTGACGAGGGCTCTTTTGAGACATGCTCTTTTGAAGAATGCTCTTTTGAAATACGGCCTTTTTCAAAGTGACGCTCTTTTGTGTACTGCTCTTGTGTAAGTTGCTCTTCGGTATCTCGCATAGTTCCGGCTCTTGTTATTTAACACTACTATTACGCCAATTTAGAAAAAATGTTCACCTTCTCTAGCCTTACCTAACCTTACATTTATTTAATTGTTTCAGCCGACATCGTTAGAATGATATCAAGTAGTGCAGCGGCCGCTTTTGCATCAGAGAGCGCACGGTGATGCTGCTCCATTTTAATGTCGAAATGCCGAGTGAGGTTAGCCAATGAATATGAGGGTAACCCAGGATTTACCTTGCGCATTTCTCTCACCGTACACAGCTTGGGTCGTTTAAAAGGAAGCTCTAATCGTGCAAATTCCTGTTTAATGAAGCCATAATCGAAGTTAACGTTATGGGCCACAAATACCGCGTCGTCGGTAAAGCTAGCAATACGTTCAGCCACCTCAACAAATAATGGCGCATCAACCACCATATCATCAGAAATACCAGTAAGACGTGTGATGGTAGCCGGAATTCGTCGCTGGGGGTTAATTAGAGTTTGATAGGTATCGACCACCTCGCCCGCAACAATTTTCACCATGCCAATTTCAGTAATTCGATTGTAGCTGTTGTTGCCCCCAGTGGTTTCAATATCAACCACAACATACGGCTGATTAGGGTCGCGATGCCAATTTACCGTAGTAACAGCAACCTCAAACCCTGCACGTTGCAACCTCTGAATAGACACCAACTGATTGCGTCTTAACTGATCGCCTGGCGCTTTCACTTCTTCAAAGCGTAACTTTTCATCAAAAATCATGATGTCAGGGAAGCCGTCGCTTAACGAGGCAAAATCTTCGCTCATCATTCGAAGCAGGTTAACAATGGCGCTAAGCTCGCCGTGTTTGATTAGGGCATCGATAGGTTCAAGCAAATGGCTGCTCCACATGAATAAGCTATTCACCTTGCCATAGTGGGCTGTCGCCATTTTATGCACGTGGTGGCGAAACTTATCTTTGCTATTTAACCTTTCAAATAAGGCTTCAATACTGCTGCCAAAACGAGCGTAGAAGTTGTTTTGCTTAAGCGATAGAGGCCGTCTATCAAACTCAGTGACCAGGGTATCTTCTTCATATAGCTGTGCCCAAAAGGTTAGCCCAAACAAGCTGCGCCATAATCTGTTCTCGGTGCGCCAACCGGCAATACCTAAGCGTTTATAATGGGCTAACACGCCACGCTCTACCTGTTGATTTTGGCTAACATCAATATCAATAGTGCGGCTTGCATTTCTTAACATATCGGTTACCGCACTGGTGCGCTTTTTGTGGTATTTCCTCGCATAGAAATCTTCAGCAAAGGCCAGCAGCGTATCGGAAGGTGGTGAGTCGATAATGTGTTCTAGTACTTCTTTAACACTATCGGTGTTGCCGTCTTTATAGCTTTCTCTTATCCATTTCTCTTTCGCTTTGTCGCTTTGGGCTTGGTATAGCAAAAGAAGGGCCTGCTCTCGGTGCTCGCCTAGTAATTTTAACGCTAGTGCATAAAGAAACTGATCACGATAAAACATGGCTGATACGCCATCGCTATTGGGGAACGTCTCATGGGCTAATGCATTTGCTTGCGCTAAAGAAAGAAAAGGGAGCTTTTCTAAATGGCTGGCATAAAACCAGGCTGCTTCAGCATCTGCTTTACTGTCGAAACGGGTAATATCTGATACCGAATCGCCGCGTGTACGCATAACGCCTAAGTCGCGCATAGAAAATTGATTCAGCCTGCCTTTGGTATTGCCAAAATAAAGGAATAATAAAAATTTTAGCGGTGCATCAAACAAACACACTAAGTAAGTATGCTCATTTAGCCCTTCAGGCCAGCCATGCTGATTAATGCAGGCTTCTAAGCGCGATACAAGCACGGGCTTGGTCAATGATGCCAAACCTTGAGTGGCACCGTATTCACTTAACAACCTTAAAATAGCGTCTTTAGTCAGTACGCCTGCAATATCTTGCAGCGAAGCATGGTGCAAATCGCCGAACCACTTAGCTTCAATCAGCTCGTCAATTTGCTGTTGAGGGTTAGCTATTTCTGCATAAGAAAACTGCGACCTGTCAATTACCGCATATTTACGATTAGCCGCACGCACAATGATGCATTGTTTGTCAGCATCTAGCTGGTTAAAGCTTTCTATAAAACCATGAGCGTCATCACTTAACAACGCAGCATTCGCCCCTTTAAAGAACGCTAAGAACTCAAAAAAGTGGGCTAAGTAATATCGTGGTGGCAAATCTTTTCGCATTATAAAACCAAACTATTGCATACACTAATTAGTGTATATTTATACAGCCCTATTATTCAACCTTTTCCCTTTTTATTTCATGCGTAGGTGCACAGGCGCTTGCGTAGTAGCTTGTAAAGTCATTCTGGCTTAATTGGCAGTCAATCCAGTTTTCTACTTTACTCGTAATAACTATCACAACGTAATTCACATACGAGGAAATCATGAGCTTAACGCGATCGATGGCGTTCTCTTGCCCATATTGCATGGCAGCCAATGATGTAGAAATTGATGAGGTTAATGATGTGGGTCAGGTGCAGGTACTTGATTGCCAAGTATGTTGCCAACCTATAGAACTTGGTGTTTATCAGCAAGGCGAAGACTTAAATATTATTGCGGAGCAGGAAAATGGCTGATAGTGGTACCCATTTTTCGTTGCAGGATATCAATGCTTTGCCGCAACGATATCGCGCCAACTTTGTGAATAGTCTATCTGGCTTTAAATCTTCCTCACTGTTAGGCACCACCGATGGCCGAGTTAACAACTTAGCTATTATTAGTTCTGTGGTTCATGTAGGGGCTAACCCACCATTGCTGGGTATTATTATGCGCCCACACACTGCACAGCGAGATTCTCTGACTAATATTAAGCAGCAAGGTATGTTCACTTTAAATCATGTTCATACAAGTTGGACTGACAAAGCACATCAAACATCTGCGCGGTATGATAATGGTGTGAGTGAGTTCGATGAGGTTGGACTAACGCCTTGGTTTAGCCAGAACTTCAGCGCGCCTTATGTTAAAGAAAGCGCGATAAAGATGGGGCTTAAAGTAGAACAGCATTTTACGTTGTGTAATCAAACGGAAATGATTATAGGTGAAATCCAAGAGGTCTTTATTGCGGGCAGCAGCACTACAGGAGATGACATTGCAAAAAGTGCTATTGCCGAAGATGGGTATATAGATCTTGAATCACTACAAACCTCATGTATCTCGGGTCTGGACACTTATCATAGTACGCAAAAGATAGCCCAATATGCTTACGCAAAACCCGATGTGCCTTTAACACAGGCGAGCGTAACTAAAAAATAATTCATGTTTTGCCAGTGGCGCGCAAACTAATGTTGCGTTGATGCTATAGGACATTGATTTTGCTAGCTGTTCAGGTGAAACTCGTTAATCTAGATCAACAAATATTTATTGCTTTGTGTTAGATCCAAACGCCACGGGTTATAGTATAATTATTAACATTCAAAACCTGCCTTGCGGCAGGTTTTTGCGTTTTAGGCGCTGAGTAAAAAAGAATCATTATCGTTATTATCTCAATTGGAGAGAATTATGAAGTCTGTAAACCGTCGTGACTTTCTGAAATTGTCAGGTACATCTTTGATAGGCCTAACGTTAGGAAGCGTTGCGTTACGTGCGAATGCGCAAGAACAACTACAAGCAGATGATCCAAGCGCGAAAGCATTAAACTACACTGCGGCGTCTACTGTAGACGGTGCTAAATGTAACAACTGCATGTACATTCAAGGTGCCGACGGCGAACAACACCGCCCTTGCGCCATCTTCCCTAACAAATTGGTTAACGCCAATGGTTGGTGTAGTGCATGGGTTAAACGCCCAGGCTAGTAACTCGAATTATCAAAAAAGCCCCAGTCTCGCTCACGTGTGCTGGGGCTTTTTTATGCATTTGAGATAAGGGTCTATAACGAGTTACAGCCCCTTCACAGCGTCTAACAATGCGGGGTTATGTAGTCGGCTCGGTAACAAACCAGGCTTTATATAGGCCCCATGCTTTGCTTGAAATATACTGCCAATGCGTAGCACTTTTTCATCGTCCCATTGCTTGCCAATAAAGCTAATTCCCACCGGAAGGTTTTTCACTTCTCCTGCCGGTACAGTAAGATGCGGATAACCTGCAATGGCCGCTAAATACCCAATTCCAATAAACCCCATTGGGGAATGATCGCCATACACGCCATCAATCAGAAAAGCCGGGCTATTTGAGGGTGCCACAAGTACATCAACTTTATGTTGTGCCATTAGGGCATCAATACCCTTGTCTCTCGCAGTTTCTCTTACCAAGGCTAGAGCCGAAGCGTATTCTGGGCTATTAATGTCATCTGTATTCACTGCTTTTTCGAATATATCTTGATTAAAGAGCGCAAGTTCTCGAGAGCCTGCTTGATTGTAAGTAATAAGTTCCGACAAACTGCGCACAGGAATGTCCGCTGGACTGCCTTCTAAGTATTCGTTTAATGTGTAATGAAACTCGCTAAGTAACACTTGATAAGAGTCGGCCCAAAAACTTTCAGGTTGTTTGAAGTCGCTAATTTCCACCAGCTCAGCGCCTGCGGCAGTTAGGCTATTTAAGGCTTTTTCATAAGTAGAAAGCACATGAGGGTTATCCCCTTGACGGTAACGCACAACGCCTACGCGCACGCCTTTTAAATCGGTCGCCAACATACTTTGCTGCGGTGCATTAAGCATGTGTTTGCTAGCCTCTAGCGTTGCGCTATCTTTTGTATCTACACCTGCCATGATTGATGCCATTAACCATGCATCGTTAACGTTTGCGGTCATAGGACCTGCGGTATCTTGGGTATATGAGATAGGGACAATGTGCGTACGAGATAACAGCCCAACTGTGGGTTTAAATCCTACAATACCGTTCATTGAAGAAGGACAAATAATAGAACCATTGGTTTCAGTGCCCACGGCTAACGACGCTAAACGCAATGCCATAGCAGCACCTGAACCCGACGAAGAACCACAAGCACTACGAGATAACATATGCGGGTTTCGGGTTAACCCACCTACGGCGCTCCAACCACTAATAGAAGATTCAGACCGAAAGTTAGCCCATTCAGAGAGGTTAGTTTTACCTAACACAATGGCGCCCGCGGCTTTAAGGCGAGCTACAATGGGGGCATCTCGCTTTGTGTCATTATCAACAAGTGCCATCGCGCCTGCGGTAGTAGGTAGCTCACTGGTTTCAATATTGTCTTTCAGTAACACTGGAATACCAAACAGCGGCCCTTTACGCATTCTATTTTTACGTGCTAAATCAGCCGCTCTGGCTTCTTCAATGGCATTGGGGTTAAGTGCCAAAATACTATTTACATCACCATCAAGCTTTTCGATTCTAGCGAGATAGCCTTTTACTAACGCCTCGGATGACAACTCACCTGCTGCTATAGCCTGCGCTTGTTCTAGTGCAGATTTATCTAACCAAGCCTCAACAGCTACTGAAAAAGCCCTGTCGTCTGAACGCTCAACAGATGCATTTTTTGTGTTCGGCTTAGATGGTGCACACGCGGTGCAAAGTAAAATAACGGCAGCGTAAAGTAGCGTAGCCTTCATGTGGTTTGTCCCCAAGTTTCTAAGATATCTACATTTTAGTTTTAAATATCTTAGTAGTGGATTGAAACGATTACTACGCAACATGTGAGTAACTAGGTTCAAAGTATCATTTTATTCGGCAAACACGACCCATGAAGACACAAAAAAAGCGATAAACGCTAGAAATAAGCGTTTCGGACAGAGACATTAGGTTAAAAATTTGAAGGAAAAGGGTAGTACGTTAGAAGTGGTAGGCCACAAGACTCAAAAACTCATCTTAGCTTAATTCAACTTTTTAGCCGGTTGCATGGGCTGATCTTCAATAAAATTAAATAGACCAAATTGATCAAGTAAAGACTGGTACCGGCCGTCTTTTATGAATAGCGCCAATACTTCATTAAACTGGTTTCTTAGTTTCTCGTCAGAAATAGCCGCACTGTAGGCGGAAACGGGAAACAGCTCGTGTATTGTTGTGTCGTGTTGCTTTTCGACAGGCAGCTGATGTTTAACGTATTGAAAAATGTTTCTATCCATCACAGCCACATCTACGCTGCCAAGCAGTAGCAAACTAACCTGCCGGTCTTGTTGTGCAAGCTCCATATAGTTTTTTTGATGGGCTAACGTGTCTTTAAACTCTTCACCCAATACCGATATTGCCGTTTGAAAAGCAATCACGCTATGCCCGACTAAGTCTTGTATTTCGTGAATTTCAAAGTTTCTGTCAGTGCGGCTTACTGCAACATTTTGATAATAAACGTATGCATCAGTCAGAATAGCGGGGTCAATATCGTGACCTGGATTTAAGGTTAGTCCAATATCCACCTCCCCCTTTTTCATTATGCTGGCGGTGCGTCCAAAAGGAACGTAAATCGGCGCCATGTCATGCCCCATTTCAAGCAATATTGCCCGCACGAGTTCTAACTCAAAGCCGGAATCTTGCTCTGAGATAACATAGGGAGGTTTTGTCCAGCCCACGACCACCTCAATTTGCTTTGCAAATGCGGCGTTGGAAGAGAACAAAATAATAAAAAGTACGACAATATAGTGCATAAGGTGAAATAGTAATGGAACACCTATTAACTATAAACACTTGCCAATAAATAACCATTCTCCAAAAGACTTAACCATTATATAAACCCTTTAAAAACAATGGCTAATAAAAGTTAAATGTAGACTTAAGTTTGATGAAAAAAGGCACTTTTACATAAAATTATTGTGTAAAGCGGGAAAACGAACGGGAAATTGACGGGTTGCTACCAGCATTATGATTTCGCTTTAACTAGCCAAGCGGTACAATATGGCCAAACCCTTTGAACATGTTTGAATATGGCCTGGCTACAGTTACGAATAAATACCTCCTCAGAATACGCTGAATCAATTGGCGATATGCTAAGCGCTAACGGTTCGCAAGCGGTAACCTATGTAGATGCGAAAGACACGCCTATGTACGAGCCTAAGCCTGGTGAAATTATGCTGTGGCCCGACACGCAAGTGGTGGGCTTGTTTGAAGCCACCGATGACATGAAAGCCATCATTAAACGATTAGGCAAAGCGCGCATTCTAGGTTCAGATTTTAAATACAAACTAGAGCCACTTGAAGACAAAGACTGGGAACGTGAGTGGATGGATAATTTCCACCCTATGCAATTTGGTACCCGCTTATGGATTTGCCCGAGCTGGCGTGATGTGCCAGACCCTAATGCCGTTAACGTGATGCTAGACCCAGGCCTTGCCTTTGGAACGGGTACTCACCCTACAACTGCCCTGTGCTTACGTTGGTTAGACGGTATCGACGTTGCTAATAAAGTGGTTGTGGATTTTGGTTGTGGTTCAGGCATTTTAGCCCTAGCGGCACTTAAATTAGGCGCTAAGCGAGTCGTCGCCATTGATATCGACCCACAAGCGCTTCAAGCCACACAAGAAAATGCCCGCCGTAACGGCGTTGAAGACAGGCTTGATGTTTATCTGCCGGCTGACCAACCCACGCTAGAGGCCGATGTAGTAATGGCGAATATATTATCTGGCCCACTTCTAGAGCTTCAAGATGTTATTTCATCTTACTGTAAACCGTCGGGCTTACTCGTCCTTTCCGGCATTCTTGCTGAACAAGTAACCAAAATTGAAGCTGCCTACACCCGCGATTTTGCCCTTGATGAGAGCGCGATTGATGGAGAATGGGCGCGAGTGTCTGGTAAAAAACTCGCCTAAATGTAAATTTTTTGTCTTTCAATGCCTTTCAATTCGCGGCCTTTGAGAGATTTGATTAAAATTCACTCTGCAAAACGGTGATAGATGGCTAATGTTACAGTTTTTTTTCACTGTCAAGCCCATAGAGTGAAATTTTGTGTGATTTTTAGCCTTTTCAAGTATTGCGAAAACACGTACACTTAGCGCCCCGTTTTAGCCGGGTGTATAAATTCTGTGCAGTTCTAGATGGCGAAATATGCGAATTGGTTCCTATACGTTAGATAACAATTTGATGCTGGCTCCAATGGCTGGTGTGACTGACCGTCCATTTCGTCAACTATGTAAACGTATGGGTGCGGGGCTTGTGGTGTCGGAAATGCTTTCAAGCAATCCAAAGGTATGGAATACCGCAAAATCACAAGCACGAATGAATCATGAGGGCGAAGAAGGTATTCGTTCTGTACAGATTGCAGGTGCTGATCCAGAGCTTATGGCCCAAGCGGCACAATTTAATGTTGAGAACGGTGCGCAAATCATCGATATCAACATGGGTTGTCCAGCCAAAAAGGTGAATAAGAAACTGGCAGGTTCCGCGTTGCTTCAGTACCCGAGCACGGTGGAATCAATCATTAAAGCAGTGGTTAATGCTGTAGATGTTCCTGTAACACTTAAAATTCGTACCGGCTGGAATACCGATAACCGCAATGGGGTTGAGATAGCCCGCATTGCTGAGCAAAACGGCATACAGTCACTGGCTGTTCACGGTAGAACGCGAGCTTGTATGTACAAAGGAGAGGCGGAGTTTGACACTATCCGTCGTATAAAGGAGGCAATTTCGATACCCGTAATTGCCAACGGAGATATTACCTCTCCTGAAAAAGCACAACAGGTACTGAATTGTACCGGTGCAGATGGTGTGATGATAGGTCGCGGTGCTCAAGGCAATCCTTGGATTTTTAAAGAGATCCTGCATTACCTAGAAACTGGCGAGAACCTAAAGCCACCACCATTGTCTGAACAGTATGAGATTTTGCACGAGCACGTCGCTAATGTACAAAGCTTCTACGGTGAAGTCGCCGGTGTAAGAATTGCCCGCAAGCATGTGGGCTGGTATCTCTCGGAACACGATACGGATCGTCAATTTCGTAAATCGTTCAACGCTATCGAGGATGCGTCAGCGCAACTTGAAGCACTAAACGCTTATTTTGAAGCGCTGCAGAATCGAGAAACCCGACAGATTTCTCCTGCAGCATAGTAATGACTAACTTAAGAGCAAGACAGTATTATGTTCGATCAAAACGTGACTTCACCTTTTACTACTACAGTAACTACGCCTTCTCAGACGCAAGCACAAAAGCCACTTCGTGACTCAGTAAAGCAAGCGGTTAATAAATACTTGAAGCAACTGGACAACGCCAACATCGATAATTTATACGAAATGGTACTGGCCGAAGTTGAGGCCCCGCTGCTGGAAGAAGTTATGACTTACACCCGCGGCAACCAAACCCGCGCTGCCATTATGATGGGAATCAACCGTGGCACGCTTCGCAAAAAGCTGAAGCAGTACGGCATGAACTAAAATCACCGGGCCTAGCCCACCGAAGAGCACCTACAGGTGCTCTTTTTGTTTCACCACTCTTAACTTTGAAGCTTATATTTTATGCAAACACCAAAACCCATTAAACGTGCTCTATTAAGTGTCTCTGATAAAACCGGTATCCTCGATTTCGCCACCGCGCTGCATAACGCTGGGGTGGAACTTCTGTCGACGGGCGGTACTGCTAAACTCATCGCTGAAGCTGGCTTGCCAGTAACAGAAGTGTCTGACCACACAGGTCACCCAGAAATTATGGCTGGCCGTGTAAAAACCCTTCACCCTAAAATTCATGGCGGCATTTTGGCTCGACGTGGTATTGATGAAGCGGTAATGGTCGAAAACAACATTGCTCCAATCGATTTGGTGGTAGTGAACCTTTACCCATTTGCTGCAACAGTGGCTAACGACGATTGCACGTTAGAAGACGCTATTGAAAATATCGATATTGGCGGCCCTACCATGGTTCGCGCTGCGGCTAAAAACCATAAAGATGTAACCATTGTTGTTAAAGCTGCCGACTACGGCCGCGTTCTAGCTGAAATGGAAACAAACGAAGGTTCACTGACTTACAAAACCCGCTTCGACCTAGCGATTAAAGCGTTTGAGCATACTGCTGAATACGACGGCATGATTGCTAACTACTTTGGCGCACGTATTGATGCTACCGATTGCGAAGACGACTGCGGACATGAGCACAGCGAATTCCCACGTACATTCAACGTTCAGGTTAGCAAGAAACAAGATTTGCGTTACGGTGAAAACAGCCATCAAAGCGCTGCTTTCTACGTTGAAAACGATATTCAAGAAGCGTCAGTGTCTACGGCCACTCAGCTTCAAGGTAAAGAATTGTCGTTCAATAACATTGCCGACACCGACTCTGCCCTAGAATGCGTTAAAGAATTCGAAGAGCCAGCTTGCGTTATTGTTAAGCACGCTAACCCTTGTGGTGTAGCTATTGGCGAAGACATTTTGTCTGCCTACGACCGCGCGTTTAAAACCGACCCAACCTCTGCGTTTGGCGGCATTATTGCGTTTAACCGCGAGTTAGATGCGAAAACGGCACAAGCGATTGTGGATCGTCAGTTCGTAGAAGTGATTATTGCACCTATCGTTAGCGACGAAGCAAAAGACATTGTCAGCACAAAGAAAAACGTACGCTTATTAGCGTGTGGTGATTGGGCTGGTCAACTAACAGACGGTTACGACTTCAAACGTGTTAACGGCGGGCTGCTAGTTCAAGAGCGCGACTTTGGCATGGTTGAAATGGAAGACCTTCAAGTAGTCACCAAACTTAAGCCTTCAGATGACGAACTTCGTGATTTGATGTTCTGCTGGAAAGTTGCCAAATACGTAAAATCTAACGCCATTGTATATTGTAAAGACGGTATGACAGTGGGTGTGGGCGCAGGTCAAATGAGCCGCGTATATTCTGCAAAAATTGCAGGTATTAAGGCCGCTGATGAAAACCTTGAAGTTGCAGGTTCTGTAATGGCATCTGACGCTTTTTTCCCATTCCGCGATGGCATTGATGCTGCCGCAGAAGCAGGCATTAAAGCCGTTATTCAGCCTGGTGGCTCAATGCGCGACCAAGAAGTGATTGATGCAGCCGACGAACACGGCATCGCCATGGTGTTCACTGGCATGCGCCACTTCCGCCATTAAAATAGATGATGCAGTAAGCGAGTACGAGTTTGGAGCACGCCGTAAACCCGTCCATGGGGGCTCCGCCCTCGTACTCACTACTACATCTTGCTAGCTTATTGCGTGCCGTGCTTTGGAAACAGATAGCTGGTTAGAGATGGGTGAAGGGTTACCTATGGCATCCTTGCCGCAGAGGGTTTAGTACTGGCATTCACTTCCCCTCTTTTGATAGCTAGGCTCTACAGTTGCCATTGAATAAAAGTGCGGAACACGCTAAAACTCACAATCCAATAGGCATGACGCCGGTTGATAGGAGTGAGAGCAGAAGGCATTCAAAACCTTCACAGCATGGATGCTTTAGCAGAGCGCCCATGGATGAGTCTGCCGCGTGTTTAAATGCAAACTGATCTCGTACTTAATAAGCATGACGCCGGTTGATAGGAGTGAGAGTAGAAGGCATTCAAAACCTTCCACAGCATGGATGCTGTGGCAGAGCGCCCATGGATGGGTTTACCGCGTGTTTAAATGCAAACTGATCTCGTACTTAATAAGCATGACGCCGGTTGATAGGAGTGAGAGTAGAAGGCATTCAAAACCTTCCACAGCATGGATGCTGTGGCAGAGTGCCCATGGATGGGTTTACCGCGTGTTTTGAATGCCTTCTACTCTCACTCTCAGCTCTGAAGCAAGAAAAAGCAAAACGGCAGAGTACAGATTTAGCATGTTGGGTGTCGGGTAGGTGTCATAGTTTGTTGTTAAGCTTAATCTGAAACTGGTGTTTATCAGTATTAGCAGTTAACGTAATCGCCGTTACCCTCGATGATAATAAGGAAATAACAATGAAGAAGTTAGCCAAATTAGTACTCGCAGCCACGCTTGGCATGTCAGCAACCTATGCTAGCGCCGATGCTATATCAGATGCAGCCATGAGCGAACACCGCTCAGCACAAGCCAAAGTACGTGATGAATTCCGTAATCCTCAGCAAACATTACGATTCTTTGGCGTTAAGCCAGACATGACAGTAGTTGAAATTTCACCAGGTGGCGGCTGGTATGCCGACATTATTGCGCCTTTGGTTCAAAAAGAAGGTCAGTACATTGCTGCTCACTTCTTCGTTGACGAATCGACCAACGATTATTACCGTAAGTCGCTAGAAAACTTCAATCAAAAAGTAAAAGACAGCGCGCCTTATCAAGGTGTAAAAGTCACCGCTTTTCACCCAACCAAAGCCCTTGATATTGCAGAGCCTGGCAGTGCCGATGTGGTACTTACCTTCCGCAACATTCATAACTGGTATATGGGTCAAGGTACTGAAGGCATCGACAACGCATTTGGTGCTTTCTTTAAAGCCCTTAAACCTGGTGGCGTACTAGGTGTGGTAGAACATGAACTCCCTGAATCTGCTGACGATGCAGCGATGAAGAAAAGTGGCTATATGAAGCGTTCTTTCGTTGTTGCTGCAGCCGAGAAAGCGGGCTTTGAGCTTGAAGAAGCTAGTGGCATCAATGCAAACTCTAAAGATACAGCCGACCACCCGCGCGGTGTATGGACGCTTCCTCCTAGCCTCAAATTAAAAGATCAAGATCGTGAGAAGTACCTTGCCATTGGCGAGAGTAATCGCATGACGCTTAAGTTTAAAAAGCATAGTTTATAAAACCTAAGTCGTAAAACCAAAACCTTAAAACGGAATAGTTAATGAACGTACTTGTAATTGGCGGCGGTGGCCGCGAGCATGCGCTAGCTTACAAAGCAGCGCAATCTTCTGATGTTTCAACAGTGTTTGTTGCCCCTGGTAATGCTGGAACCGCAATAGAACCTAAGCTAGAAAACGTAGCAATTGATGTAAACGATATTCTTGGTTTACTGTCTTTTGCTAAAGGTAACGATGTTGAATTAACCATTGTTGGCCCAGAAGCGCCGTTGGTTGCAGGTGTGGTAGATGCGTTCACTAACGAAGGCTTAATGATATTTGGCCCTACACAAGCTGCCGCGCAGCTTGAAGGGTCTAAAGCCTTTACTAAAGATTTTCTAGCTCGCCATAATATTCCTACCGCTGAATATCAGAACTTTACTGAAATTGACCCAGCCATCGCTTACGTGCGTGAAAAAGGCGCGCCTATTGTAATTAAGGCAGACGGCCTAGCAGCAGGTAAAGGCGTAATTGTAGCGATGACGCTACAAGAAGCAGAAGATGCCATTCGCGACATGCTAGCAGGTAATGCCTTTGGTGAAGCTGGTAGCCGCGTTGTAGTAGAAGAATTCTTAGATGGTGAAGAAGCCTCGTTTATCGTTATGGTAGACGGTAAAAGCGTGCTTCCTTTTGCCACAAGCCAAGACCATAAGCGCGCCGCAAATGGCGACAAAGGCCCTAATACAGGTGGTATGGGTGCATACTCTCCTGCCCCAGTGGTAACACAAGAAATTCACGATCGCGTGATGAAAGAAGTGATTATGCCAACGGTTGAAGGCATGGCGTCAGAAGGTAATCCTTACATGGGTTTCTTGTACGCTGGTTTAATGATTATGGCCGATGGTACGCCCAAAGTGATTGAATATAACTGCCGCTTTGGCGACCCAGAAACCCAGCCTATTATGCTGCGTTTACAATCTGATATTGTCGCTTTGTGCCAAGCGGCCTGTAAGGGCGAGCTTGATAGCCAAACGATTGAGTTTGATGAACGTGCCGCCATCGGCGTGGTTCTTGCGGCAGGTGGTTACCCTGGTAGTTATGATAAAGGCGATGAAATTACTGGCTTTGAGCATGCAGCCGAATTAGACGGCAAAGTTTTTCACGCCGGTACGTCACTAGAAGACGGCAAAGTGGTGACTAACGGTGGCCGCGTATTGTGCGCCACTGCCATGGGTAATAACGTGACTGAAGCGCAGCAAAAAGCGTATGAGCTTGTAAATGCAATTCAGTTCAAAGACGCGTATTTTCGCACCGACATTGGCTACCGTGCCATTGCCCGTGAGTCTAGTGCCGACGAAGCGCTTATAGATGCCATGTAGATGTCTTATTGAGCCTCTTATTTAATCTCTTGTTAAGAGAAACGCTGAGTAAAAGCTCATGTAAACGCCGCCTAAGCTAATTATACTTCGGCGGCGTTTTTGTTTGTATTAACCCGTGCTTACTTTAACTCAAGCACATCAAATACAGACGCATCTTTGTATCCTTGGTTTTTATCCCCGTCTATTGGGATTATAGGGTGAGACCCCATGAAGTGCTCTCTATCGCCTCCGTCGGCATCACAGTAAGCCAGCATAAAACCTAGCTTCATGCCCTTTTTAAGCGTTACAGGGGTGTTGGATTCACCGTGCACATAATCATCAGCATACACTTTTATTGCGGTTTCCCAATGCACCACAAACGGGGCGTCTGATTGGCGTTTCCACGCACTATCAACATGGTCGTTATAAAGCTGTGGCACAGCTTCACCCTTATTTTCTGTTGCCATGCTTGGGCCGATATCCGCCACTTGGTTGTCTAACGCTAAGTGGTATGCAAAAGCATTGTAGTTGTTGAAGTGGTCGCCACCTGAGCCGTCTGCATCAATGAATATCTCTAAACAATCGTCATCCCAATAACGCTCTATGGGCGAGGCATAGGTGTCAGATAAATGGTCATCTCGAATTTCAGCCAACAAATACAGGGCATCTTCGTTCCAGCGAAGTTTATACTTTCCTGTAAAATCACTGGCAGAGGGTGTATCACCAATGATCACTTCATTCATAGGATACCAATCATCCCCTTGCCAAAGTGCCTCGTTCGCTATCCCATCAATAGTGGGTGCAGCTTCGGTATGCAGTGCTTCATCTGCATTTACACTTACCGTAGCTGTACACATTACCACTGCCAGCCAATGACATGCTTTCATAGTTAATCCTTATTTTATTAACGGTGTATTTTTGCTTACCTGCCGATTCTTGGTAGAGTATTAAACTGCACCTGTAACGCAAAGGCATTTATGTCACTTCAGACCACTTGCTACAATATTTTAGCTTCTTATAAAGATGCTCAATCACATCACAAAACAAGTAAGTACTTTGATGTGATACTCGTGACTGTCATTGTGATTAATATCGCTACTATGATGCTATCTACCGTGCCGGGAACTTCTTCACAATGGGGTACAGAGTTACACATTATCGAAGTGGTTTCTGTAGTGCTTTTTACCCTTGAGTACATACTTCGCATTTGGAGTAGTGCCGCAGCACCGCCTTTGGCACTAGCATCGTCAAAGGACGTTCAATTACATACGCCTTGGCAAAAGCGCTGGTACTATCTTAAAAGTCCTATGGCGCTGATTGATTTGCTTGCCATATTACCTTTCTACCTAAGCATGTTTGTTACCCTAGATTTACGGATATTACGGGTATTCAGAGTGCTGCGAATATTAAAACTTGGCCGCTACTCGCGCTCGATGCAAACGCTAATTACTGTTATAAGAAGCGAGTCTCATTCGCTGGTTGCGGCACTCAGCGTGTTAATGTTGTTCACCGTGATTGCAGCCACCTGTATTTATTACATTGAACATACTGCGCAGCCTGAGGCTTTCAGTAGCATACCTGCTTCACTATGGTGGGCAGTGGTAACACTCACTACTGTGGGCTATGGTGACATTGTTCCCATCACGCCTGGGGGCAAACTTTTTGGTGGTTTAATCACCATTTTAGGCATCTGCTTTTATGCCCTTCCAGCAGGTATTTTGTCGTCTAGTTTTACCGCTCAAATGCAGTTAAAAAGAGACCGCTTTAAAGAAACCGTTCGTACGGCATTGGAAGATGGGAAATTTAGCGACCACGATGCTAATCACTTGGAGCGAATGCGAGCACTACTTGATTTAGATGAAGAAGAAGCTCGACTAATCATTCGCTTACTGCAACATCATCATAAAAACGACAGCCGTGAAAAAGATAGCTAAAATATGCTGGGTAATTGCTCACTCGACCCCTTACTTAAGTCTAACTCTTGATTAATGGTGTCAGTGGGCTTATAACTAGTACCCGTCATTTCTCAAACGAATTTCTATGTCTGTAAAACATCCAATTATTGCCATTACCGGTTCGTCAGGGGCAGGAACAACCACGACAACCAATGCTATACGCCACATTTTCAGAAACTTAAATGTGAACGCAGCAGTGGTTGGCGGCGACAGTTTCCACCGCTTTACTCGCCCGGAAATGGAAGTGGAAATTCGCAAAGCCCAAGAACAGGGCCGACATATTAGTTACTTTGGCCCAAAGGCCAACGATTTCGAATTACTCGAAACCCTCTTTAGAGAATACGGAAGCTCGGGTTCAGGTCAGTTCCGCCAGTACCTGCACACCTTTGATGAAGCCGTGCCTTTTAATCAAATGCCGGGCACCTTTACCCCATGGCAAGATTTACCACAAAATACCGACTTACTGTTTTATGAAGGCTTACATGGCGGCGTTAAAACCGAAGAAAATGATGTAGCCAAGCATGTGGATTTATTGGTAGGCATGGTACCTATTGTAAACCTTGAGTGGATTCAAAAAATTGTGCGCGACACTACCGACCGAGGCCATTCTCGTGAAGCGGTAATGAGTAGCATCGTGCGTGGGCTAGATGATTATTTCCAATACATCACGCCTCAGTTCTCTCAAACCCATGTTAACTTTCAACGTGTACCTACTGTAGACACCTCAAACCCGTTTAGTGCCCGTGAAATACCTACGCAAGACGAAAGTTTTGTTGTGGTTCGCTTCAGGCGTGAAATGAAGCATGTTGACTACCCTTATTTGCTACAAATGATTGATGGCGCGTTTATGTCGCGTATAAACACACTCGTAGTACCAGGTGGCAAAATGGGGTTAGCGATGGAGCTCATTCTTACTCCACTATTGGAAGATATTTTAAATAGAAAGCGTCGTGCAGGCCACCAAATGGATTGGTTGAATACCCAAGACGAGTAATATTAGCCATCATCTCAAAAAAGGGTGTTAGTGACTGTATATTCGCCGCCCCTATAACAATCTATTTACAACCTGAAGTCGAAAACCCATACAAAGTACGGCATCGTAGTCTATTAAAATTAGATGAAAGGTGACGCCATGACAACCGTAACCAGTACGCAGATTTGGGTGAAAAAAGACAAAATCGACTCCACCCAAGTAGTAGACAAAACCCTGTCTACCAATGACTTAGCTGAAGATGAGGTTTTACTTAAAACTGACAGCTTTGGTTTTTCAGCCAATAATATTACTTATGCCGCGCTGGGCTTTACCATGGGCTACTGGGGGTTTTTCCCCGCTGATGAAGGTTACGGCATTGTACCTGTATGGGGATTTGCCACTGTGGTGGCGTCAAACCACGCTGACATTAAAGCAGGCGAGAAAGTGTTTGGTTACCTGCCTATGGCAAGCCACTGGATAACTAAAGCCGGAAAGGTCGCCCCCCATGGTTTTTCTGATATTCACGAAAATCGTAAAAGTATTAGCCCGGTGTACGACCAATTTCTACGCTGCGCCGTTGACCCTGGGTATGATGAAAGCCGTGAAGCTTGGCAGCTAAATTTCCGTCCGTTATATATGACCTCGTTTGTGCTGGATGATTTTGTAGATGAATTTAGCAAGGGTGAGTCATTATTGCTCTCTAGTGCATCTAGCAAAACTGCATTGGGCACCGCTCAACGGCTTAAAGATCAAAAAGTTCACAGACATGCTAATTATCAAGTCATTGGGTTAACCTCTGCGTCAAATGTAGACATGGTAAAAGCGTCAGGTTGCTACGACCACGTATTTAGCTACGATGATGTAGAAACACTGTCTAAAGATCAGCAATACTGGTTGCTCGATTTTGCTGCCAACGGTGCTTTGATCACATCACTTGGCGACGCCCTTGGTGATAAGCTTTCCAAAGTAACGCTTATTGGTGCCACCGATTGGAAAGCCGAGCAAAAACCCAATAAGAAAGCCTTGGATGCAGAAATATTTTTTGCTCCTGCACGAGTTAAGCAACGTCAGCAGGAATGGGGGCACGAGGCATTTTTAGCAAAATATGCAAAGGCCTGGAAGGGGTTTTCAGGAAAAGTTCAAGATACCTTTTTTGAGCAAGAACACACAGGCTCTCAGCAAATTGTCGCCTTATATTCCGACACCTTAAACGGCACCGCCGACACCAAAGCACTTAATGTCGTTCGCTTTGAGTAGTTGCTAACAGACACTATTTGTAACAAAGAGGAGAAGGCTTTCATGCATTCCTCTCTTTTGTATTTGGTGACGAGTCGTTATAGTGAAGAAAACTACTATTAAAGGCATGTCATGGGTCAGGAAACGTCTAAAATTCTCGTTGTCGATGATGACATGCGCCTTCGTAGCCTACTTGAACGCTATTTAGTGGAGCAAGGCTACCAAGTGCGAAGCGCTGGAAATGCAGAGCAAATGGACAGGTTGCTTGAACGCGAGAACTTCCACCTTATGGTGTTAGACCTAATGCTTCCTGGCGAAGATGGCTTGTCTATTTGTCGTCGCTTACGTCAAGCCGGTAGCGAACTTCCTATTATCATGCTTACCGCAAAAGGCGATGAAGTAGACAGAATTATTGGCCTTGAGATGGGTGCCGATGACTACTTGCCTAAGCCATTCAACCCCCGAGAGTTACTTGCACGTGCGAAGGCGGTATTACGTCGTCGCAATAGTGAAGCCCCAGGCGCGCCTTCTAAAGACGTTCAAGTTATCGAATTTGGCGAATACAAACTGAATTTGGCTACCCGAGAAATGACTGCGGGTACTACCCCTCTTACCCTCACAAGCGGCGAGTTTGCGGTATTGAAGTCTTTAGTTACCCACCCTAGAGAGCCATTATCACGCGATAAGCTGATGAACCTTGCTCGCGGGCGAGACTACAGTGCGCTTGAGCGTAGTATTGATGTTCAGGTATCTCGACTGCGTAGAATGCTAGAGAAAGACCCCGCTAACCCAAGGTATATTCAGACCGTTTGGGGTTTAGGCTATGTATTCGTGCCCGATGGTGAGCAGGCATAAATAACCATGGGAAAAATGGGTTGTTTAGATAGGCTGGTGAAGTAGTGCGTCTGGTTCCTCAAAGTGCATTTGGCCAAACAGTCATGCTGATTGGCGTACTTTTGCTTATTAACCAAGTCGTTTCTTACCTGTCTGTTACTTATTATTTTATTCAACCTAGTTACCAGCAAATCAACAGCTTACTTGCCACGCAAGTAAAATCGGTATTAGCGGAAGACTTATTAGTCAGTAATGACGACAGCAGAGCCCGCTATTACGACAAAACCGACATTCAAATACTCGATGCCAGCAAAGCAAGAACCAAAGGTTTAGAAAGCGCGGTCTATTATGGATTTATGTCATCCCAGGTAAGCAAACAAATTGAGCAACTTGCCGATGTTCGCATTAGCACCGTTTCGCAGAAAACCGACGCCAGCGCACCCTATACGGTATGGATTTCGTTATCTCGCTACCCCGACACCTGGATTGCTATTCCCATAACCGGCTTAAACGAAGCGAATATTTCACCACTAACCATGTATTTGATGGTGATTGGGATTCTCAGCGTAGCAGGTGGCTGGCTATTTGTACGGCGCATGACCATGCCACTGTCTTCTTTGCAAAAAGCTGCATTAGCGGTAGGTAAAGGCGAACACCCCGCGCCGCTTAAAGAACAAGGCAGCACGGAAATGATTCAAGTTACCCGCGCCTTCAACCGAATGAATCAAGGCATAAAGCAGCTAGAGCATGACAGAACCTTGATGACGGCAGGTATATCCCATGATTTACGCACCCCGCTGACACGCATTCGCCTTGCATCTGAGATGCTGCCTGAGTCCCAAAACTGGATAAAAGATGGCATTGTTAACGATATTGAAGATATGAATGCCATTATCGATCAATTCATCGACTATGCGCGCTACGATACTGAAGAGATAAAAGAAAACACCGACCTAAACAGCCTTATTATTGAACTGGCTCAAGCGCGGCATATTGAAGAGAAGCATCACATCGCGCTGAAGCTTAACGATATTCCCTTACTTGATTTACGTCGCGTGGCCATGAAGCGAGTTATTGATAATATTATCGAGAACGCCTTCCGTTACGGCTCTGACAATATTGTTATCTCCACTTTTTATAACCGGAACGAAAAGCGGGTTTACTGTAAAATTCGCGACTTTGGCCCTGGCATTCCCGCAGCAGAATTAGAGCATGTATTTATGCCCTTTGCGCAAGGCGACAAAGCCCGAAGTACATCGGGCTCTGGTTTAGGTTTATCAATTATAAGGCGTATTGTGGAAGCCCATGGTGGCGGTGTGGAGCTGCGCAATCACCCGCAGAAAGGCTTGATTGCAGAGTTCTATTTACCCCTTCATGCGTAACCGTGCTGTTTTACCATTCGACTATACGCCCATGCCGCAGCCCACAATATACAACCGCCCATAGGTATTACCCAAAACGCGGTAGTAAGGGGTACATAGTTGGCCCACAACCCTGTTGAAAATGAGGCTACTTGTACGCCAGTAGAGTTTCCGATAATACAAATACCCGATAATACCGGGCCGTTGTCACTATCAATATTCATGGCTGCCGATAACATAAGTGGAAATAACCCACCTAAGCCAAGCCCTAACAGTAAATTACCTGCCCCCATACTGTACAGGTCAGTCATAAGCTTGATGGAAAATACACCGCACAACGACGCTGTCGCCAAAATAACGATAAGACGATGTACCGACATAAATCGCAATAAAAAAGGAAAAACCAAACGGCTTATTACCATCCCCGCCGTAAAACACGCCAGTAGGTTTCGAGATTGTTCACCGGTAAAGCCGATACCGTTTTGGGCATAGCTTACAAACCAATTAGCGTTGCCAAACTCTACCGCGCCGTAGCCAAAACTAAGCAGCGCCATAAAAATAAAGATAGGTTGTCTAATTACCGCACCAAAATTAAGGGTTTTACGCTGCGCTTTTGGTTGCCCGCGAAGTAATTTAGCTTGAGAGTGCGCTGCCATAAAGGTATACGCCGACAGGGCTAGCATAAATAATGCGAGCACCTGAATAGGCCTACGCCAATTTTCTTCCTGAAGATAAAGCAAGGTTACAAAAAACGAAGCGGCAAAAGTGCCTAGGCTGAACATAAAGTCCATCAGCCCCATCATAGTAAAGCGCTTTTCTTCATACAGGCGTGCAATTAGGGTATGCCCAATAGTAAAAATTGAGGAGCTGACTATGCCTATCACTACGGCCACCACCAATACCCATTGCCACCCTTGCAGTGACGATATGATCAGCAGTAAAACAGCGTTTATACCTAGCAGCGATGCTAACAATGGCATGTAGTCAAAACGACTCACGTACTTTCCGCCTACTACGGCGCCCACCATCATACCCAATGAGAAAAGCGAGAAGAACAAACCACTTACCAACTCTGACATACGTAGGTCGGCAGCAATATCTGGAAGTAAAATACCCCACAATATGAACAACATACCTAGTAAGAAAAAACCGGAAAATACAACAACAGTAATAGGACGACGGCTCATCCATGCTCCTTTACAAACAGGGTTCTAAACGAAATAGTGCAATATTTTGGTGTAGCAGGGCATGATTTGTAGTTAAGAAGCTTACTACAACGTTTTTTGATTTTTTTGTTTGGAGCACATTTTTAACGTGAAAACGTTATCGACTACCAAGGACGCTACAGTACGCCTTTAGTATAATTCGTGCAAGATAGGAGACGAAAAAAGCCCGCGGCTAAGCGCGGGCAAAACATCAATCACGTTGAGTGTGATGAAGGTTGGGAAGGGAAGGGTTGCCTCCCCTAACATCTAACTGCGCCCTAAAAAAACGCATCAAGAATTAGTTGCCAGGACCTGCCTTTACAATGGCGTCGCTAACATCGTATTTCTCAAAATTTTGCTTAAAGCTATTGACTAGATTCTGCGCATATTCTTCGTATTTTTCTGCATCATTCCAGGTTTGCTTAGGCACTAATAAATTATCGTTAACGCCTGATACTGCAACAGGCACATCAAGGTTTAAGCCTTCAATATGTTGGGTTTCAACATCGGCTAAATCACCCGATACAATGGCATCGATAATAGCGCGAGTAGTAGGAATGTCGAAACGCTGACCTGTACCATAAGGCCCGCCAGTCCAACCGGTATTCACCAAGTACACTTTGGCATTAAACGCTTTTACACGCTTAATCAGTAATTCGGCATACACGCCTGCTGGGCGTGGGAAGAAGGGTGCGCCAAAACAGGTAGAAAATGTTGATTCAATATCTGAGGTTGAACCAATTTCTGTCGAGCCCACTTTCGCGGTGTAGCCACTTAAGAAATGATAGGCTGCCGCTTCTTCACTTAGTACTGATACAGGCGGTAACACACCACTTACATCACAGGTTAAAAATACGACAGAGCGAGGCTCGCCGCCACGGTTTGCTTCAACCCGCTTTTCAATGTGGCTTAACGGATAAGCCGCCCGTGAATTTTGGGTTAGCGACGTATCTTTGTAATCTGGGGTGCGAGTATCGTCTAACACAACGTTTTCTAAAATAGTGCCAAACTTGATGGCGTCCCAAATAACCGGTTCGTTCTTTTGCGAAAGGTCGATACATTTTGCGTAGCAACCGCCCTCAATATTAAACACGCTGCCTTCGCCCCAACCGTGTTCATCATCGCCAATTAAAAAGCGTTTAGGATCGGCAGATAACGTGGTTTTACCTGTACCCGATAAACCAAAGAACAAAGTAACATCGCCTTGCTCGCCTACGTTGGCGGAGCAATGCATGGGTAATATGTCTTTCGCAGGAAGTAAGAAGTTCTGAACCGAGAACATGGCTTTTTTCATTTCACCGGCGTATCTCATGCCGGCAATAAGCACACGTTTTTTAGCAAAATTAATGACTACCACGCCATCACTGTTGGTGCCGTCACGCTCTGGGTCACACACAAACCCAGGAACATTTAATACTTGCCACGGGCTTTCGTTATTGACGTTCCATTTGTCTGGCACGATAAAAAGATTACGCGCAAAAACGTGCTGCCACGCAGTTTGCGTTCTTACTTCTAAAGGTAGTGCATGCGCAGGATCTGAGCCCACTTGAAGGTGAGATAGAAAATGCTCTTGAGTAGTTAGGTAGGCCTCCACTTTGTTCCATAAGGCATCGAATTTAGTAGCATCAAATGGCTTATTAACCTTACCCCAATCGATTTCATTCTCAGTGGAAGGCTCTTTGACGATAAACCTATCATTTGGTGAGCGACCCGTTCTTTCACCGGTTTCAACGACCAAAGCCCCGTTAGTGTCTAACACACCCTCGCCCCGCTTAATTGCGCGTTCGATTAATTCGGCGCTAGGCAAATCAACCAATGGAGAGATTTTTAAATCCGTTTTTAAAGACGCTGCTACACTCATAACCGAAACCCTTAATGTAATCTTTCAATAGCACTTTCAAAAAGTATCATTTAACTGAGTCTAAAGTAAATAAAGGTATAGCGTTATTTCTATAAAGAATACTGATTATTAATCTGGATCAACTTTCGAAAAAAACGTAATAAAATTACATTTTTATTTTGAGGAGGGATACAAAACGGGATACGTGGTTTTTTATCAACTTCCCCTTACAACAAGTGCTGTAAAGGGAAGTGAATTAAGAGGTTTCTTATTTTAGGGGCGACTTAAGGGTAAGGAGTGCCCCCTTATTGATTAGTATCAGGTGAGGGTGCATTACCACTGTGAATCGCCTCAATATCGATACTATCGAAACGATATTCTGCATGGCAGTACTGACAATTCATTTTAATGTCGCCATCTTCTTTTACTATGGATAAAAGCTCAGCTTTATCGATATTACGCAGTGCTTCTGCGCTACGTTCTTTAGAACACGTACACGCAAAACTAACCGCTTTCGCAGGGTATACTTCCACTTCTTCTTGGTGATACAAACGATAAAGAATGTCTTCCACCGACAACGAGAACATTTCTTTTTCCGTTAACGTTTCGGTTAATGTAGCAATATGATCAAACCCTGTTGCTTGGGTGATGTCAGTGGCGCTAGCATCTGTTGGTAATACTTGAAGCAGCATACCCGCCGCTCTGGCATTGTTTTCATCTTGTAAGTCGGTCATTAAGTGCACGCGAGTGGCTAACTGTTCAGACTGAGCGAAGTACTCTTCTAAACACTCAGCTAACGTTGGCTTATCTAATGCCACAATACCTTGATAACGCTCGCCTTCATCAGGAGTAATTGTCATCACCAATACCGCTTCGGTAAGTAACTCATCAAATGCTTCTGGCAGCGTTGCAAGGCTTTCATCCCAGCGCGCAACGCCACGAAACGTTTGTTCATGGGTGGCATTTATTACCGCGTAACTTACGGGCCCTTTACTTTGAATTTGTAGGGCAATTTCGCCTTTAAATTTAAGCGTAGCCGTAAGTAAAGATGTTGCCGCGGCCAACTGCCCTAACAGACGCTGAATTTGCACGGGGTATTCGTAGCTGTGCACTATCTGCTTTAGGCTTTCATCTAAACGAACTAATTCGCCGCGAACGTTTGCTTGGGTAAATAAAAATCGATGTAATTTGTCAAAATCACTCATAAACTTGTCCTGTTAGGCAGCATACTTTTTACTGCTGCTTAAATTTAATAATTTGTCTGCGCTGTTTTTTATCTGGCCGATGTTCCGGCTTAGGACTATGAAAAGCGTTCAATTTTCGTGCAACTTGGTTTTCTTCACGTTTTGTTACACTTGTCTCAGTTTCTTCATATAAGTCTTGAGCAAGCGCTGCACTAAGTCGTTTATCACTGAGCCCTCGAACAATAACATCGCGATTATCCCAACCTGAGGGAACTTTTATCACTGCGCCAAGCTCTACATTCTTGCCGGGCTTGGTGCGCTGTCCGTTGTAGTGAACTTTTCCTGACTGAACCATGTCTCTGGCAATGGCGCGGGTTTTGAAAAACCTTGCTGCCCATAGCCACTTGTCTAGCCTCACATTTTGTGATGTATTGTTCGTTTCCATAAGACCTTTGTAATAATTTCGTAACGGTGCGGCATTAGTGTTGTGAGCCCCACCTCGACTAGGCTATGATGGGTCGGACAAAGCGCGGTTAACCAAATTTTCACTTTTTATAATAAGCAGTACCATCAAGTGGCGACATGACATTCGATAAACTCAATCCACAGTCTCTGGTTGTTTTTGTAAACCAGAACCAAAAACAACTTCACACGTTAATTGTGGTGCTGCTGAGCCTATATTTAATAGCCTTTGCCGCCAAGCTAATATGGCGAATTATACCTGAACCTCAATTATCTGCGACTCCCGCAGTGAGTTTTGCGCCTATACCTTCTACGGCTTCAGGGCAAAGTGGGGTCAACATACGCAAAATACAACAATTAAATTTATTTGGTAATGCAGCAGCTGCGCCTGCAAAGGTAGAAGAAGCCCCTGTTACTGATGCGCCTGAAACGCGTCTTAACCTTACCCTTACCGGTGTGGTGGCAAGTTCGGATGAAGGTTCTAGCACTGCGGTTATCGAAAATCGCAATAGTCAAGCGGTGTATGGTCTGGGTGAAAAGATTGAAGGCACTAACGCCACCCTGAAGCAAGTATTTCGCGACAGGGTTATCATTAAAAATGGGGTTAGAAACGAAACCTTGATGTTAGATGGCATTGATTACGACGAAGCGAATAAACGTCGCCAACAACAAGCTAAACGTCGTCCACAGCCAGTGCCGGATGAGCGAGACGAAGCCGATGCAAGACAGTTAAGTGAAGAAGCCATTGAAGCAACTGCTTCATTGCGAGAGCGCCCAGCAAGCTTTACCGACTTCATTTCTATTTCGCCAAAAACGGAAGAAGGACAGCTAATCGGCTATCAAGTTAGCCCAGGTAAAGAACCCGCATTATTTAAGTCAGCAGGGCTTCAAGCCGGCGATGTTATTGCACAAATTAACGGATTGGATCTGACAGACATGCAGCAATCCCAAGAAGCACTATCTGAACTTCGCAATGCTCAGAATATTGAACTTACAATCATTCGTGATGGCAGTTTTACTACGCTCTATCTCGATTTACCTGAGCCATCAGCAGAATAAGAATTAAAGGAAGACAGAATGAAAAGGCGCACTAGCCAAAAATTGTTATCTCGCCTGAGCACAGCCCTGTGCACGGCCCTTCTTTGTTTCTCGGTAACCGCCGCTGAATATATGCCTAATTTTAAAGACACTGATATTAGTGAGTTCATTAATATTGTGGGCAAAAACTTAGAGCGGACCATTATTGTCGACCCCAATGTTCGCGGTAAAATCAGTGTTCGAAGCTACGATATGCTGACTGAAGATCAGTATTATCAATTCTTTTTAAACGTGCTTCAGGTTTACGACTTTGCTGTGGTTGAAATGCCGAGCGGTATTTTAAAAGTAGTACGCTCTAAAGATGCTAAAACATCAAACATTCCTGTAGTAGAAGGTTCAGCGAAAGACGGTGATGAAATGATCACCCGCGTCGTGCCTGTTTATAACGTACCGGTAAGAGAATTAGCGCCTATTCTACGTCAACTTAACGACCAAGCTGGCGGTGGTAATGTAGTAAGCCACGACCCTTCAAACGTAATGATGATTACTGGCCGCGCGGCTGTGGTGAACCGCTTAGTTGAAATTATTGAGCGTGTTGACCGTGCAGGTGATGAAGAAGTTGAGATTGTGAAGCTACGTTTCGCCTCAGCCTCTGAAATGGTGCGTATTATCGACAGCATTAACAAATCACAAGGTAAAGCTAATACCGGTGCTAAGTCAGACCCTCGAGTGGTAGCCGACGACCGTACTAACTCTGTGATTGTAAGCGGCGACATTAAAGCCCGCCAACGTTTAATTAATCTTATTGAGCGTATGGATCAGGAGTTAGAAACCAGCGGTAATACTCGCGTAATGTTTCTTAACTATGCCAAAGCCGACGATCTAGTAAAAGTACTACAAGGGGTTTCTGCCAGTATTCAAGCAGAAGAGAAAAGTGGCAGCACCAACAGCCGTGGTTCATCTAACCGTGACGTCAGCATTGATGCCCATGAAGATTCTAATGCGTTAGTAATCACTGCGGAACCTGACATGATGCGCTCACTAGAAGAAGTGGTCCGTCAGCTTGATATTCGCCGCGCACAGGTACAGGTTGAAGCCATTATTGTAGAAGTATTCGAAGGTGACGGCACTACCTTAGGTGTACAGTGGGTGTCTGAAAATGGCGGTGGTACTCAGTTTAGCAATGGTGTCATCCCAGTAGGATCGTTGGCGGTAGCGCTTAAAGAAGCGGAAGATACTACCGAAACGGAAACTTATGTATCAGATGATGGTTCTCCTTATACGGTAACCAATACAGATGAGGGTGACTATACGTCATTAGCCAGCTTACTTGGCAGTGCCAATGGCTTAATCGCCGGTATTATTGATAATGGCTGGGGCGCAGTTGTGCAAGCGGTTAGCACAGACACTAACTCTAACGTATTGGCCACGCCGCACCTTACGACCATGGACAACGAAGAAGCTTATTTCATTGTAGGGCAAGAAGTACCGATTATTACTGGTACTTCTACAGGCTCGAATAACTCGAACCCGTTCCAAACGGTCGATCGCCAAGAAGTAGGCATTAAGCTTAAAGTCACGCCTCAAATAAATGAAGGCGATGCAGTTCAGTTATTAATTGAACAAGAAGTATCTAGCGTCAGTGGTGCCACCTCGGTAGATATCTCTATTAATAAACGTGAAATTAAAACTACGGTTATTGTAGATGATGGCGGCACGATTGTATTAGGCGGCTTGATAGACGAAGACGTTCAAGAAAGCGTATCTAAAGTGCCTTTATTAGGCGATATTCCTATTATTGGTAACTTGTTTAAGTCGACGTCTACCAGCAAACGTAAACGTAACCTAATGGTGTTTTTAAAGCCAACTATCGTTCGTGATGGCGCAACCATGAACTCTATTAGCCATCGTAAGTACAACTACATTCGTGCCTTACAGCTTAAACGCCAGCAAGATGGTATTTCACTAATGCCAAACGCTGAAAGCCCTAGTATGCCTAATTGGGATGATGAACTTTCCTTGCCGCCTTCATTTGAAGAATACCTGACTGAGAAAGACAACCTTGATGAAGGTAACGAGTAATATGGCAGGTCAAGACGAGCAACTAACCCTTGCGGTAGAGGCACAGGAAGAAGCGCTCGAAGCAATGGTTGATGAAGAAGGCTTACCAGAAGCCGTGGCTGGCCCTCGCCAGCTTTCGTTCAGCTTTGCTAAGCGTAATCAGGTATTGCTTGAAACCAATGTCACTCCTGCTGTGCTGTATTTTACGGAAAACACCCCTTTTGAAGTATTTGCCGAAGTCCGCCGCTTTTATGGCGAGCCTTTTGTACCTAAAACTATCGCTGCTGATGAGTTCGAAAGCTTTCTAACCAGTGCATTCCAGCGTGATAGTTCTGCAGCAAAGCAGTTAATGGAAGACTTAGGTAACGAGAGCGATTTGTTTGCCCTTGCGGAAGATTTACCTGATACCGAAGATTTATTAGATAACGAAGACGACGCCCCTATCATCAAGCTGATTAATGCCATGTTAGGTGAAGCGATTAAAGAAGGCGCGTCGGATATTCACATTGAAACCTTTGAAAACCAGTTAGTAGTTCGGTTTCGTGTAGATGGTGTATTACGAGAGATTTTACGCCCCAATCGTAAGCTCTCTTCCATGCTGGTTTCTCGTATTAAGGTAATGGCGAAACTTGATATTGCTGAAAAACGGGTACCGCAAGATGGCCGTATTACCCTACGCATTGCAGGCCGCGCAGTAGATGTACGTGTGTCTACTATGCCGTCTAGCCATGGTGAGCGTGTGGTGCTGCGTTTATTAGATAAAAACAACGCACGGTTAAACCTAAAAGACTTAGGCATGACCCAGCAAAACCGCGACCATTTTTCTTCATTAATTAGAAAGCCTCACGGTATTATTTTGGTTACTGGCCCAACAGGTTCTGGTAAAAGTACCACCTTGTATGCAGGCCTTAGCGAAATTAACTCTCGCGACCGCAATATTTTAACCGTAGAAGATCCTATTGAATTTGACTTACCCGGCATTGGTCAAACACAGGTAAATCCTCGTGTAGATATGACCTTCGCCCGCGGCCTACGAGCAATTTTGCGACAAGATCCCGATGTGGTGATGGTGGGTGAAATTCGAGACGTTGAAACGGCACAAATTGCGGTTCAAGCCAGTTTAACCGGCCACTTAGTATTATCGACCCTTCACACCAATACCGCCGCTGGCGCTATCACCCGTTTAGAAGATATGGGTATTGAGCCCTTTTTGCTTTCTTCAAGTTTACTGGCGGTATTATCGCAGCGCTTAGTGCGCACACTGTGTAAAGAGTGTAAAACCCCTCACACACCGGATCCGCAAGAGTGTGAAGCCCTTAATATTGATGCCGATAGCAACTTTACCATTTACCAACCTCACGGCTGCGCTGCCTGTAACCAAACCGGTTACCGAGGTCGTACGGGTATTCACGAGTTATTGCTGGTGAATGAGAAAGTGCGCGAAATGATGCATGAAGGCGTGGGTGAACAGGCCATTGAAAAATATATCAGGCACTCTACCCCCAGTATTCGGGATGACGGGTGTCGTAAGGTACTTGCAGGTGTTACCTCTTTAGAAGAAGTCCTGCGTGTAACCAAGGAGGATTAGTATGGCCGCCTTCGCTTATAAAGCGGTAAATAACCGTGGCCGTAACGCAAATGGTGTACTGGAAGGCGATAATGCTCGCCAAGTGCGCCAGCAATTGCGTGAAAAAGGGCTCATTCCTTTAGAAGTAGAACAAGTTACCGAGCGCGGAAAAAGTGACGGTAAAAGTGGTGGTTTCTCGTTTTTTAAACCGAGAATTTCAGCCTCAGATCTGGCCCTGTTAACCCGTCAAATGGCCACCTTGGTAGAATCTGCCTTACCGGTAGAAGAAGCCTTACTGGCGGTTGCCGAGCAGTGTGAAAAGCCCCGTCAAAAGAATATGATGATGGCTGTTCGAAGCAAAGTGGTTGAAGGTCATGGTTTAGCCGATGCCTTGTCTGAATTTCCTAGTGTATTTGATGACTTATACCGCGCCATGGTGGCGGCAGGTGAAAAATCCGGTCACTTAGATACGGTACTTAATCGCCTTGCCGACTATACCGAACGACGCCAGCAAACTCGCAGCCAAATTACCCAAGCACTTATTTACCCATCGCTTATGCTGTTTTTCGCTTTCGGCATTGTGATGTTATTGCTGACAGTGGTTGTACCTAAAATTGTGGGTCAATTCGACCATATGGGGCAAGACCTTCCAGGTATTACCCAAGTACTTATTTCGGTAAGTACTTGGCTACAAAATTACGGCCTTATCTTGCTGGTAGTAGTGGCTATTCTGGCGGTAATTGTTCAGCGTGTGCTTCAGCAGAAAAAGATGAAGCTAAGGTTTCACAAAGTTATTTTGAAACTTCCGCTTATTGGCAAAGTGTCCCGCGGGCTTAATACCGCTCGCTTTGCACGTACCTTAAGTATATTAAGTGCCAGCGCCGTGCCTTTACTTGAATCTATGCGCATTTCTGGCGATGTACTTGAAAACCAGCATATAAAGAATCAGGTAGCCGATGCTGCCATTAATGTAAAAGAAGGGAGCAGCTTGCGCGCTGCGCTCGACAATACAAAAATTTTCCCGCCAATGATGATGCACATGATTGCATCGGGTGAAAAGTCTGGCGAATTACAGCAAATGCTTGGTCGCGCCGCCGATAACCAAGATAGGGAATTTGAAGCCCTTGTTGGTGTCTCACTAAAAGTATTTGAACCTCTACTTATCGTGTCGATGGCTGGCATAGTGCTGTTTATCGTAATGGCAATTTTGCAGCCTATTTTGGCCTTAAACAATATGGTGAATATCTGATGAAAACCTTAAAACGTAGTTCTGGATTTAGTTTGATTGAAGTAATGGTGGTGCTACTTATCATCGGCATTATGGCATCGATGGTAGCGCCGCAAATTTTGGGTAACCAAGAAGTGGCACAACTTAAAAAAGCCGCCGTTGATATCCAGCAAATGGAAAGCGCGCTTGAAATGTATAAGCTTCGAAACAATAAGTTCCCAACGACTGAGCAAGGGCTAGAAGCGTTAGTAACCGCACCAACCCTTGATCCCATTCCAAGAAACTACCCAGAAGGCGGTTTCATTAAGCGTTTGCCAGAAGATCCTTGGGGCAATCCTTATGCGTTAATTAGCCCAGGAGAATTAGGCGTAGTAGACATTTTTTCAAATGGCCCAGACGGTGAACCAGGTACCGATGACGATATTGGTAACTGGAACATTAACGAATACTTAAACTAAGTTATTTTATGCTTGGCCGCTTTCATCCTCACAACAAGCACACTGGCTTCACGCTATTAGAAGTGATGCTGGTACTGTTGCTTATGGGCTTAGCGGCTGGCTACGTGATGTTCAATGCCTTTGGCGCCAGTAAAGCAGACTTGCTAAAAAGCCAAGCCCAACGACTACAAGTACTGGTCGATATGGCAAGCGATTATGCTGTGCTAAACCAGCAGCAACTTGGCATTCGTATAGAGCAAAAAGACAACGAATACTACTTTGTTTTTTTAGATGAAAATGATGAGTGGCAACGTATTGAGGGAGAGAAATATTATGAACCTCACACATTACCTGAAGACTTCTCATTTACGCTAAATTTAGACGACTTGCCTTGGACCAAAGAAGACCAACTTTTTGACCGAGGCATATTCGACGAAACCTTAAGCGTGTCTGAAGATGGTGTTGAAATAGGCAGCGAAGAAGAAAAGAAACTGCCACCGCCGCAAATATTAATCATGTCTAGCGGCGATATTACCCCCTTCAGCCTTAGTTTTGCCTATGAAGGCGACTTTAACGACGAACCCGTTTATTTTGCGCTAAACAATGAAGAGTTTCCGCCACTAGAATTGGCTGGCCCCTTTGAGAGCCCAGATCAGTGAAAAGCCCGTTTTCGCATTCGCCCAACAATCAAAAAGGCATGACACTGCTTGAAGTCATGGTGGCACTGCTTATTTTTGCCTTAACCGGTACGGCTATTCTAAAGGCCGCAGGGGATCACTTAAATAACGTAGGGCAAATTGAAGCGGTAACCTTTGCCAGCTATGTTGCCAGTAACCGGCTTAACCAGTTACAGCTTGATGATACTTGGCCACCTAAGAACAATTTAAAAGGCAGCATGGAAATGGCTGACCGTACTTGGTATTGGCAGCAAAAAGTAACTAAAACCAACGACGATGAACTTCGCTCGGTAAGTATCAGCGTAGGCTTAGATTCAGATTATTCTGGCAGTGTCACGTCAGTAACTACCTTTGTGGCCAAGCCCACCAGCGCAGGCATTTAATGAAGCAGCGCGGATTTACTCTCATTGAAATTCTGATTGCCATGGCTATTTTTACGCTCATTGGTTTGGCATCTACAGGCCTGCTAACCACGGTAATTGATAGCAACGACTTATCTAGCGAGCGCTTTGAGAAGTTACAACAACTACAACGTGCCATGGTCATCATAGAGCGTGATATTCAACAAGCGGTGCCACGGCCAGTTCGCGCTGAAGGGGAAACCCAAACCGTAGTAATGGCTGGCGGCGAGGTAGATGATAGTGACGGCGATGGTATTGGCTTTGTGCGCGGCGGTTGGCACAACCCTCAACTCATGTTGCCCCGAAGCACCCTACAATATGTGGCATATCGCCTTGATGAAGACCGACTAGAACGCCTTTATAGCAACTACGTCGATAATGTTATTGGCTATGAACCTAAGACTCGTACCCTGCTTGAAAATATAGAAAGCTTTACCGTTGAATTCATTAGCGCTGAAAGTAGTACTGATGACAGCGACGATCTAAGTTGGAGTGAAAGTTACCAAGGTGAAGCGTTACCCACTGCGGTGGCGATTGAGTTTGTGAGTAAAGATTTTGGTTTAGTACGTCGTGAGTTTGCCTTAACAGGAGGTTCGGCGTAATGGGCATTCTTATTAAAACGGCTATCAAAGCGCCTACAAAAACACCCCGTTCGCAGCCTTCTCGCCAACAAGGCGTGGCGCTTATGATTGTGCTGATGATTGTAGCGCTGGTGTCTGTATTGGCCACTGAAATGGGTACCCGCTTGCAGTTGCAAGTTCAGCGCACCATGAATATTAAAGACAGTAATCAAGCGTACTGGTATGCCTTGGGAGCCGAGGCCTTTGCAAGAAAGTCACTTCAAACCTTGATGGAAGAGACCGGTGATAAAATTTCGCTAGACCAGCCTTGGGCACAGGAATTTATGTACCCGTTAGACAATGGCGGTTTACAAGCGAACCTTACCGACCTTCAAGCATGCTTTAACTTAAACGCTATTCTACAAGGCAGCGCTAGCGCAAACGTGAATAGTGGTGATGGCGCTACCGAAGCGATGGATGCCTTTCACACTATGCTTTTGGCGCTTGAAATTGACGATCTCAACAGCTTTACCGCTGATACCGTGCGAGACAGCTTGGCCGACTGGGTAGATGAAGATGACAACATGCGCCCTTATGGCGCAGAAGATAGCGAGTATGAGTCGAGGGAGTTTCCTTACTTAGCAGCAAACGGACTACTGGCATCGACAAGCGAATTGCGTATTATTAACGGTGTCTCTGCGGTTTGGTTGAATGAAATTCTTCCTCTGGTTTGCGTAATTCCCGACAACGACACCCTAGCCATTAATGTGAATACCATTGATGAAGAACATGCAGCGCTATTAGCCGGCTTAACGGGGTTAGATTTACAACAAGCCACTAGCTTGCTGGGTAACCGCCCACAAGATGGCTGGGAAGACGTAAGCGAATTTCTGGCCGAGCCGAGTATTGAAGCATTAAGTTTATCTGATAGCCGAAAAGAATGGTTTACGGTAACCACTGAGTATTTTATTTTGCACACTAAGACCCGTTACAATAAAGCAACGTTTCAACTTTCTACCGTATTTAACGCAAGTAGTGACGCGGGCGTAAAAATAATAAAGCGCGAGTTTGGAGGCGTAAAATAATGGAACAACTCCTGATTAGGTTAGGTGCCACCGAGGCCGACCCAATTAGCTGGCTAGTATGGTCTACAGCCGAAGAAGAAATTATCGCTTCTGGTGAACTTCCCAATGCTGACGCCCTTTCTACCTTAGCGGAGCGTGCTGGGCAGCGTGCGGTAATCGCATTGGCACCTAGCAGCGAAATATTACTTAAATGGGTAGCTTTACCGCCAAGAGCGGGTAGAAAGGTACTTTCTGCTTTGCCCTTCATGCTTGAAGATGAATTAGCCACTGATATTAGCGAACAGTTTTTTGCTATAGGTCCTAAAGTAGGCGATAGCCAAGCCGTTGCCGTGGTAAGTCATGCAAAACTTCAAATGTGGCAGCAATGGTTAGCTGATGCAGGCTTGTTCTGTAACCATTTAATTCCGGATGTACTCGCCGTACCGGTAACTGAAAACGGTTGGTCTGTCCTTACTCTAGGCGAGCAAATGTTGGTACGCCAAGATACCTTTCAAGGTATACAGGGCGAGCAAGCGTGGTTGTTACCCACCCTAGGCCATTTTACCAGCCAACAAGAAGCCCCGGTTGTCATTACCAACTATGCGGGTATTGATTTAAGTGGTGTGCCGAATATTACGGTAAATGACGCCCCTCTTGAGCTACCTATGCATGTGCTAGCCAAAGAGGCGTTGTCGAGCAGTTTCAACTTGCTTCAGGGCGAGTATAAAGTAAAGCGTACTCGTAACAATGCGTGGGCACAATGGCGTGTCGCGGCTGTATTAGCGGTACTGGTGTTATGTACCAGTCTGGTTGATAAAACCGTTACCCTGTACCAGCTGAAATCTGATAACGCGGCGCTCTCCAGTGAAATAGATCAAGCGGTAAAATCTGGGTTCCCCAATATTGGCGTTTATCGTAACGTGAAGCTTAAGCTGCAATATGAGCTTGATAAATTATCAAAAAGTGGCGGCGATGCCTCTATGTTAGTGATGCTAGATCAGCTTTCAGAAGCCTTTGCTAGCACACAAGTAAAACCACAAACTTTACGGTTTGATGCCACCCGCACCGAAATTCGTATTCAAGCGCAAGGTAAAAGCTTTGAGGCGTTAGAGCAATTTCGCCGACAGGCGGAAGGTGCTGGATTTACCGTAGAGCAAGGGGCTATCAATAACCGTGATGACAATGTGATTGGCACGGTATCAATTAGGAGTGTGTTGTGAACGCACTAGTCAGCAAATTTAAAGCGCTTACCGAGCGTGAGCAAATACTGGTGATGATCTCTGCTGTGGTAGTGGTTATTGGTTTATTTTATTTTTTGATTTGGTCGCCCCTTAATGCAGCTTTGCATCAGCAAAAGCAATTGCTAGATAACCAACAAAGCTTGCTGGTATGGGTAAAAGACAGTGCCGTTCGCGCCCAACAACTCAGAAAAAGCAGCAACCGCGCTACGCCTTTTCGAGGTTCACTACCTCAAGCCGTTAACCGCACTACGTCAAGTCACAGCATCGCTATTTCGCGTATGCAACCGCAAGATGATGAGTTACAAGTTTGGATAGACCAAGCCCCTTTTAATGATGTGCTGGAATGGTTAAAAACCCTTGAAGGCATGGGCATTGTCATCATTCAGGCCGATATTGCTGAAGCTGATGATCCAGGTTACATCAAAGTTCGCCGTTTACAGTTAGGAAAAGCATGAAGTCTAAGTTTGGTTGGCTAGTGGGTGGCATTGTTGCCTTTCTAATTTTTGCAATTGCTTACATGCCTGCTATTCAGGTGATTGGCAGAGTAGACTTGCCAAAAGATGTATCGATTAGCGGTGTCAGTGGCACATTATGGACGGGTAAGGCGCAAACCATCGTGGTGAACGGACTCCCTATTAATAACGTTAATTGGGAGCTTAGCCCCCTTGCGTTGCTGATTGGAAAGGTAAGCGCGCATGTAAAAGCGGGTAACATTCGCGATGTAAACGACATTGCTTTTGAAGGGCCATTTAAAACCAGTTTGTTTAATACAAACAAAGTAGAAACCACAAATTTCTCAGTTTATTTACCCGTAGACCGCGTGTTGGCGCAAGTGAATTTGCCTCTGCCAGTTAACGCCAGTGGGCGATTTAAAGTGAAGCTCGACGAACTTACTTTTGGCCCTCAGTGTGTGGCGCTACAAGGTACAGGTGATTGGTTGAATGCCGCCGTTGCAGGTACACAAGGCCCAATCGACTTTGGCACTTATTCTGCCAAACTTCGCTGTGTGGGTGATGACATTGGTATTGTGGTCAGCGAGCCAAATCTACTTGGCCTTTCTATTGATGCTGTAGTTAGCCCAGACATGAAAAAAGTAAAGGTAGACGGGAAATTTAAGCCCGATGATAGCCTTCCTCAAGAAGTACATCAGGCGTCTAAATTCTTCGGACAACCCGATGCGAATGGTTATATCGCCATTAAATTACAATAGGCGCAATGCTATATAAGTTAGCGGCCTTCTTCACGAGTAAGGTCGCTAACCAATGGAATATTCATTAGGTCTTGCGCGGCAAACACCCGTCCGGGGGCAATAACCGCAATAGCCTCAGTAAGCCCATCTAGCCCTGCTTCGCTACGCTTCATTATATGAGAAAGCACAATACGCTTTGCTTCGGACTCTTTAGAAATTTCAATAATTTGCTTAGGCGTCATATGCAAATTGGTGGCAGCGCTACCCGCTCCCTTTTCAATATCTTCAATAGCATTATGCAACACGAGCACATCAGCATGCTTAGCAAAGTTGGCTAATGTTCCATCAGCATTGTTGGTGTCGCCTGAAAATACAGCAACACATTTATCAATAGTAACTTTCCACGCCAACGCCGGGATTGGCCCATGATGCACCGATATAGCCGCTATGCTGATATCATCACTAATGGATGTGGAAAAAGTGGTATCTGCAACCGTGTGTGCAGACACCTTATAATCATCTTCACCTTCTTGGGTATAAGAAGACAGGTATTTAAATGCCCCTTCTTTACCTATCAGCGCATCGAGATACGCGTGAGTACTCGGCATAAGGTCGTTACCGGCAGGGCCATACACGGTTAAATCTGTATCTCGACGTGTGAAATAACTTCCCTTGATAAAACTGGGTAGGTCGGCGGCATGATCAGTATGCAAATGAGATAATAAGATGGTGTCTACATCGGTAAAATCAGCACCCGACGCGCCAAATTGAACACTACTTCCACTCCCAGCATCTACCAACACGTTAGCTTTTTCGTCTTTCCAAAGAAGGTAGGATGCAGAAGCACGCCCATCATCGAGTTCTGGACCGCCAGAGCCAAGCACTTGTAATGAAACTCCTTCACATACGGTAGTGGCGCTTGTATCCGTTGATGCATGCTGCGGCAACGACTGCTGAACGGAATCACCAGCACTTGCTATTGGATTGGCTATTGGATTGGCTGTCGGTTTGGCCGAAGGCGCTGCACAAACAAAAAAGGCTGAGGTAAGTAACCCCAGCCCAATACTTAGTTTTGTACTTACATTAGAACAGTGCGGTTTCGCAACACGGGCTGAACTAGATTTCATGGATGTGACTAACATACTACGTACTCCTATTCAGCGCCTTGTTGCAGATTAGCCCAACACTGTGGGCTAACCGCATTGGTACGCTTAGCTGTTTTGCTGCTCTGCAATCATGATGGTTTTGATATTAACGAATTCACGCATACCATAGCCACCGTGCTCACGACCGTAACCACTGTCTTTAACACCGCCAAATGGCAAGTTAGGCTGAGCTAACGAATAGCCGTTAATGTTTACCATACCCGTATCGAACTCGTTTTTGGCAAGGGCGATAGCGTTGTCGGTATCAGTACTAAAGATACCACCACCAAGACCGTAGCGTGAATCATTTGCTACTGTCATGGCTTCCTTGTCGTCACGAACGCGAATTAGCGAAGCCACTGGGCCAAATAATTCATCGTCGTACGCCGGCATGCCTGGTGAAACATTTTCTAATACAGTGATAGGGTAAAAATAACCACTACTATCTGGTACTTCACCGCCGAGTGATAAAGTTGCCCCTGCGTCCAATGACGTTTTCACTTGCTCGTGTAATTCATCGCGTAAATCTTCACGGGCCATAGGGCCTAAGTCGGTATTTTCATCCGCTGGGTCGCCTACTTTAAGTTTCTTACACTGGGCAACAAACTTATCTCTGAACTCATCATAAATACTATCGACGATAACAAAGCGCTTGGCTGCTACACAGGTTTCACCATTGTTGATAACACGGCCTTTAATACAGGTTTCAACCGCTTGGTCGATGTCAGCATCTGCTAGCACGATGAACGCATCGTTACTGCCTAGCTCCATCACTGTCTTTTTCGACAAACTTGCTGCTTCTTTAGCAACCTGCTTGCCCACTTCGTCACTACCTGTGAAGGTTACGCCGCGAACATGCTTATGTTTAATTAAGTCACTCGCTGTACCGCCATCAATCAATAGCGACTGATAAACGTTTTTAGGGAAACCAGCATCTTCATACATTTGTTGGATAGCCACGGCCATACCAAATACGTTTTTAGCATGCTTAAGTACCGTGGTATTACCCGCCATAATGTTTGAAACACTGTAGCGAATAACCTGATAAAGGGGGAAATTCCAAGGCTGAATACCTAAGATCACGCCAATAGGCTGGTAACTGATGATGGCACGACCACCTTCAAAAATACGATGTTCATCTTCAAGAATTTCAGCGCCATGTTCTGCCGTATAACGACAGATATTTGCACATAGCTGCACTTCTTGCCTACCTTGCTCAGCTACCTTACCCATTTCTCGGGTCATCAGGCTGGTTAAGTCGTCAATACGCTCTTCCATCAAATCAGCAAGGTTATTGAATAATTGGGCACGGGCGTCAAAAGAAGTTCTGCGCCAGTTTAAGTAGGCTTCTTGCGAGCGGGTTACCGCTTGCTCTGCATCATCCGCTGACATTAAATGATAATGATCTAGCTTCTCACCCGTTGCAGGGTTATACGTGTTGATTGTATCGCTCATTGTCACACTCCTTAATCCGTTTGTGATGGGAAGTAGTGCAACTACAGCGCCAGATTAGCCAGGCTAATGTTTCTAACGAAAGATCAACAAGATAGACTAATGATTAGACATTATGAGCGATATTCGAGAAAAGCCCGATAAGAAATTATTACGGAAATTTGTCACCATTTCGGTAGGGCTTACAGAGTATTTTTGAGTAAAACACTGCGGTTTACGATGTTATTTCAAAGGCAACTAGCAGCGTATATGTTGTATATCAATCGGTATATAAATCGGGAAAATGAAACTTTGCCATGGCTAACGTAAGCGCGACTTCATAAACACTTTGTCTCGAAGCATGATTAAGGGTAAGCAAGCCGATGGCGCCCCCTTTTTGCTTCACATTAGTAGTATTGAATAACTTATCCATTACAGGGCCTAGTTCTTCGCCCCGCTGCAATGCTTGATACACACTAACCGGTAACGGCAAATTGGCACTTCGGCCTATCGACATGCGCCCGCCGTTATAAATCGCCACGTAAGCAAAGGTAGCAGGACCATCTTCGAATACATCAACACCACCTTCAATAGCCACATACCACGAATCGTTTGTCTCGTCTTTGTGCATATCAATAAGTGCTTTTACGCGGTTTACCGCGCCTAGCCGCGTTTCTTCTTCGCTCATAGGCTGCTCAGAAACTCCACTAGGTACGCCCACTTCGTAAACATCGAAATCTTGCTCTAAGGTAATGGATAACGTGATGTGCGCCGCATTTACCTTAACCGGGTTTTTAGACCCTACAAATAATTTACTCAGCATGTTTACCTCCTTCGTTGCTAGAGACAGGGTTTGCCAAAATATCATCTAACATTAAACGATAGTCGGTAACAGCAGGAAATTCGGTAATATTACGGTTCGGTAAAGTGTTGTCAGGATTATCAACCGCAAGAAGGTGCTTTATACCAAACTCTTTTGCCGCATCTAATATTCGTATTGTATCGTCTACAAACAAGGTTCTCGCTGGGTTGAAGTTTAAGCGTGCGTGTAGCTTCTGCCACAGCAACTGCGACTCTTTAGTGACACCAAACTCATGGGTGGAGATTAAGTTATCAATATGTGCGTCTAACTGCGTACGCTCTATTTTTAACGACAAACTACCAGGGTGTGCATTAGTAACTAACACCACCTCGCGACCAGACTGATGCAACGCCTCTAAGAAAGGGACGGTATCGGGACGAATTTCAATAAGGTGCGCCAACTCGCGCTTTATCGGCATAATATCGATATCCAGTGTTTCTGCCCAATAGTCGAGGCAATACCACTGAATTTGACCGTGCACTTTTTCATAATGTGAGGCCATCATGTCACGACATTCTTGTTCAGGAATACCTTTGATTTCAGCCAAACGCGTTGGCAAATGGTCTAGCCAAAACCGGTTGTCGTAGTGCAAATCCAGTAGGGTGCCGTCCATATCTAACAACACCGTATCAATTTCATTCCAGGGCAGAAAGGGCAAGCGATTTTCCTTATAATGAAGTAAGCTAGTTACAGTAGGTATGATAACAAAGTTGTAGCAAGAGACATGCGAAAAATTGACCCGAACAAGCCGTTACCGCAAATTCACAATCGGGAAATTGTTGCCCAAAGTAAGCTTTTTCGCGTAGAGCGCCTAGACTTAGAGTTTTCTAATGGCGCAACGCGAGAATTTGAACGGATGGCAGGAGGCAATCGTGGCGCCGTCATGATTGTTCCCATGATTGATAAAGATACCATGGTATTGATTCGTGAATATGCCGCAGGTACTCACTCCTATCAACTTGGCTTTCCAAAAGGCCTTATCGACCCAGGTGAAACCGCCATTGAAGCCGCCGATAGAGAATTGAAAGAAGAAGCAGGTTTTGGTGCGAATGAGCTGATTGAATTACACAAAGTTAGCATGGCACCTACCTTTTTTAATGCCAACATGACCATTGTAATAGCAAGAGATTTATACCCTGAACAACTAGAGGGTGATGAACCTGAGCCATTGGAAGTGATTCACTGGCCCCTTGCTGAAGCAGACGCGTTACTGGCTCGTGAAGATTTTGTTGAAGCCCGCTGTATCGCTGCGCTGTTACTTGCTCAAAAATGGTTGAAGGACCAATAGATTATGCCCGATGAACACCCCCACAGCGAACTATTAGAGCTCGCAAAAACCGTTGCCGTTGAAGCCGGCGAAGCTGTGCTTAAAGTGTATGATAAAGGCGATTTTGACGCTTACCAAAAAGAAGACGATTCTCCAGTTACTAGCGCCGACTACCTTGCCAACGATATTATTGTTAAACGCTTAAGCGACGCCACCCCCGACATTCCTATTCTGTCTGAAGAAAATAAGCATGCCAGCTTGGAAGAGCGAAAAGATTGGCCGCGTTATTGGCTTATCGACCCTATCGACGGCACCCAAGAGTTTATCGCCAGAAGCGGTGACTTTGCGGTGAACATAGCACTTATTGAAAATAATCAGCCTAAAATTGGTGTTATTTTCTGGCCCCCTGGGCAATCGCTGTATTTTGCCGAGAAGGGTAAAGGGGCTTATAAATCGTCACCTGACGGGGAAGAGAAAATTGCCGTCCGTAAGCTTGATGATCCTAAAAACAGTGTGGTGATGATTGCCATTAGTCGTAGGCAAAGCCGCGAAAAAGTATTAGGTCGTATGTGTGCAAAGCGGGTTTATCAAACCCTGCCATTAGGCAGCTGTTCGCTAAAAGCCTGCTTTATTGCAGAAGGTAAGGCCGATGTATTTATGCGAATTGGTGTAACGGGTGAGTGGGATACAGGTGCATCACAGTGCATAGTATCTGAAGCTGGAGGCAGTATTGCTGCTGCTAACTTCGAACCGCTTACTTATAACCAGCGTCATTCGCTAGAGAACCCAGATTTTGTAGTAATGGGCGATCAAAGAGTGCCATGGAAAGATGTTGTCCAGTATAATGATTTTGTAAACCCTCATCGTAATTAGTACGTTAGGTTATTTGGTCTATGCCATCTTCGAGTAGTCTCGAGTGGACATTATTATTATTTAAAGGAGTAATATTATGGTGACGACACGTATTCGTAAGGTAACAACTGCCTTGCTTGCATGCGGTCTTACGTTTCCTGCACTTGCTGACTGGGACCTAGATGGCGACACCAGTGTTTTGCATTTCCTTTCTACCAAGAATTCACAAATTACCGAAGTACATAAATTCGATAGTTTTGAAGGCAGTTTATCTAATGCTGGAAAATTGCGTGTTACGGTTAATTTGGCGTCGGTAAATACGTCAATCGATATTCGTAATACACGTATGCAAGACATGCTATTCAATGTGACAGAGTTTGCTGAAGCAACTTTCGATGCAACCTTACCTGAGTCAATGCTGAATTTAGCCGACGGCGAAGTGGCCAGCGGCAAAGTTGATGGCATTTTAACGTTGCATGGTATGGCGGTTCCTACTAGCTTCTCTGTAATGGCAAGCAAAGTAGACGCAGATACTTTAACGGTTTCAACTACCGCGCCTACGCTAATTAAAGCTGAGTCTTTCGGACTAACGGCAGGTATTGAAGCATTGCAAAAAATTGCAGGGCTAAAGAGTATTACTACTACGGTTCCGGTTTCTTTCTCCGTAACTTTTACCCAGTAAGTACACCTTATATAGAAAAAGCCGGGGCTTTACCTTTGAAGTAAAGCTGCCGGCTTTTTTGTGTCTGGCTGATTATGTTCAGCGCTTTAATCCACTAACGTGTACAACACGTTACGCGTTATTGACCAATGCTGGACGCATAGGCAGCGGCTTTTCACTTAATACTTGCTCAGGCATGGTTACCCACAAACTTTCAGGGAGTGCTGGCTCTTCTGCCTTGTACTGAGACAATGCGAAGTAATTCATAGCCACCCGCAAACGTTTAAGCGCGGTGCATTCATTCACTTCTTGGTCGATAACAAACACGCCCCATTTACGCATTTGTATGCCTAGATTATCACTGCTAGTAATACGAATAACCGGCGCAGCCAGTACCATTCCAATTAACACAGGTAGCAACCACATAAATAACGATGGTGTGTAATAAAATGTAGTCACACCCCAAATTACGGCTAAACAACTCATAATTTGAGTATGCTTAAAGGCCACACTCCAAGGTACTTTTTTACCTTCACGTTCTTGTGCTTCCCATTTAACAGAATGACCAACAAAAACACTGATCACAAAGAAGCTATGATAAAACATCATTAACGGTGCAATAAGAATGGCCATTGTAATTTCTAATGCAGAACTTTTCAGTAACGAAAAGGTGCCACCAAACTCTTCTCTGCGTTTGATAAGCGCCAATACTATCCCTAGTACTTTAGGTAAAAATAACAACGCAGCTGTACCCCACATTGTGACCATCATCATATCTTGACGGGCTACCTGCCAGCTTGGGAATAACTGATATTCAGAGGTAAAGAAATCTGGAACAGACGTAGCACGGATGAGTGCATCAGCTGTACCTAGCGCTAGCATACAAAACAGTATTAGTGATGAAATATAGGCAAACGCACCAAATAAGAAGTGAAGACGGTTAGCCGCTTTCAGGCCTTTCACGTTCAGCAAACCTAAATGCTGAATGTTACCTTGTACCCAACGACGATCACGAATAGCGTAATCGACAACGTTGCTAGGGACTTCTTCATAGCTGCCCGTGGTATCGGTCAGTAAATAGGCCTGCCAGCCTGCACGGCGAAGTAGCGCAGCTTCAACAAAGTCATGACTTAAAATTTCACCACCAAACGGGGCCCTGCCTTCTAATTTAGGTAAACCACAATGCTGCATAAAGGGCGCAATGCGAATAATCGCGTTATGACCCCAATAGTTGGCGCTATCGGTTTGCCAAAATGACAAACCTGTTGCCAGCATTGGGCTGTAAAGGTGCGCAGCAAATTGTACAAAGCGGCCAAAGAAGGTATTTTGACGTACCGGCATAGGGATAGTTTGTACTAATGCGGTATCTGGGTTTTGTTCAATACGGCGGGCTAAATCTAACATTCGCTCGCCAGTCATAATACTATCGGCATCTAATACAATCATAGATTCGTAGTTCGCGCCCCAGCGTTCGCAAAATTCTTTTAAGTTACCCACTTTGCGATGAAGGTTCTTTTCCCGGCGACGATAAAATACCTGCGACGCGTAGCTGCCTAAACGCTTGGTCATACGTTGCCACGCGCGAAGCTCGGCATCTGCTTTGTTTTGATCCCGTGTGTCACTTAGCATATAAAAATCGAAATGATCAGCTTGTGGCGTATTCATTAACTCACGGACACACGCTTCAAAACCCACCATAATTCGGCGCGTATCTTCATTGTATACAGGCATTACCACCGCATGGCGCTGAGTTAACTGTGTGGCTTCATCAGGCTTACTTTGCTTTTTACGTAAGCTTAAAGGGTCAATATTAAACAGTTGTAGTACAAAACCGATAATACCGGTCCAAAAGGCCATACACAGCCAAGCGAACAACATTAGGCCTAATCCAAGCTGGGCCATCTCAAGTTTAGTTAACCCATTAGGAAGAAAAATTTCATAAAGGCTCCAACCGGCCAAAGCCGTACTCGGAAGCACTAACATTGCCATTATAAATAAGCGCATGTGCTCTCCTGTCGTGATGAATCGATCACGCTTTGTTGAGGATTTAGGGGAAATGGAAGCATTACTTGGGTTGATAGACATAATTCCAAACCTCACTGATACGTTTGCCATCTAGCTCGATATAAGCACGCATATCTACCGTGCTTTTGTCTTTGGGCATAAGAAGAAAAGTGGCGCGCCATTCTTTACCTTCATTAACGGGGTAAAGGCGCTGCTGAGAAATTGCACCATTGCTACCTTGCACAATAAGCTTGGTAGTGTCTGGGTTGAAGCTTGTAGCCGTATTTTCATTAGCTGACAATTCAGGTGCTGCCAGTTCCGGCGATGAGAAGTCAGGAGAAGAGAAATCAACAATAAAGCGGCGCTGAGCCTGCTTTGTTTCATCTTTCACTTTCTCGCCAGGTAACGACGGTTTACTTTGGCGTGTACGAATAACGGTTGCTAACTCGCTAACAACGGGGTTTCGCTCTACTGTTTTTAAGGTATACGCAAAATAACGAGATTCACCGCTAAGTAATGGCGCTTCAGGCACCCAGTACGCCACAATATTGTCGTGCGTCTCTGAGTTAGTCGGTATTTCTACCACCTCTAAGCGACCTTTCTCGAACCCTTCGGTGGGCGTTACCCAAAGGCCTGGGCGAATATGATAGTTTGCTTCACCATCTAAGTAGTTACCCCACTCGCCATCGCGCTGTAACATGCCAAAACCTTTTGGCGCGCTGTCACTTAACGAAGTAATTTGTAGTTTTGCTGGGTTAGTCAATGGACGCCAAATCTCTTCATCTGCATGTGTCACCATTAATACACCGTCGCTGTCATGTACTTCAGGGCGATAGTCGTCTGAGCGCTTTTCACTGTTTTCGCCATAAAGAAACATGCTGGTAAAAGGGGCGACACCTAGCTTTTCTACATCTTCGCGGGCAAACAACCAGCTTTTCACATCTACTTGTGTATCTATGCCTGGCTCAATGACAAACTTGTACGCACCGGCCACTGACGGACTTTCCAGTCGAGCATAAATCGTAATAGGCTGGCCTTCTTTAGGCTCAATAAGCCAAAATTCAGTAAAGTGAGGAAATTCTTCCCCTTTCGTTAGGGCAGTATCAATGGCAAGCCCTCGAGCAGAAATACCATATACTTGGTTCTTACCCACTAGACGAAAATAAGAGGCCCCTAAAAATACGGCAAACTCATCTTTATAGGCTTCATTTTTCAATGGGTAATGAACCCGAAAGCCTGCAAACCCCGTTTTATCGTTGGTCAGCCCTGCTAACGGCGCAGCTTTGTCGTCATAGCGGAACATGTCACTAGAAAAGGGAATACGCTGAGCGCTATTAGATTCATCGATAGTGTGAACTGTCACAGGTAGCTCATAAAGAAAGCCAGGATGAAAAAACTGCACTTCGTAGTCGTTCTCGCCATTCCACAGGCTTTTTTCAGGATTAAAGCGGATAGCCCGATAGGTTTGATAATCAATTGATTTTAATCCGTCATCGAGACCATGATCGTTTTGCTCATAGCTTTCCTCGGCAGACGCTTTTGCGGCGTCGATAACAGATTGAAGAATAGGGGATGCATCACGAGGTTCGTTGCTATTACTCACCCCTTCAGCATTAATCACTGGCGCGACTAATAATGACAACGCACTGGTAATCACAACCGCAACGCGAGAGAAAAGTGACCTGGAGCGTCGCTTAGTTACTTTGCTGACGCTCTTCACGCCATCAAAGCGGCCTTGTTTAAACTCTTGGTGCATGTCGTAATCTCCGTGAATTAGGGCTATGCCAAAACGCGTTCAAAAAAGCCACCAGCTAACTCCGTAGATGAATGCCCAAAGGTGCTTTTTTGATAGGAACCTCGCTTACCCATAAAGGAAGAAGAACTGGGTAGCGAATTAACCGCGCTTGAACTCATTAAGAGCAGTTGCAAAGAATGATCCAACTTATCTAAAAGAGGTTGAATAACCATCAAACGTCATCTTTTCAAACATTTACAAAAGTACTTTTTGAATTTAAGCGCCATCTTTCACTGTGTAAAAACGTACCAGTCATTAGACGAAAGGATATAGTGTTGTTTTTTAGATACACATTTAGCAGATTTTGTTGTTCAGATAATCAACACTATTTGATAAATCTATTCCGGAGATAAAAAGCAGCTTTAGGTAAAAACCGCTATCTTTCTGTATGTTAAAGAAAAATCGTCTATTTAACCATCAGTTCATATCGTGATTGGCAAACCCTTTGCAAAACTAACTTCAGATTTAACGATGGAATTCGCGATACTTGTTTGCACATCACGATGCACAGGTTCGCAAAATTTGAAGCGCAGGTATTTTTTCTTTCTGCGATAAATAGGAGTTTTTTCAAATGCGCAAAGCAATCACTTTACTTACAGCACTTACCGCTACCGCAGCCTCTTTTGCAACGTTAGCCGAGTCTCCAGACTGGCGTTATGTAGAAGGCGGCTATAGCAAGATGGATTTTGACGATAACGAATCGTTCGAACCCGATGGTTTCGTACTAAGCAGCAAATATCTATTAAACAGCAACATTTACTTAAACGGTGAATACAGCAACTTTGAAGAAGGCAGCTTCGATTTCGATATGCTAACCCTAGGTGCTGGTTACAGAATGCCACTTAACGCCACTACCGATGCATATTTCGGCGCCAACTTTGAGCGTATCGATGGCGATTTCGATGATGAGACGGGCTACAGTGTGAATGCTGGCGTTCGTTCTATGGTGACTGAGCAGGTTGAGCTTCTAGGCGAAGTAGGCTACTACGACGTTGAAGATGGCGATGCCACGTTCAAAGTAGGCGCGAACTATTACATCACCCCTCAATGGGCCGTGGGTGCCAACTACAAGCTTATGGATGACTTAGACGTCATGCAGGTAACTGCACGCTACAGTTTCTAAACCTTTCTCGTTTTGGGATGCTCTCCTGATGAAAGGTAGCCGGGTCACTCGCCCGGCTTTTTTTATTCTTCAATTTACGTACAAGCTCTGTTTTAAGCAGCAGGTATACCTACTCTTCTTCAGCAGACTCACTTTGGGATGTCACATCGCCTTTTGGTCTGATATCCACGCTCTCGTGAAGCTCTGAATACACTAGCACGGCCTCACCACTTTTAAGCGCATCTAATACCTGTGTCACTTTGGTTTCCATAGTGACGTCTTCAGCGCCGTATTCTGTGCCTTCTCGCAGCACAAATGCTTCCACTAAACTATGTAGGGTTTCGGTATCAACCGCGTCGATTGGAATTATCATCTCTGCCTCCAGAAAAAAGTGAGCTCACGCTAACGATTAAGCATGAGATAAAGCCAGCTAACGTGCAAACAAGATAGGAAACTTACACGTAGGGCGTGGTGGGGTTAATGGGCAGTACATCGCTAACGTACCTTTTTACCCTTTCATGAAGCCACACTTTAGGGCTAAACACCGAACCTTGCATAAAGCCAACATGGCCACCACGCTCACTGAGTTCAAGGGTAACATTGCGTGCTAATTCTTCTTCTTTAGGCACCACTAAATGGTTCATAAAGGGGTCATCAATACTGTGTAATACAAGCGTAGGGCAATGAATAGCGCTCAAGAAGTGGTACGCACTGCACTTCTCGTAATAGTCGTTCGCGTCTTCGAAACCATGCAAGGGCGCTGTGACTTTTTCATCAAATTGCGCAAAACTGGAAATGCCATCAACATCATCACCCGTTAATTGGATAAGTTTACGATAGTCGATAAACGACATTTTCTTTCGTAGCGTGGTTTTTATGCTGTTTAAGAGGTATTTCTGATACACCCGCGAGAAACCGTGGTTAATTGATTTGGCACACTCAGACAGCTTCAACGGTGACGATATAGCAATAGCCGCATTCAGCCACTTTTGCGCGGGGTTCTCACCAAGCAGCTTTAACAGCATGTTACCACCAAGCGAAAAGCCCACAGCAACTTTAGGGAGTTGGGGGAATTTTTGGTTTAGCCAATCAAGAAAAAAGCTCGGATCGCCAGTCTCGCCAGAATGGTAGCCTCTTGGCTTTAGGTTCGGAACACCGCTACAGCCACGATAGTGCATCATCACCACTTGCCAGCCATTTACCGATAAATTGGCCATCATATCATTGGCGTAATGTGAACGAATGCTGCCTTCAAGGCCATGGAACATCACAATAATGCCCGAAGGCTCTGCGGGCTTTGGCCCCCATGCAACGTCGACAAAATCGTCATCTGGCAATGTTAGGCGTTCCATGCTGTATTTTAGCGGTAAGCGTTTTTGAATGAAGCGTGGCCATATAGTTTGAACATGACGGTTCTTTGCCCAACTTGGTACCCGAAAGCTGCTTTTTATAATCTTTCCATGCGATAACGCGATTTTGCTCATGATGTTTTCTTATTTTTTTCTACGACAATTGCTTAAGTAACTGGCTAATTAATTCACGGGCTTCCTGTTTTTCTCGTAGCTTATACCCATTAATAAGTGCAGCGATAGAGGCATTGAACACACCTGACATACTAGAGGCGCCTGAGGGCAAGGACGCTAAACCAAGGCTATTAACCGTTTCTACAATAATAGCTTGTTGCGCTTTTTCTAATTCCAGCTCGTCATCTTTTAGCTGATTGTATTTCGCTAAGGCCTGCGGGTAGTTTGCATCTTGTTTGTCTTCTGGCTTCGCTTGCTTTCGCTCAAGTCGATGTTGCTTAAGAGCGTGCTCTGATGCTTCAACGGCGTTTATCACCGCGTTTAACTGAGGCAAATTAATAATGAAGCCATGTTCAATACACCAGCATATCAACAATAGTATGTTTACGTTCACACCATGGCGGTCTTGCAACAAAATGGCAAGTGGCGCTACGTCGCCTTTGCCATAGCGACTACCTGCGTATTGCCAAAAATCTTCTGCATTTACAATCGCATTATTGTGCTTCATAGCTTGCGCGCTGCGCCTCCATTTGCTCTTGTGCATCGAGCCATTGCATCTCTTCTTCTTCAAGCTCCTGAGTGAGCTTTGCCTGTTTATCTAACAGTTGCATCAGCTCGGCTTTCTTATCATCGTTATACAAACTTGTATCTGATAACGATGCTTCAAGGGTTTTCAACTCGTCTGAACATTTGTCCATGGCCTTTTCGTGCTTCTCTAAGGCTTTTTTCAGTGGTGCGACTTGCTTTCTAAACTCTGCTTCTCGGCGCTTTTCTTCTTTACGATCGATTTTACGCTCGCTAACAGCGCTTGCGTCTTCATTTAACGCTTTCGCATCGCTGTTCGCTTTGGCTTTTTCGGCGGCTTGTTGCTTTAAAATCCAGTCGCGGTAGTCGTCTAAGTCGCCAGTGAACGCCGCCACTTCGCCGCTATCTACTAAGTAAAAGTCTTCGCATACCGATGAGAGTAAAAATCTATCGTGCGATACCAACACCATGGCACCCTCAAAGCCTTGTAGCGCAATATTCAACGCATGACGCATTTCTAAATCAAGGTGGTTGGTAGGCTCATCGAGCAATAACAAGTTTGGCTTTTGATACACAATAAGCGCTAACACTAACCGCGCTTTTTCGCCACCAGACATAGGCGCAACAGCTGAAAGCGCTTCATCGCCGTTAAAGCCAAAACCGCCTAAATAATCTCGCAATTGCTGTTCGGTAGCTTTTTCGTCTATGCGCTGTAAGTGCAAAATAGGCGTGGCGTTAGGATCGAGAGTTTCTAATTGATGCTGAGCAAAGTAACCAATCTTGAGGCCTTTAGCAGTATCGAAAACGCCTTGTTTCGGGGCATGTACACCAGCTAACAACTTGATAAGAGTAGATTTACCTTGGCCGTTTCGCCCCAATAGACCAATACGGCTTCCTGGCACCAAGTTAAGCTTCACTTGCTGCAATACAATATGGTCATCATAACCTAACTGTACGTGCTCCATTTGCACCAGGGGGTTAGGCAGTGCAGCAGGCGGTACGAACTCAAAACTGAATGGGCTAGCCGCATGAGCTGGCAACAGCGTTTCCATTTTTTCAAGTTGCTTAATGCGGCTTTGCGCTTGCTTGGCTTTACTCGCTTTGGCCTTAAAGCGGGTAATAAAAGAGGTTAAATGCGCCACTTTTTGCTGCTGCTTTTCAAACTCTATATTTTGTAAACGAAGTCGTTCGGCACGCTGCCTTTCAAAGGCAGAATAGTTACCGGTATAGGTAATTAGCTGTTGCTGCTCAACACTAATAATTTGCGCTACCGTGTTATCAATGAACGCTTTATCGTGAGAAATGAGCAGCAAGGTACCTTCGTAGCGCTGCAGCCACTTTTCTAGCCAAATAACGGCATCTAAATCTAAGTGGTTTGTGGGCTCATCTAGCAACAATAGGTCAGAGGGGCATAGCAGTGCTTGCGCCAAGTTAAGACGCATACGCCAACCACCAGAGAAATCAGTAACCGGTGCGGTAAGCTGAACGTTGGTAAAGCCCAGCCCTGATAGAATAGTCGCGGCTCTTGCTTCTACATCGTAAGCGCCAGCTTGCTCTAGTTGGCCATGAATTTTACCAATCAATACGCCGTCTTCATCTTGCTCAGCTTGGTGAAGCTGTGCTTGTAAACGGCGAAGATTTTTATCACCATCAATAACGTACTCTATTGCACGTCTGTCGGTGGCAGGAGTTTCTTGTGCAACACTCACTATACGCCAATCAGCAGGCACCACACAGTCGCCTGCATCTACAGACATTTCGTTACGCAGTAAGGAAAACAAGGTCGATTTGCCACAGCCATTGCTCCCTATAAGGGCGACTTTATGGCCTGGAAATACCTGCGCTGATGCATTTTCTAGCAGCACTTTTCTGCCACGCATTAGCGATACGTTGGTAAGCTTTATCATTCATAACCTTCGCGGGAACAATTTAGGTCGCGTATAATAGCAAATTCCTATCAAAATCTGATCAGGAAATGGCTTTTCACGGTATAATACTGAGTAAATTACGTTAAGAGAGCTGCAATGCAAAAATCGATTAAACGCCGCTTCGTTGCAGGCGCTACCTGCCCAAAATGCCAAGCGTTAGACACTATCTCGCTATATTACGAAAATAACGTAGAAAAGCTAGAGTGCGTGGCTTGTGGTTACAATGAAGCGCAAACCGAAGAACAAGTGAATGCCGCCACCCGCGAAAACGAAAACGTGATTGGCATTTTCAAACCTCACTAGTTCGCGGTTGAATCCATCACGTTTGTGTCACTTCTGATTACACTGTTCACGCTATTACCATTAGCGCCAGTGTACTACTCATAAGCAGTAACTATTACGCATTCTGTGAAGATCCCGCCCACATTCGGCGTATCTTTACATTATGCAGTGTTAAAAAGCGCCATCTTCCACCACATTAACTCACTGATAAAAAAGAGTTATTCAACCTCACCACATTTACATTAGACTGACTTTGGGCGGCATAAATCTTGAAATACTCTTTGAAAGGAGTATTTATGAAAACCGCAAATCGTTACTTATTTATTTCGCTCGCCATTGTACTTGGGTTGCTCATTATCATTCGTATGAGCATGCCTTATGCGGCTCAGTGGTATATCAATAAAACACTCAGTCAGCCGGGTGAATACAGCGGCCGAGTAGGTGACGTAGATTTAATGCTATGGCGCGGTGCTTATAGTTTAGAGCATGTGTTGTTGTACAAGTCTAACGGCCAAGTAGACAAGCCATTGTTTCGCGCCGATAAGGTTGAGTTTACATTAAACTGGAGCCAACTTATCAAAGGGGCCGCAAGCGGTACTGTAAACCTTACTCGTCCTGAAATTAATTTTGTCGATGGTGCCACCAGTGATAACAGTCAAGCCGGTAAAAACGAAGATTGGCTCAACATTGCAAATCAACTATTCCCATTAAGTATCGATAAACTCAGTGTTTCAGATGGGAAAATTGGTTTTTATAACCCTGAAACCTCTCCTGTTATTGATATCTCGCTGCACGATATTCAAGGTGAAGTCACGAATCTAGTGAATAGCGATGCGTTATCTGACAATCGGGTGGCTAACGCTACAGTGAGCGCACAAACTGCCCAGCAGGGTACACTGAACCTTAAAGCAAAGCTTAACCCTGCCACACAAAATCCCACTTTCGATCTCAATCTTCAAGCCGATAATGTGGCACTAATTAACTTTAAGAACCTGCTGGATACCTACGCGCCATTCGACCTAGAGGCTGGCTCACTTACGCTGGCTGCCGAAGTCGCTGCCGATGATGGAAAAGTAAAGGGTTACATAAAACCCATTTTGCACCATGTGGAAGTATTTTCATGGAAGGGCGATATTGAACGAGATGGCGATGGATTTCTTGAAGGTACCGTAGAGCTATTATCGGCTTTTATTACTGAGATATTTGAGAACCAAAGTGAAGGTCAAGTCGCTACTCGTATTCTGATTGAAGGGGATTTGAGTAGCCCAGATACCGATGTATTTAGTGCACTGGGCGCCATTATCAAAAACGCTTTTATTAAAGCAATCAGCGGCGACATTGAAGAGTCGGTAGAGTTGGAAACCTTATCTGAACCCGCATTGCCTGATTCAACCAACACCGCTGAATCAGACAGTCAAAGCACGTCACCTGATACGCGCTAGCTTTCTATACCCTAGCGCTCTACGCCCTAACACAACAGGCCTTATCGTAACATCAAGGCTCGCTAATGCTTCGAAAGCTAATATTAGGGTTCGGGTTATTAATAATGGGGAGGCGGTGTTTCTTCTGAGTCTTTGGCCATGTTCGAAGGCTCAATTGACTTAACCTTGTCGATAACGTGGCGTAACTTATAGGTAAGCTCATCTAGTTGTTGCTGCTGCGAAGACAGCGCTTCGTTTAAGGCTTCAATAGTATGCTCTTGAAACGCTATTTTCGTTTGGAGCTCTTCAATACTGTTGTTCGTACTATCGAGTTCTACCCGAAATGCGACACTGTCAGTACCGCTATTTTTATCTGTCATAATCTACTCTATTTACTGCGCTGCCATACTTCGGCAAGACCACTGCTACTTTCTGTCACAATATTACCATTGGACATAAAGCCAACGCCATAAACAACTGCAGTTGGCGGTGAAACAGTGTCTCGTGAAGCAACCTGCCAAGCATCTACTTCCTTACCACTTTTCAAATCCCACAAATACACTTGGCGTGATGGTGAGCCTGTTAGCAAATACTTACCATCATCAGAAAATACAGCATCAGTGAAGATCTTTTGTCTCGCAATAAAACTCAGCCCACTAATGGCCTCGCCAGTTTGCACGTTCCACACTTGTGATTTGCTTTGGCTATCGGCAGTAAAGGCAAAACGGCCCTTGTCGTCTAACGCCACTTTAGTTACCCGGGAAGGGTGCGTGAAGGTATGGATTATTTGCCCTGTATCTGTGCTCCACAAATACGCGATATAGTCGTTGCCACCGGTGAGCGCAAACTTGCCATTCGGGGAGATATCAATAGAGTTCACTTTTTCTTGATGCCCTAAAAACTCTAACCTGCGCTGCGTTTTAGGCTCAAAAAACATGACCTTACCATTCGAACGAGCCACCAAGATGCCATTACCGTTATTCGAGATGGCGACATCTCGAATCGACGCTTCGTCAATACGCCAAAAGCCAATTGGGTCGCCGGTTTCAATGCTCCACAGCGCAAACGCTTCTCTGTCAGCAGTGACTACATGAGTATTGTCGGCTGATATATGTAACGAAACGACTAAATTATTGCCTTCCCCTTGATGGCTCCATTGATATAAAGGAGTGTCTTCGCCAATTCGCCATACATTGATGCCATTGTTGATACCTGATACAACGGAAATAGTGCCATCCGGCGATATATCAGCTGCATAGGCCCCTTCTTCAACGTGCCGCCATTGTTTAATTGGTGTGGTCTCGGGGAAGCTACATCCTATAGATCCACTTATTAATAAGGTGAGTAACAATAATCTGGGGAACATTTGAGCCCTAAACATAATCAAATAGGTTTCGCTTTGTGAATGCTAGGTTTAACATAGCATGGATCACGCATCTTTCACTATCGTGCAGACTGCCCTGGATGCAGCAGTTTAAACATAGACGCATGATGATAAAAATTTATGGAGACGTTTTATGCAGAAGTCGCTTGTTGCCTTATCTACTATTGCTGCCCTAGGCCTTTTTGCCTGTCAGCCAAATACCTCTGATGAGGCCGCTACTACCGGCACTGACATCGCTGAAACCGCCGATGTTTCGACAGAATCAATGACAGACGTACAAAAACAAGCGTACGCTATGGGTGCAAGTATGGGCTTGTTCGTGAGCAACCGCGCACAACAGCAAGAGCAACTGGGCTTTCCGCTAGATGAAGCGGCGTTGAAAGAAGGCTTTGAAGATGGCCTTAACGATACATTGAAATTTACCCCACAAGAAATTCAGCAAATTGCTCAGCAAGGCGAAGAAGTACTTCGTGCTAAGCAACAAGAAATGGCGCAAAAGGCCGCACAAGACAATATTGAAGCCGGCGCGGCGTATTTAGAAGAGAACGCTAAAAAAGATGGCGTAACCACCACCGAGACTGGCCTTCAGTATGAAGTGTTAGAAGAAGGTGAAGGCGCAAGCCCAGCGGCTGAAGACATCGTTAAAGTTCACTACCGTGGCACATTACTAGACGGTACTGAATTCGATTCCTCATACAAGCGTGGTGAGCCAGCTCAATTCCCACTTAACCAAGTTATTCCTGGTTGGACTGAAGGCGTGCAACTTATGAAAGAAGGCGCGAAGTACCGCTTCCATATCCCTTCTGACTTAGCCTATGGCGAACGTGCTACCGGTTCAATTACACCTAACTCAACGCTAATTTTCGACGTTGAATTGCTAGAAATCGTTGAAGAAGAAGCTGCTGAGTAATATCACGCCGCGCTTTAACGCCGAGTAGCGGCTACGCAATTGCGTTTGCCGTTGCTATTAAAAGCCGATACTTGTTTAAGTGTCGGCTTTTTTAATGCGTTAACTGACTGTAGTACTGGGAAAAACGGATAGAAGTGAAGGCTGCACCATAGACATCACTGCAGATACAGCAAATGCACACCTTACGCACAAGGTGTATTAGACAGTTGGCCATTCGATAACTCGCTTATTGTGCGGCCTATCGACAACTTATTTAAGTATGACGTGGTGGCGCGCGACGCCGTTCACGCTGCACTTTAAATACCGCAAAGTGATTTAACAGATATTGCCCAACCTTATACATCAATAAGCCAATCACGAGATACCCTGCGGTTATTAGGCTGTCCATACGTACGACAATATCAAGCAAGCCGTATAGCACCAATAACGCGCCAGTTAAAAACAACATGAAGCCTGCAATAGTGCCGCCCATTGAACTGTTAGTTACAGCTCTGCGCCTGTCTACAAGCTTTTTTTCCACCTTTCGTGCATCATCTTCCATTCGAGTTCCCGCTCATTAGCCGGTTATTATTTATACTGCGACAACAACCTAAAGGTTTATGTTCAATATTTACACAAAGTGGTTTAAATGGGAGATTTCGACGCATTTGTTTATTGCGTTCTATTAATTCACCCACATACACTAGCCATAAGATTTCAATTTAGCTAAATAATTGTGAAAACACCACTGATAACACGAAAAGGATATTTAAAGTTAAAACAGGAACTTGACCACTTGTGGCGGGTAGAACGGCCTGAGACCACCCGAAAGGTAACGTGGGCTGCTAGTTTAGGTGATCGGAGTGAAAACGCAGATTACCAATATAATAAGAAAAAATTACGTGAAATCGACAGGCGCGTACGTTACTTACGTAAGTGTTTGGAAAACCTAAAAGTTGTAGATTATAGTCCCCAGCAGGAAAATAAAGTTTATTTTGGTGCTTGGGTAGAAATCGAAAACGAACAAGGGCAGGTGCTAGAACTTCGCCTTGTGGGTTACGATGAAATATTTGGCCGTCGAGATTATATTTCTATCGACTCTCCTATGGCTCGAGCCCTAGTGGGGAAAGAAGAAGATGATGATGTTACGGTAAAAACTGAAACAGATGTAAAAGAATGGTGGATAAACCGTATCTGGTACGATCCAACCGATAAACTGTAATAAAGTTAAAACGTTTTCCATGAATACTGACCATACAAACAGGCTTCTCCTGACCCGTCGCGGTGGTATAATTGCCGCCAGTTATTCCAACTAAAATGAAAGCGGTGTAAAAAGGCTAATGCTAGCCCCTACATCCTTATTTGCTATTGCCTAGAGCGTATTATGATTATTAACAAAATTGCCGAAGAACTTGCCGTACAAACTTCCCAAGTCAGTGCTGCGGTTAAGCTTCTTGATGAAGGTTCAACGGTGCCGTTTATTGCACGTTACCGTAAAGAAGCCACTCAAGGGCTAGACGACACTCAGTTACGTACGCTTCAGCAACGTCTTACTTACCTTCGTGAACTAGAAGACAGACGCCAAGTCATCTTAAAATCTATTGATGAACAAGGAAAACTGTCTGATGAGTTGAAGCGCAATATAACCGGCGCTGACAGTAAGACCACATTGGAAGACTTATACTTACCCTTTAAGCCTCGTAGACGCACCAAAGGTCAAATAGCCATTGAAGCAGGCCTTGAAGGCTTAGCAGATACCTTATTTGCTAACCCTGACCAATCTATCGACGAATTAGCTGCTGAATATGTTAATGCCGAAAAAGGCGTGGCTGATACTAAAGCCGCGCTTGAAGGCGCTCGCTTTATTTTAATGGAACGGTTTGCTGAAGATGCGGCACTGCTTGGTAAAATTCGTAACTACCTTGTTGAAAACGCACATATTAAAAGCACAGTAGCAAACGGTAAAGCGCAAGAAGCGGTTAAGTACAAAGACTATTTTGAACACAGCGAAAAATACAAAAATGCACCCTCACATCGCGCCCTTGCTATGTTTCGTGGTCGTAACGAAGGCATGTTGAATATTCAACTTGATGCCGACCCGCAGCAAGATGATGCCAGTGCGCCTTCTCACTGTGAACACCTTATTGCTAGCCACTACAATATTATGCACCGTCAACGTCCTGCCGATGATTTCTTAACGCAAGTAGTGCAGTGGGCGTGGAAAATTAAAATCGCCTTACACATGGAAACTGAGTTATTCAGTAGCCTTCGTGAACGCGCTGAAGAAGAAGCGATTGAGGTGTTTGCTAAGAACCTTAACGATTTGCTAATGGCCGCTCCTGCTGGCGCTAAGACCACCATGGGTCTTGATCCTGGTCTGCGTACGGGAGTGAAAGTCGCCATCGTTGATAAAACAGGTAAAGTTGTCGCTAAAAATACCATCTTCCCCCATGCGCCTCAGAATCAGTGGGACAAGTCACTGCGTACCCTCACCACTATATGTAAGCAACATAAAGTTGAGCTTATTAGTATAGGTAATGGTACAGGCTCCCGCGAAACCGATAAGCTTGTCGGGGAAATGCTTAAAAATAACCCAGAGCTAGGTGCACAAAAAATCGTGGTAAGCGAAGCCGGCGCCTCGGTTTATTCAGCCTCTGAATTAGCCTCAAACGAGCTACCTGATTTGGACGTGTCTATACGTGGTGCAGTTTCAATTGCTCGTCGTTTGCAAGACCCGCTAGCCGAGCTTGTAAAAATTGAACCTAAAGCCATTGGTGTAGGCCAATATCAGCATGACGTTAGCCAAAGCCAGTTAGGTAAATCTCTCGACCGCGTTATTGAAGACTGTGTAAATGCTGTGGGTGTAGATTTAAATACGGCCTCACCCGCGCTACTTAGTTATGTGTCTGGGTTAAACAAGACGCTGGCAAATAACATTGTGCATTTTAGAGATACTAATGGCGCCTTCGACAATAGAAAAGCACTAATGAAAGTCGAGCGTTTGGGGCCAAAAGCCTTCGAACAAGCCGCTGGATTCTTACGTATTGTAAATGGAAGTAACCCGCTAGATGCGTCTGCGGTTCACCCCGAAGCTTACCCTGTGGTTGATAAAATTGTGGATACGGCCGCAGTAGCGGTTAACGATCTTATCGGTAACACAGAGCTACTAAAAACCTTATCGCCTGATACATTTACCAGTGATGCTTTCGGCTTACCCACGGTAAAAGATATTTTAAGTGAGCTTGATAAGCCAGGCCGCGATCCTCGCCCTGAGTTTAAAACTGCCACCTTTAAAGAAGGGGTAGAGACCATTAAAGATCTTACCCCGGGTATGATTTTAGAAGGCGTGGTGAGCAACGTTGCTAACTTTGGCGCATTCGTGGATGTTGGTGTACACCAAGATGGTTTAGTGCATATTTCAGCGCTAACCAACAAGTTCATTTCAGATCCACGGGATGTAGTGAAAGCAGGAGACATCGTTAAAGTTAAGGTACTTGAGGTAGACGTACCACGTAAGCGTATATCGTTTACTATGCGTTTAGAAGATACCCCAACCTCGTCGAATCAAGCAGACAAAAGCAATAACAGCAATGGCGCTGCTAACGCAAAGTCTAATGGGAATCCACGAACTAATGGGTCTCAGCGTGGTAATCCTCGCGCAGATAAGCCCCACAAGCGTGGTGGCGGACAAAGCCAGCAGCAAAACAGTGCTATGGGTAATGCCTTTGCCGATGCGTTCGCTAAAGCAAAGAAATAACGCCTAACGCCATTGTTTACTCGCGCGATTATAATTTTAAAGCCAGCATACATGCTGGCTTTTTTGTATCTATCCAATGGAAGTTTGTATTTATGAGAGTGGTGCTGTTAAGAATACATGTTGTTGGTCGTGGGCGGTAAGCGGGGCTAAATAAGCGCTATAAGTATTAAGTGATAGGCACCAAACCCTAGGCGCTAGCGGAAAAACCTTCACGTACTGGTGTATAGGCTTGCGTGTAGAAATTTTGGATGCGGCCAATACGGGCTGAATTGGCTTGGCTTTCTTGGTCACTGCCGCTATTGGCTTCATCTTGTAAGGCTTGGTCACCAAATGCTAATGAGCGCGTATCAAAACCACCACCAATCTCATTTGAAGCTTCACTAGTACTTTGTGCTCCTTGGCTCGCGGCGCTTGGTGATCCTTGGCTTACAGCATCTTGCTCAACCGTTTGCGCTTGTAAAACAGCTTCGTCTAATGCCCTTGTAGGGCGTTCAACACCCGCATTATCGGTAATTTCATCAATATCAGGGGGCGTGATATCTGATGCGCTAGGCGATACCGATGATGTTGTAGCATTGTCTTCAGCGATTTCGCTGCGAGCTTCAAACGATTTTTGGGTAGCTTCTGCTGCCACTTTTAAATCTTGTGCCGAAGGCTCAGCTGGGGCGAGTGCAGCAGCACGTACTTGCTGCATTTTACGAAGGGTTTCTTCAGGGCTATTTAGTTCAGAAATATCAATAGACACTTCACCATCGGTAACATAACGCTTGTTATCTGGCCCAGTGGTATATTCGTATTGCGGCGACCCAGCGTATTGTCCACCCGCAGCGGCATGCGCCTGTTCGTGAGTACGGACCTCTTGATCACGTGCCTCTAAATTACTTATCTCTTGCTGTTCTTCTGTTTGCTGTTCAGACTGTGAGGCTTGCTGTTGGCTTGATTCCCGTTGGCTTGATTCCTGTTGATCGTGGGCATTTTGTTTACCCGCGCTTTCATCAGAGCCATTGTCTTTTTGTTCGCCAAACACGCTTTCAAACGCGCTTTGCAGTTCAGTTTGGACTTGGGGGCGATCGTAGGTAACAGGCGCAGGCGTTTGTCCCGGATTTCGAGCTTTGTCACTGTCCGAACCTAGGCCTTTTTGCGATGCCCCTTTCTCTGCATCTCCCGACTGAGGGATAGTTTCACGTAATGCATTGTCTCTTCTTGCAGACTCAGTATTAACGTTTGCAGTAGGGTACGCTATGGCCGTGAGGATAGGGGTAACAATGTTCACATTACACTCCTACACTACTACGCTAACGTATCGATTATGGTGCCTATGGTGTCATTTGCCACATCAAGCACCTTGGCGGAAGCCTGAGCATTGATACTGTTGATTTTCAATGACAACAGATTAGTGGTGACATCATCTTGGGAAGAGGGAAGTATATTGCGTACATTCTGTAAGCTTTGGGTGACAGGATTGGCTAAAACTGCTTGCGGATCTCGCTCTGCGTTCGTGGTTTGCTGGGCAATATTAGACGCAGCCTGCGTAATACCATTATTGGCATTCTGCAAACCAAATTGTCCGGACAAAATCGCGGAATTTATATTGTTACTATTTACACCTGATATACCAGACATACACTACCTCTACACTCTCATGTGCAATTATTAACCAAATTGCACTAAATGAAAAGGTCTGTACCGCTCATAAGACTTAACTGGCTGTGAAAACGAGCAATATTCTTCCCTCTCGCCTAGTCTTTCACTGGCTCGACATTAAGGCGTATATACTTGCAGCCGCTATACAACACCTAAACACAATGTTGAAAGCATCGGGTCACGATGCTTTTTGTTGATATACGCTTGATGCAAAGCTAAACAGAATATCGGCGCTTTGTTGAGGGTGAGAAATAAACGGCGCATGCGCTGCGTGGGGTAACACCACCGTATCGGCTTGAGGGTGCAACTCGCAAATACGATCTATGCCACTGGTAGGCACTAGACTATCTAAGCGACCATATAGACGAAGAGTTGGCACCGTTATACGGCCAATGTCTTGGCGTAAATCTTCTGTAGAAAGAATTCTCAAGCCTTGTTTCAGTGCGTGCTGGTCAGGTTCTGGGTATTCACTGATATGCCCGCGAATGGCTTTGATATCTTGGCGGGCCGTATCGCTTCCCATCGCTTGAATAGCCAAAAAGCGCTCTAGCGTTCTATTGTAGTTACTCTCTAACTGACTTTCGAACATGGCCAGTAAATCACCTGCAATACCAGGCCAGCAAGGGCCAGCGATGAATCGAGGTGTAGAGGCTATCGTAACTAAACCTTTAAGCGCTAAACCCTTAAAATCTTTACCAATTAGGGCTAATCGTTGCGCCACCAAACCACCTAAAGACCACCCTACAACAATACTTTCTGGTGGGATATATGGCGCTATCATTTGTGCTAAAGACTCAGCGTCATAAGGGGAAGGCACGTGCTGAGCGTTTTCGCCGAAACCGGGAAGATCGATAGTGGTGACTCGAAAACTATTCGTTAAATAGGGGATAAACGAGGTAAAAGCGCCACTATTCATACCCCAACCGTGAAGGAAAACCAGATCGTTTCCTGTACCTTGAGTTCGGGTGACAAGCGGTGTGTTTGTATGCAAATCTTTCACTGTATACATCCTTTGGCTGTTGCATGAAGAAGCAAACCTAATAGGCTGCCATGTATGCATGATTACCCATTATCTCAAAAAATGCTTAAAGACACGTCATCGCACTGTCGCTACGTGCGAGAAAAAGCGACTTAACATAGGAATACAAAAATTCACGTACTATGAATCTTTCATGCTTACTATGTTATCAAGCAAGTCCTGCGCCAGTATGTCATTGGTGTGAACATGATATATTTTTTTTCTCGGCCAAAGATCACGGTAATAATTTACTATCCTTTGGGCCAGTTGGTCGGCACGTTAAGCATAGTGCGTATCAGCAACTGTCGGTACTGGCTTTACATACTTACCCAATAACCACCTTAATTCATGGCTTTAAGTTTCAACATTCACTCACTTCGGGGAAGGTATTAGCCAAGTGGTTTGTCGGTAAACAGCAACACTTAGCTCATCATACACCGCCTCTACCACACACCACGGCGCAACTTCTCTTACCAGTGCCTTTAAGCTCGTGGCGGCTGGCAACGCGGCATTATAATCAGGCTGCAGTGCTAGCTAAATCCATTGGTAGTGCACTGAATATTCCCATTTGCACCAATTGGGCGATTCGACAAGGTAGGTCTGCTCAGCATCATTTAGGGAAAGCACAAAGGCTTCAGCATGCTAAGCAGGTGTTTTCACTAACGCCACAATGTATTGATAAACTAGTCGCTTCTAACCCTGATCTTAAGCGCATTGCCATCGTGGATGATGTCATTACTACCGGTGTTACGGTAAACGCATTGGCAAGCTTATTGAGAGCTCGCTACCCACAACTTAGTATTTTAGTGTGGGCAATGACCTTTACACCGCCCCCCAAAAGCTCACTGCTGGCAGCAAGGTAATCGAAACCGCTACCACTACAATTCTTACTACCTAACAACTCGCGACTTACTTAAGAAAGCCTGACTGATAAATAGCATTACTTAGCATTTTGTTCGTGCCATACCAATAGCCTCGGAATTGCGTATTGTCGGTAAACCCAATCACTACACCTTTACCCTGCTTTGTAGTTATCACAGCAGGCGTTTCGGCAATAAGTTTCACCAGCTTTTCATCACTGAATCCTGCCAGCAACGGCGCTGAGGTATAACGCGCTGGCGTAGTAAATGGCGTGTAGTAATTGTTCACCACCATATTACTGGTTTTAAACATAGGCAGGGTGGTGTCGGTATAACCGTAAAAAAGTGGATGGGTAATATCAATTTCAGCTTCATAAACCGCGCCAGCCACCAACTTTCTTGCATATAACGCCGATTTATCGCCAAACGTCAGTTTATCTTCATCAAACTTACTGTCTATTTCTTCTCTATCTACTATATCGACGTTTAACCATTCATTGGCTGCAAAATAACGAAGGGCAGATTTTTGTCCAATCAACACACCGCCATTTTTAACCCAAGTAGATAGTGCGTCTATCGTATCATTCGATAGCGAATAGCGACCACTGGCAAACACAATATGGGTATAACCTGACTGTAGCGCATTACCTAGCTTTTGTTGCTCCACAATACTAACCGGCAACCCCACTCGGGTGTCGAAATAATGCCACATTTCTCCCACTTCATATTCACTTACGCCCTCGCCCCCCACTAGCAATACTTTAGGCGCTGAAATGGGCTGGATTGAGCGGCTTCCTATATCACTGCCTGTAGGCGTTAACCCACTTGCCAGTGCGTAAACCGGAATTTTTAAAGCGCTAGCCTGTTCTGTCAACAGGTTAAGTAAGTTATCAGGTTGTGCTAAGTCCGTAGGAATAACAATGCTTCCCGAGGTAAACGTATGACGCTGATTATTAACCAGCTTAGCTTCAAACGCATTTTCGCTACTTCTTACACTTACCCCTGCTTCTAATAACGATTGAAGCAAGGCTGGCGCGTAGTAATCGTTCCATGAAAAGGCGTATGCATAGGCATTGGCAGGTAACGAATCGCTAAGTACAGGCATTGCTAATTGTGCATTGGCAGCCGTTTTTACGTCGCGAAAATCCCGTTTTTCAACCACCTCAAACGGTAGATTAAACGCCATCGCCATGTTCCACGATGACACGTCGTAGAAGGTGTTATTTTCAAACGAGGTTTGGGTTGAGAATATAGACGTGATGAGTCGATACTGGGCCTGCGCGGCAGGAATATAGATAGCACGATTAGCGCGAAAGGTTTGCTTGCCTATTTCAGAATCTTTGCTTACCACCTCGAACTTAATGTTGTGCTGCTTAAGCAGCGACAACATGGCGTTAAATCTGCCGCTATCATTCGATTCACCCACAATGTAACCGCTAATATCACCGTCTTTTGCTAGTGCTTGCGTGTCTTTAACAAAAGCAGACTGATAATCTAAAATAGCCGGTTTGTTGGCAAGGGCGCCTTCAAAAGTACTTAACGACGTTGTAATTTGATTTGCGATGGTGGTAGAAAATGCCAATGGCCCATTGATAGATTCTTGTAAATGTCCGCGAGAGCTCGCTTGTTCGAACAAAATACCTATGCTGCCATGTAAATCAGGGTAGGTACTGCCCTTACCGGCGTAAAAGTCGTCAAATGCCTCTTCCGAGAAATACAGCTTCCCTTGTTTATCAAAGGCTTTGGCGTGATAAGCCGCCAGCGCTTCGGTTAAGGTTACGTTCTCATCCGGCGTAATTGGGTTTTTACGCGAGCGTACACCTGGCTGAAAAAAGTAGGTACTATCGGTGCCCATTTCATGAAAGTCGGTAAGAATATGCGGGCGCCAGCGGTGAAATTGCTTTATACGCGCTTGGGACTCAGGGTGAGCCAACAACAACCAGTCGCGATTTAAGTCAAACCAATAGTGGTTTGTGCGCCCTGATGGCCAGCCTTCATCATGTTCACGGGTATTACTATCTGCAACAAGTTGCTTTCCTCTGTGCATATTCGCCCATTGCGCGAAACGAGATAACCCATCGGGGTTGAAAGATGGGTCTAACAGCACAATATTGTTGTTCAGTAACGCATCGATTCGCGTACCTTGCCCAGCGGCTAAGTAGTAAGCTAGGGCTAATGCAGCATTGGAGCCTGAAGGCTCATTACCGTGAATGCTGTAACCCATATAGAAAATAAGTGGCGCACCCGCTTTTACTTTATTGCCTGAATTCATGGCATCGATATGCGCGGTACGCATACTTTCTATGTTAGGGCGGTTCGACGGTGCAGTAATGGTAAGTAGCAATAGCTCACGATTTTCATGGGTTCTACCGGTGACTTCTAATGAAATACGGTCGGAATGATCAGCGAGTACACGCATGTAGTGGGTTAGTTGATCGTGACGCACGTGCCACTGACCAATGTTCGCACCCAGTACTGATTCTGGCGTAGGAATATCTGGATTGTATGTCACATCGGTTGGTAAATAGGCCTGAACCGGTTTACCGCCCTTATCGAGAGTCACCATATTGGCATTTGCCGAAGCACATACGCACAAGGCGGTTAACACGATAAATGGCGCAAACCATTTTTGAAAATTCGAGTTTGAGGCGGTGCGAACCAAAGTTGCGAGCATAGTGATATCCGTCTTGTCGTTATGCGGTTACATCGAAACTAGTCAATACTTGACTGTTTTAGTCAGGTAAATTTGTTATCATAAACCAAATTTTAAATTAATAGGACTTACTGATGATTACTATATCAGAAGAAGCCCAGGCTCACTTCGTAAAACTGTTGGATAAACAAGAGACTGGCACAAATATTCGTGTATTCGTCGTAAATCCGGGCACATCAAGCGCCGAGTGTGGCGTGTCCTATTGTCCGCCAGATGCCGTTGAAGAAACTGATACTCGTTTAGAGTTCAATGGCTTCAATGCAGTGGTAGATGAAGAAAGTGTTCCATTTTTACATGAAGCAGAAATTGATTATGTCACCGATCAAATGGGATCTCAGCTTACGCTTAAAGCGCCAAATGCTAAAGCACGCAAAGTCGCTGATGATGCGCCTTTGGCTGAACGCATAAGGTACATGATTGAAGCTGAAATCAACCCTCAACTTGCTAGCCATGGCGGCCAAGTCATGTTGGCTGAACTTACCGAAGATGGCTTTGCTATTCTTCAATTCGGCGGCGGCTGTAATGGCTGTTCTATGGTTGATGTCACGTTGAAAGACGGCATAGAAAAGCAAATGCTTGAGCAATTTGCTGGGGAACTAAACGGTGTTCGTGACGCTACTGAACATGAAGCCGGTGAGCATTCTTACTACTAAGATGTTGTATCTCAACTATGTTTGATGTGCACAAAAGCTGGCGACGATTTAAATTAGGCCTTGCCTTGTTCGTTGCTGGCGTTGTGCAGCTTTTCACGTTAAGTCATCTAAGCACCTTCCTTTACTATTATTCTGTTACCACCTTGCTGGTAGGCTTTGTGATTGCCATGTCTGGCTATATAGGCATTTTCATGCAGCGTTTCGCCTTTTTAAAAGACAAGAAAATCCCCTCTAGCTTTAAAGACGATTAGTCGTTTACCTTCCGTTTTTTCACTCATACGTTTTCTTACATACTTTTGCTAATTCTCACGTTCAATGACCTTGTACTGGGCCGCTGATTGCACGTAGTCTAGTATTTATAACCTTACATTGGTTGTTCTTAACGTCATGTTTGTGACGGTTTTGCATACGTTTTTTGTCGTGCTTATTAAAGGGGGCTTAGATGAAAACCATTGGGCTTATTGGTGGTATGAGTTGGGAATCAACGGTTAGCTATTACCAAGTAATTAACCGGCTGGTGAATAGCCAACTTGGGGGACTACACAGTGCAAAAATATGCCTCTACTCGGTTGATTTTGCCGAGATAGAAGCTTTCCAGCGTAGCGGTGAGTGGGATAAAGCTGCCGATGCGTTGAAGCATGCCGCCCAGTCATTAGAGGATGCCGGCGCCGACTTTCTACTTATATGTACCAACACCATGCATAAGGTCGCTGCACAGGTAGCAAGCGCAGTAGCCATTCCTTTGTTGCATATTGCCGATGCCACCGGCGTGGCCCTGTGTGAAAACTCGGTCAAAAAAGTGGGCTTGTTAGGCACCCAATTCACCATGGAACAGGCGTTTTACAGCGAACGATTAGCGCAACAGTTTGATTTAGATGTAGTCGTGCCAGATAGTGACGACAGATTAGCCGTACATAAAATTATTTATGAGGAATTATGCAAAGGGGTTATTTGTGAAAAATCCCGTGACGCGTATATTGATATTATCAACAAACTAAAGGCGCAAGGTGCACAGGCCGTTATTTTAGGCTGTACCGAAATTGCCTTGTTGGTAAAGCAGTCAGACACTGATATGCCTCTTTACGACACCACAGCGCTCCATGCTGCTGAGGCTGTAAAAATGGCGCTAGAATAATCAGATAACAATATTTTGCCGATAAAAAGGAAATGCTATGTTTAGTCATGTAATGATTGGCGCGAACGACATTGAAGCCTCGAAGAAATTTTACGATGCCTCTCTTGCTGTATTTGGATACGATGAAGGTGTTTACGATGAACACGGGCGTGTTTTCTACTTCACCCCGAAAGGTGTATTAGCCCTTACCAAGCCAATTAACGGCGAAGCCGCTACCCACGGGAATGGTTCAACGATTGGTCTTGCGGCGGCAAACCCTGGGCTTGTTGATGAATGGCATAAAGTGGGCGCAGCCAACGGAGGTGTTCCTTGTGAAGATCCTCCCGGTATTCGTGGTACCGAAGAACGCCAGTTGTACCTTGCGTATTTACGCGACCCTTCTGGCAATAAACTATGCGCAACTCACTTCGTTAAGAAATAGCCGAGAGTTTTTACACAGCTTTGAGCTTACAAACAGCCTTGAGCTTATAAACATCTACGATAAGCTCGTCAGTGCTACACTGGCGAGCGATTAGTCAAAATAGGTAAGCGACCATGACACCAGTAGAAACCGGGCTTGCTTACGATCAAATTACCCAGCGCTGGACTCGCCCAGAGTTTAATCGTAACAATGGTATTGCTCAGCATAAGGTCGCATTATCATTTCTTGACGTATTTCCGTCAGAACATGACTCCCCCCGAGCAACCTCAAATCTTCCGCCCTTAGCCCTTGATGTAGGGTGCGGATGTACGGGTAGATTTATTGATTTACTGCATGACAACGAGTTTGTTGTAGAGGGCATAGATATCTCAAGTGAGATGCTGACGTTAGTCAGAGAAAGGCACCCTAACAACACGTTTTATTTTGGTGACATTTGCACCTTCAACTTGCCCCATCAGTATCGTTTTATCAGCGCTTGGGACTGCCTGTGGCACGTACCACTTCACAGCCAAGCGGCGCTAATTACCAAACTTTGCCATGCACTACAGCCAGGTGGCGTATTGATATTTAGTTGTGGCGGTGTGGATGAACCCGGCGAACATACCAATACCATCATGGGGCCTGAAGTTTATTACGCTTCACTAGGTATCAACGGTTATGTGCGCCAAATTATCGAAGCCGACTGCTTTATTCGGCATATTGAATACGAGCAGCTGTCCGAGTTTCATACCTATTTTGTGGTGCAAAAGGCAATACCGCAAAAATAGTCGGGTATTATTTTATTCAACTTTGTATTGTTTGCTTAACTTAGATAACGCTAGTAACGTATGAACCCTTTATATCTTCGCCTTGATAAGGTTGCCGACGCCATTACAAAAGCGCCCGAGCGTGCCAGTGATCTTAGTCAACTTGCCTCCCTCGCGTGTACCTCTGAGTACCATCTTCATCGCGCATTTAACGCAAAGTTTGGTATTAACATTGGCGACTACGCTAGACAGCTTCGGTTGCACGAAAGCGCGTATAAATTAGCGTTTCGGCCACAAAAACGCATATTGGATATTGCAATAGAAGCGGGATTTAGTTCCCATGAAGGCTATGCCAAAGCCTTTAAAAAACATTATCGCCTGACGCCTTCAAGCTTTCGAAAAACACCTAACATTGAAGCGCTACATCAAGGCACGCTCGTCACCTCGCTATTAAACGCAAACGAAAAAGGAACGTCGGTACTTATGAACGCTTCACATAACGTAAATAGCGCTTCTGAAAATCATCAACTCGATGTGTCAGTGGTTCAATTTCCAGCCCTAGAGATTGCGATGATGATGCATGTCGGCCCACCTAGCCGCATTATGAGCACGGTAGGTGAATTTATTACGTGGCGCAGAGAAAACAAGCTTCCTCCATCCACCAACCGCACTTTCAACTTACTGTATGATGACCCTGACAACACCCCACATGAGTTTTACCGGTTTGGTGTGGCGTGCCAAATTTTTGCGCCTATTACTGGGTCAATTCCTGCGCCAAGTAGCCAGCCCGCAAAAACAAGCGACCCTATCGCCACGCAGCAGTCTACAGTTACCAATCACGCTAACGTCATCACCACTACCATACCGGAAGGTTACTGCGCTAAAGTCCGCCATATTGGCACCGATGCAGCGTTAGGGGCGGTGGTGCACGATTTATATCACCAGTGGTTGCCTGATACACAATTTGAACTAAGAGACTTTCCTATTTTTTTAGAGCGTATTCGCTTTTTCCCCGACGTAGCCGCACATGAAGCCGTTACCGATGTATTTCTGCCTATCGAGATTGCTAAGTGATGTGGCCTTTTCCTTTGGCTAGGCTTAATTTGGTTTAGATTAGCTGTCGCACAATGCATTGCGCTGACTTAGCCGTTCGAAGCTCCATCCAAGCGTAATACCACGAGCAAGTAAGAACGCCAGCAATGCATACCACAAGCTGATATTGCCGAGAGACTGAGTAAAAAACCATACAGGGAAATATACTGCGATAGCACTAATAATCATGGTGTCGCGCATAGAAGATGACTTTGTAAGGCCAACAAATACACCGTCGTACAAAAAGCACCAATGTGCCAGCAGTGGCAGAATAACCATTAAAGGAAGGTAGGTTAATGCTGCGCTTACAATATTTTGATGTTCAGTTAGTAAGCTTATAATACCGTGACCGCCAAAATAGAAGATAGCACTGTAGCCTATTGCAAAAAGCGATGACCAAAATAACCCTTGGTACGTTCTGCGTTTTATTTCTGACGCATTGTTTGCGCCTTTGGCTTCACCCACCAGCGCTTCTACTGCGTAGGCGACCCCATCTAATCCTAGCGCTATTAATACGAAAAACTGCAGCAGAATAGCATTCACTGCCGCCGGCATTTCACCGAAACGTACGCCTTGTATCGTCAAAAACGCTAAGCAGGCTTGTAGCGCCAAATTACGCAATAGCATATCAGTGTTGAGCTTCATCAGTATTTTACGCGCTGCACGGTTGAACCAGCTTGCTTGTGGAGTAATACCTCTCACTTGCTTTAAGGCAACATACATCGCCATAAACGCCATGGAATATTCAGCAATAAGACTGGCTAAGGCAACTCCAGCCACCGACATAGACAGCACATAAACGAAAGTAATATCTAATCCTGCATTCACGAGGTTGCCGATTATCTGAATAATCATCACCGTGCGCGTTTTTTGCTGGCCCACCAAATAACCGATAAGCGCTAAATTAAGCATAGCAGCGGGCGCGCCCCATACTCTAACCTGATAATACTCCGTCAAATGCACCGCCACTGCATCTGATGGGCTCGCCAATGCCAGTCCTGCTGTAAGTATAGGCGCCTGTAATATGAGTAAACCCAGCCCTAAAATTGAGGCGACAGCAAGGGTCTGCCAAAGGACTTTGGCAGAGGAAAGTGTTGCATCTTTATGCCCTCTTGCCTGTGCGCTTAAGCCTGTTGAAGACATGCGCAGAAAACCACACACCCAGTAAATTTGGGTAAGAATAAGCGCCCCAACTGCCGCACCGGCTAACATGGCGGGCGCCGACATATGCCCTAAAACAGCCGTATCCACCAAACCTAGTAAAGGAGTGGTAATATTGGCCAAAATCATGGGCAGCGCTAAAGTGAGTAAGCGTGTATGATCGTGCCAAAACGACTCAGATTGGTGTAGAGATTGCTTACGTTTATGCTCTTGCACTCGCTTTTGCATTAATTATAGTCTCTGCATTAGTAGAACGCCGTGCTGACACGCAGTACAAAGCACTGCTATTAAATCAACTTCAACTCGGAGAAAACATGAAGTTTATCATGCCTTTCAATATCATTTCGTGGATTAAATGTGACGCTATATTGGCGCAAATGAAAGGCAACCGACCACACTGGTTAGCACTTTTCTCTCTTGTTTGTTTTTCTGGCTATAGTCTGGCTGCTACTGATAACACTACGCAGCCAACCCGTGAAATTCTCACTCAAAACGGTGTTATTTTGCTGTATCATCATGTGTCTAACCACACGCCGAAAAGCACCAGTATATCGCCAGATATGTTTAAACAACATATGGTGTATTTAAAGCAACATCACACAGTTTTGCCTTTAGCAAAGGTCGTTGATGCTATCCAAAGTAAAACACCTCTGCCTGCCAACACTGTGGTGATAACCTTTGACGACGGGTACGAAAACATCCTCAAAAATGCCCACCCGATTATGGTTGATATGGGCTTCCCGTACACAATATTTATCAACCCGGGGGAAATTGGTACCAATAGAAGCCAACTCACGTGGGCACAAGTTGAGGCAATGCATAACGACGGCGTTACTTTCGCTAACCATACACTTGACCACTTGCATATGCTGGATGGCAGAGTTTCTTACAACGGCGCTGATAGCGGAACTAATGACGAAGCATGGCTTAATAAGGTATGGCAGAATGTTGCTGAAGCCGAGGCTATTATTGATAGCAAAATTGGCGAATCACTTAAATATCTGGCCTATCCCTTTGGTGAGTTCAATCAAAATCTAGCAGATAAGCTGGCGCAAGAGGGCTACATTGCGTTCGGACAGCACTCAGGCGCTGTAGGCCCTCACAGTAATTTTCAAGCATTACCTCGCTTTCCTGCAGCTGGCCCTTATGCCAACTTAACCACACTAAAAACTAAGCTAAACAGTATTGCTATGCCGGTCTTATCCACCAGCTTTGAGGGTGAGCATATCCCAGAGGTAAATCGAGATACGGTGCAAGGTTCTAGTGACGAATCGAGAGTCCCCCCTATAACGCTAACGATTAAGGGCGATGATGTCCGCTTAAGCCAAGTAAATTGCTTTTTTTCAGGCTCTGTGGTTGAAACCAACGTTGAAGGCAATGCGGTTACCTTCAGTATTACTCAAGCACTTCCTGTAGGCCGTTCGCGAGTAAATTGTACCGCTCCGAGTAACTCTCAATCAGGAAGATATTATTGGTATTCTCAGCCATTTTTTGTTGCAGATAAGAACGGGAATTACCCAGATTAGTTAAGCCGAAAGTGCATGAACAAAACGCACGAAGGTGCCGTTCACTGATTGCTCTTTAAAATTAACGTTTTGATAAAACCGAATGGCAGCAATATTACTAATTTGCACGTCTAGCACCAATGCCTGCTTTTTAAGTTCTATGGCGTAATCACGCATATGGGCAATCATAGCCCTGCCGATTCCGCCGCGCCGAGCAATGCTATCTACCGCCACATGACCTAGCATAAGCTCTGTTGTACTTGGCGGCGTTAAGCCTACAGCAACCGCTTGATTGCGCATTAGCACTGCCATTGCATCATCGAGATTGTAGAAGGTGGTAATACTGTCTAACGAAGCACGGTCAAATACTGGCCCCAACTTGGTATGCCACGCCGTAATGACACCTACAACAACGTCATCGACTAACGCAACCCAGTGATTATTGCAGCCATATTGCCCATACTTACCTTTCCATGCATGGGTTAAAAAATCGATAGTATGACTTGTATCGCCATTGCCAAAAACGGAAACCAATAGATCTTCAGCGGCACTTAATAATAAGGGAACCGCTTGGCTAGCATCAGACACAAGACCTTGTCGGATTTTTATATCCATGCCTCCCATACCCACCTATAGTGCCGAGTTTAAATTAAATGATGATGTAATCCCTGGCATATCATTGAGAATTTGCTGTGCGTCACTAATCGACAACTTTCCAGGTTCACGTTTTGGTTTAAAACGCCCTATCACCTGTGCTTTAGGATTAATAAGTATTACAGATGCACTATGATCGACAAGATAATTAGGGTTGTCTGTACTTTCAGCAATGGCGTACATCATGCCCAAGTTTCTAGCGAAGGGAAATAAGGCTTTATGCTCTCCAGTCGCGGCAATGAAATTAGGGTTAAAGTAGCTAATGTACTCGTCTAGTCGTGCTATTGAGTCACGGTTAGGATCGATAGAAATAAACACCACTTTAATTGGAAATTCAGACTCAATAGCCTGCATTTGTGGGTAGATGCTGTTCAGTTCGGCCATCGTAGTCGGGCAGATATCGGGGCAAAACGTGTAGCCAAGAAATAACAAACTCCACTGATTCTCTAGCGAAGCTTGGTTAAATTCATTCCCTTTACTGTCTGTCAGCGAGAAAGGAGCAATGGCGCGAGGCTCAGGATAAGCCTGAAAATATTCGGGAGAGCTGCCATTAGACTGCCCCGTTGGCGACAAATAAATTGCCCCAAACACCCCAGTCAATAATGCTAATAATGCAACAACGCCTACAAAAATCCGTCGGTTCATAAACTCAGTGGTACGTAGTGATCAAGCAACAATACTACAAACAATACCATGAGATGAACAATTGAGAACTTAAAAGTTTTCATCGCCGTTTGACTAGTGGCGGCAAATTTTAGTTTTACCGCATAATACATAAACCCAATATTTAAAAGCGAAGAGCCAATAAGGTAAATTAAATCGCTCATGCCCACCAAGTAAGGCAATAGGCACACCAAGCTAAGTAACACGGTATAAAGTAGCACCGAGGTTTTAGTAAATTCTACCCCATGGGTAACCGGTAGCATGGGCACTTTCGCTTTCGCATAATCTTTTTCACGATGAATAGCCAATGCCCAAAAATGTGGTGGGGTCCACGTAAACACTATGAGTACTAACAACAACGCATGCGCATGAATTTCACCGGTGACAGCGGTCCAGCCAAGAAGCGGCGGTGCGGCACCTGCAATACCACCAATCACAATGTTTTGCGGCGTGGCCCGTTTTAGAAACATGGTATACACCACGGCATAGCCCACTAAGCTAGCAAGGGTAAGCCAAGCGGTAAGCATGTTCACCCATAAACTCAATACAACAAAGCCCATTACGCCAAGGCCCGCAGCAAACCATGATGCTTTAGCGATACTCACTTTGCCTTTCGCCACAGGACGATTAAAAGTACGTGCCATTTGGCTATCGATTTTGTGGTCGACCACATGATTAATCACTGCGGCTGACGCCGACAACATACCAATACCGAGTAATCCACACACCAACGCTGTGACATCTACCCAGCCCGGCGAGGCTAGGCACATCCCCACTAACGCCGTGAGTAAAAGTAGCATCACCACATTGGGCTTTGTCATTTCGTAATAGTCACGCCAGGTGATTTTTGCGTGCGAGTTGCTCTTTGTTTGCGAGATTGGCGAGTGCTTAGCTGCAACAGCGTTATTTAAAGGGATAGATTTAGCCATGATGACCTCCAGTAGAGTAGGAGAAAGAAGAGGTTGAAGGAGCAACTGACCACGTCAGCCATATCAATGTGAGTAATAGCATGGCGGCAACTGCATTATGCGATACCGCGATAAACAAAGGTAAACTAAACAAAACGTTACTTAGACCAAGCGCGACCTGCACACATAGCACCCCAATCATAAGTACACATCCCCTCTTTACAGAAGGTGGCAACCTGCTGCTTCGTAGCCACATGAAAGCCAATACCGTAAGGTAAACAAAGGTAATTACAGCGCCGAATCGATGCACGATATGCATGGTGGCTCGCTCACCATAATTGTGTGCGCCAAACTCATAGTTTTGTGCTTCAGGCACACTGTATGCACCTTGAAAATCTAACCGCTGCTGCCAGCCAGGCTCACAAATTGGCATATCGGTACAGGCGAGGGCTGCATAGTTGGCTGATGTCCAGCCGCCTAAGGCGATTTGCCCTACTAAGATGGCCATACCTAAAAATGCCATTGCAGTCAGCTTGTTGTTTTTACTTGGGTAATAGGCATCCTCATTTAACGGTAGCGACGTATTGCTTTTGGGTTGTTGCACGCTAACTGCGCTGTGCTTTCTAAGGCGTAAATAAAGTAAAAATAAACAACTTAGTACAGTAAAGCCTCCTAACAAATGCCCCATTACCACCACAGGCAATAAATTAAGGGTGACTGTCCACATGCCAAGCGCCGCCTGAAAAGTCACAAGACCGAGCAGCAACAAAGGCAGCTTAACGGGTGTACCTTTATGACGCTGCCTTACTGCGATAACGGCAATGGCCAAAATACATATCCCTAATGCCCCTGCAAAATAGCGGTGAATCATTTCGTTCCATGCTTTGTGCGCCTCCACAGGGCGCTCTGGAAACGCCGTATTGGCCGCAGCAACTTTCGCATCGCTTAATGGCACGGTAAGGTTACCGTAGCATCCCGGCCAATCAGGGCAGCCTAAGCCAGCGTCGGTAAGGCGAGTATAGGCCCCTAAAATGATGACTACTGCGGCAAGAAAAAGACTAAACAACACCAGTTTTTTCATGGCATCTCCTACCCAATCCGGGACAGTTTCAGAAGCTTTTTAATGTCAGCCAGCATGCTTCGGCTTTCCATTACAGCAGTACTTCTGTCACTGTCTATTTGGTAATACAACATGGCATTATTTAAGGTATCGACGATGTACACGTTTTGCTGTTTAAGGTTGGTGATAGGCGCATCGCTGACGCTCAAGGTATGCACGTTGGCGTACTCAGATAGTTGCTCTAGTGCTGTTACATCACTTTTTCCAGTGAACAAAACTAAAGCTTGTGCCCTGTCAGACTCTTTGCCTAACGCCAGCCATACTTGGTTAATGCTAAACAATGCATTTTCACAAATCGCATCACAGTTTTCGGGCAATACATACAACAAGCGCCATTTCGGCTCAGTGCCTTCTAAATGCGATGAAACATCAATGGTAGGCTGCAGCAACGCTCCTTTATTTGTAGCACCTTGGTTGAACCAGTCATTTTCTAACGCAAGCTTAGCTAGAATCACTGGTAGCACGAACACGGCGACCATGATAATTAAGGTTTTCTTCGAGGCAGGATTACTCATATTGACGTCCTTTTTTCATAATTGCGAAACCGCCAATCAAGGCGGCTGCGATAGCAAGACCAAACCATTGAATGGCATAACCCAAATGCTTTTCAGGCGGCATGACAACACTGTTATAACGCCTAACAAAAAGGTCATTCTTTGAAGTAAGTACTACTACATAAGGTAATAAGTTAAGTGATAGCAATTCACTGGCGGTACTGATTGAAATTTGCTGAATACGTGCCGGAAAGCGTGATGCTGATGTAAGCGTTTCTTTTACTAACGGGTTATGACTGGGCTGACTCACCACCCCTTCAAATTGTTGTGAGTGATGACTAATTTTCACAGCCGGTAGCGAGCGCGATAAATCTGGTGCAGGCAACCAACCATAGTTAACCAAAACCCACCCTGCGTTGGTCTGCACTGGCGCCAATACATCGTAACCTACCCGTTGTTCATGTATTTGGTTATCGAGCAATAACACCTTGTCGCCGTTTGGCGTACCTTCAAAAGAAACGATTCGATCTTCGGGCGCTTTCATTGAAAGGGCATCGATGAGCGACAAGCTTTCTTTCCCCTGTTTTTCGGTTATGCTAGCTATGCGTTGTTGCTTTTGTGCCATTCGGTCTAGTTGCCAGAACCCCAAGCTACACATCGCCATTACACATAAACTGGTTATGACGATAGCGATTAATTTGGATGCTCTCACCTGATTCATTTGGCCAACCTGCACACTACTATTGAGGTTTATATGTTGATAAAAATAATCTTGGTTGCGTTGGTACTTTTCATGATCGTTAACCTTTTTATGGCCATGCGAGTCATGATGAAAAACGATCCCAAAGACGGTCCAATGAGTAAATACATCGGTCGCAGGGTGCTCACTTCTGCCATCATTGTGATTTTAATTTTAGTGGCAATCGGCACCGGTTTAATTACGCCAAACCCTCGACCTTACTAGGGTTTGACGGTGTTTTTTAATCGGCATTTATAAAACGTAAACAAAGATATAAAGCATCACCCACACCACATCAACAAAGTGCCAATACCAACTTCCGGCTTGAAAGGCAAAGTGGTTATGCGGAGTAAAATGCCCTTTTAGCACTCTAAAAAACATAACAATCAGAATGATGGTGCCAAGCGTCACGTGCATACCGTGAAAGCCCGTCAGCATGAAAAAGGTATTACCGTAAATGCCTGACTGTAGCGTTAGCCCTAGGTCGCGGTAGGCGTGAACATACTCTTCAACTTGTAAGAATAAAAACCCAATTCCCAACAAGATAGTAACGCCTAACATGAAGGTGAGTTGCTTGCGTTTGTTCTGCTCTAAACCAACATGAGCAAAGTGCAATGTGACCGATGATATAAGTAAAATAACTGTATTAATCGTGGGTAAACCAACAGCACTCATTTCTTGCGTAGTGATGCCCCCAGGGGTAGAGACTAGTGGCCACATGGCTTCAAAGGTGGGCCATAACACCTCGTTAGTCATTGCGTTATTTGATGCACCGCCTAACCAAGGCACTGAAATGAATCGGGCGTAATAGAGTGCGCCAAAGAAGGCGGCAAAAAACATAACTTCAGAGAAAATAAACCAACTCATTCCCTGTCGGTATGAGCGCCCTAATTGGTCGCTATAAAGCCCAGACATAGACTCATCAATTTGGTTTTTAAACCAGCCAACCAACATCACCATTAATACGACAAACCCAGCGAGAAGTGTATAACCTCCATAGCCTGATTCACCTTTAGTGGCTTCAATTACAAAGTTGCCCGCGCCAACGGCAATTAAAAATAGCGCCACCGCACCTACAATTGGCCATGGGCTTTGGGCTGGTACATAGTATTTCTGATAATCTGGGTATTTCTGATATTCTTGCTGCATTACTCTCTCCTTATCCCAATACCTGTTATTTACCACTTTCAGGTTGAGGGACCATGTAGGGATTCGGTTTTGTTTTCATATCTCTCGCGCGCGCGGTCACATCAAACAAGGTGTATTGCACAGTAAAATAACTAATTTCTTCAGGAAGCTGTGGGTCGACATAAAACTGCATGGGCATATACGCCTCAGCCCCCGCACTTAAAGGTTGCTGATTAAAGCAAAAGCATTCCGTTTTATTTAAATATAGCGCTGCCATACCTGGTGAAACAGACGGAATAGCTTGCGCCATCATGTTGTTAGATGCAGGGTTTCTAACGTAAAACGACACCGTATTAAGCTCTCCTGGATGCACTTTCATACGGGTAGTTTGTGCGCGAAACTCCCAAGGCATACCGGTATTCGTGCGGGTGATAAACTCCACCGTCACCTCACGGCTTTCATCTATTTCAATAAACTCATATACCGCTGCAGTATTTTCGGTTTTGCCGTTTATCCCGGTTACATCGCAAAACACATCGTATAGTGGCACTAGGGCGAAACCAAAACCAAACATGCCAAACACAATAACGACGAGTCTTATCACCATTTTGTTGTTTGCATTTATTTGTGTCATGGTTATCTCCCGTGCCTACTTTTTGTGCTGATACATCACCACAATTTAGCGACTATTTTGCCTGTATTGCTTATCTCACTTTCACTTAACAACAGGCGGCGTTTCAAAGGTGTGATAGGGTGCAGGAGAAGGAATTTCCCACTCTAGTCCCTCAGCACCTTCCCACACTTGAGCAGATACTGGCTCACCTTGCTTCTTACAGGCCTTAATCAACAACGCTAAGAAGATAAGCTGAGACAGCCCAAAGGCAAACCCACCTAGGCTTATCCATTTGTTAAAGTCAGCAAATTGCAAGGCGTAGTCAGGAATACGACGTGGCATTCCTGCCAGACCCACAAAGTGCATAGGGAAGAACAGCACATTCACCGACACTAGTGAGCACCAGAAATGCCATTTTGCTAGCCCCGTGTGGTACATTTTTCCTGTCCACTTGGGTAACCAGTAATACACCGCAGCCATGATCGAGAAGATGGCACCGGTTACCAGCACGTAATGGAAGTGTGCGACCACGAAATAGGTGTCGTGGTATTGGAAATCGACGGGTACGATAGCCAGCATTAACCCTGACAGGCCCCCAATGGTAAACAATACGATAAACGCAATGGCAAACATCATGGGCATTTCAAAGGTAAGGGAGCCCCGCCACATAGTCGCCACCCAGTTGAAGACCTTCACGCCCGTTGGCACCGAAATAAGCATGGTGGCAAACATGAAGAACATTTCCATATACACCGGCATACCGGTAGTAAACATATGGTGAGCCCACACCACAAAAGACAGCAGCGCAATAGAGCCTGTGGCGTATACCATAGAGGCATAGCCAAACAGCTTCTTGCGGGAAAACGTAGGGACAATTTGAGAGATAATGCCAAAGGCTGGCAATATCATTATGTATACCTCGGGATGCCCAAAGAACCAGAATATATGCTGGAACATAACGGGGTCGCCGCCACCTGCTGCATCAAAAAAGCTGGTGCCAAAAAACTTATCTGTCAGCACCATGGTGACCGCCCCCGCCAACACCGGCATTACTGCAATAAGTAAGAAAGCAGTAATAAGCCAAGTCCAGACGAATAAAGGCATTTTCATCCATGTCATGCCAGGGGCACGCATGTTGAAAATGGTCACTATTACGTTTATCGCCCCCATGATGGATGAAATACCCATGATATGTACCGAGAACACAAACAAAGCCGTAGAGTCACCGCTGTAAGTGGTGGAAAGCGGTGCATAGAAGGTCCACCCAAATGCTGGGCCGCCGCCCTCTAAAAAGAGCGAGCTAAGTAGGATCAGGAAGGCTCCGGGTAATATCCAGAAACTCCAGTTATTCATTCGCGGCAGGGCCATATCTGGTGCCCCTATCATCATTGGAATCAGCCAATTTGCTAGCCCTGTGAAGGCTGGCATTACTGCACCAAACACCATGATAAGACCATGTACAGTCGTCATTTGATTAAAGAAATTTGGCTCAACAATTTGTAATCCAGGCTGAAAAAGCTCAGCACGGATCACCATTGCCATGGCGCCGCCAATTAAAAACATGATAAAGGCGAACCATAAATACAAGGTGCCTATATCTTTGTGGTTAGTGGTAAACAACCATCGAGTTATTCCTTTTGGAATATGGCTATGATGGTCATGATCTTCGTGATGCGCCGCGGTATCCGGCGCAATGACATCAGTTGCTTTACTCATTACGCACTCCTAGTTTCCATTTACGACAGCATTAACATCTTTGGCCTGCACCATATCGCCCGTATTATTGCCCCACGCATTTCGTTCGTAGGTCACCACAGCCGCAATGTCTTTTAGGCTTAACATTTTTCCGAACGCCTGCATCGCCGTGCCGGTTTTACCGTTCAACACAATATCGATATGTGCAGTTTGGTCTTCAAGCACCATTTCACTGCCCTTAAGCGCAGGAAATACACCGGGCAACCCTTCCCCATTAGGCATATGGCAAGCTGCACAGGTGGCGTTATAAACTCGCTTACCTTCCTTCATTAGTTCATCCATCGACATATTCATCGACAGTAAACGTTGTTCTTCTTCTTTCGCTTGGCGAGCGGCTTCTTCTTGCTCGTTCATCCACGCATCAAATTCGGCAGGTTCTTTTGCGATAACCACTACCGGCATAAAGCCATGATCTTTTCCGCAAAGCTCGGCGCACTGCCCGCGATAAATACCAGGCTCGTTCACCTTTGCCCAAGACTCATTAATAAACCCTGGATTAGCATCTTTTTTCACCGCAAAATCTGGAACCCACCAAGAGTGAATAACGTCATCTGAGGTAATAAGAAAGCGCACTTTTTGCCCTGTGGGGATCACCAGTGGACGGTCGACCTCAAGCAAATAATTCGTGCCTTTCTCGAATTTGTTTTCAATTTGTTCTCGCTGAGTCGCCATTAACGAATAGAACTCAACATCTCTGTCCATGTATCGGTAATGCCATTTCCACTGAGAACCTGTAACGACAACAGTAAGATCGGGCTCACTGGTATCTTCCATCGCAATAAGGGTTTTAGCGGCGGGAATAGCCATAAGAATAAGAATGATGAAAGGTACTACTGTCCACGCAATTTCAACTTTTACATTTTCATGGAAGTGAGCAGGCTTCGCTCCTCTGGATTTACGGTGTAAGTACATTGAGGTAAACATAACCCCAAAAACCACAACGGCAATGGCGATACAGATAAAGAACATCAACATATGAAGGTCGTACACTTGACCACTTATGTCGGTTGCGCCTCGACGTAAATTCATGGTTGAGCCTTCACCTGTTGCTACATCCGCAAACAGCAGTGGTGAGGTAAGCAAAAGTGGCAGCCCGTAAAGCCACTTTGTCGCTTGTGTCGCCGCTCGTGTCGTTACTCGTTTCACTCAACACCTCCGTTATAACAGAAGCATTACCGCAATAAATGCGCTGCGCTTCTGGCAACTGATACCCGAAATCCAACTTTTAACTTAATTGCCCAGCTTTAGTTGTAAAACAAAGTTGCAGCTATTGTTATTATTTTGTTAAATACAGTATAAGAATTGCTCAATAAAACGCACAAGTCTAGTCTTTTCTAAGAAAAAACAATTCCAGCGTTTAATTTTTAATCAAAAGTTGTAAGTAAGAGAAATGAATCACGCCACAGCGTATGGGCGTTATAAGGATAATTAATGTGGCCGTTTGAAACGCTCATTTTGAACGAAATCGACGAATATAAAGTGTAATAAGTTTCTTATAATCAAAAGGTAGTTACGTAATATTGAATGCTTTTCAAACAGAATAGATAACAGACATAGCGGTAGTTAGTACTATAAAAGATGACATAAATAGAAGATAAAATGTAGGAGCCGAATCAACTGGCCTCTAAGGTATTTCTGAGGCTTAAACAAGATTATTGTGCAAGCAAGGTATGGTAAACATACAAAAAAGCGGCCTATAAGCCGCTTTCTTTACTAAATAGCTAAAAAGTTACATCCAATCGGCATTTCGAATAACACCAACGGCAATACCTTCAATAGAAAAAGGCTCTGAAGCTAAGTCGACCTTAATAGGAGAAAATTCATCATTTTCAGCATGAAGTAGCACTTCACGGCCACGCTTTTCAAGGCGTTTAACGGTAACGTCTTCATCGACACGTGCCACTACCACCTGCCCATTATGGACATCCGTAGTGCGGTGCACGGCTAACAAGTCACCATCAAGTATACCTATGTCTTTCATACTCATACCGCTTACACGAAGCAAGAAGTCGGCGTGAGGCTGAAATAGGGCAGGGTCGACCTTATAATGAGATTCTATATGCTCTTGCGCTAGAATAGGTTCGCCCGCAGCCACTCGGCCAATAAGAGGTAGCCCTTCTTCTTCAGGAGCTTCATCTTCAAGTGGGATATTCAATTTAATACCACGGGAAGTACCTGGAAGAATCTCGATGACACCTTTTCGGGCCAACGCTTTTAAATGTTCTTCAGCGGCATTCGCAGAGCGAAAACCTAAATGACGGGCAATTTCTGCACGGGTAGGCGGCATGCCAGTTTCGAGCATGGTTGTTTTTATCAGCTCGAGAACTTCTGTTTGTCTTGCTGTGAGTGGGCGCATAAAAGACCTGTCTGTCTATACAGTTCCTGTAAGTATATACACCTAAAAGGAAATGACAAGCACAAAGCTTTGCAAAGCATGTTTTTTATACTGACCTAACCACAACGCAAAAAGCGGCCATGAAGGCCGCTTTGTATATCACTACTATTTAGCGTGACTAAAACTTATATTGCAAACTCAAACGCGCATTAAGCGGCTCGCCGGTGGCAATATTGTTGTCGTTATGTGCTGACGGAAAATAATCTTCGTCGAATAGGTTTTCCACGTTTAGCTGAATTTTAACGTCTTCGCTATAGTCGTAATAAAGTGCAGCGTCTACGCGAACAAAGTCAGGTAGCTCAACCGTATTATTTAATGAAGCATACTGCTCAGATTGATAAATCACGCCTAATGCAACACGCCATTCATCATTTACTTCATACTGATTCCATAACGTCAGCATATGTTCTGGTAGCTGCGCTAAGTCGCGGTTCGCCAATGTGCCATCTACAATTCGACCCATTTCTTCGCCATCAAGGTTGCTGTAACCAGCATTGATTACCCAACGTTCTGAAAGTTTACCCACCACCTGCACTTCAAAACCTTTGGTTTCGGTACCGGTCAAAATAGACGCTTCCGGGTTGTTAGGATCTTGCGCTGTGCCGTTTTCACGTTCAACTTCAAATGCCGCTGCTGTCACGCTAAGCGAGTCAGATAAATTCCACTTCACGCCAATTTCTTTATTTTCAAACTCTTCAGCTTCTAGCGCTTGGCTTGTCAGCGACAGTGAAAGGAATTGATCACCTGAACGAGGTAAAAACGATTTGCTGTAACTTGCGTAAATCGATACTGATTCCGCTGGCTTGTAAATTAAGCCTGCACGCGGAGACACTTGTGAATCAGAACTTGATAGAAAACCGTTGTTGCCATCATCTGCACCGTCAGCCACTTCAATACTATCTACGACATCGATATCGAAGTTGTCGTAGCGAAGACCCGCTACCACGATCCAATTATCGTTAAGTTTAATTTCATCTTGAACAAACGCTGAGGTAAAGGTGACATCAGAAGCACGATCTCTTACTGGGTCGGTCAGCGTCATTGAAGGAATAACTAGTGGGTCACTAAACACGAAGGATACTTGGTCGTCTTGACTGTCTGCAAAAAACGCATCACGGCGAGCATTTTCTGTATCTTGGCTGCCGTATTCCATTCCCGTCAGCAAGGTATGGTTAATATCACCCGTGGCAAACTGCCCAATAAGGTTCAATTGAACCAACGTGTTCTCACGGGTTGTAGTATCACGATATCCGTCTAACGTAACTGTGCCTGCATCAGCATCAAAATTAACGGGGTACAAGTTTTGATAAGCTTTGTCATAGTCAGCATACTGAACCGTACCGTTCAAGTTCCAATTTTGCGATAGTGAATGGTCAACGCGAATGCGGGCAATATGTGCTTCAAGGGTAGTATTGTTGAAGTCTGGATCACCAAAGTAGGTATCGTCATAGCCTTCCAGCGGCGCACCATCTAATGAAGGAATCCCCCTATCGACTAAACGGTCATCGTTTACGTATTCGTAAGATGCCACCACCGTAGTGTCGTCGTTAGCCATCCATGTATAGGTAGGGTTTAATGCGTAACGTTCACCATCTTTAAAATCACGGTGGTTATCAATGCTGTCGAACACACCATTAAAACGAAACGCATTGTTGGCATCTATGGCTCTATTGGTATCTACGCTAATAGAGCCAGCGCCAAAAGTATCAATACCTGCTGACAATGTGGTGAAGTCTTCCGCAGTACTGGCTACTTTAGTCACACGGTTAACCACGCCACCGCCGCCACCGCGTCCAAATAAAAGTGCGTTCGCACCACGTAATATTTCAACGCGTTCTAAATTATATAATGGGCGGAAGTACTGAACGTCGTCGCGAAGCCCATCAACAAAGAAATCGGCAGTAGTGTTCTGACCACGAATAGTCACCTGATCGCGATGATCTTCACCCAGCCCAATGCTCACACCTGGCGTGTATTGCATGACATCGGCAATACTAAACAGTGCTTGTTCTGAAATTTGCTGTGCACTTACTACCGATACAGATTGTGGCACGTTAACCAATAGTGTTGGGGTTTTTACCGCTGTGGCGACTTGTTGACCAAAGAATGCGCCGCGTACTGTAATACGTTCAACGCTTTCATCTGATTCAGCTACAGTGTCTTGAGCCAAAACAGATGTGCCATAAAGTGCCAATAGAACAGCAGTAGAAATAGTTGCTTTACCAAGTTTCAAGCAAGTCTCCTCGAGTGATAATTCAAACAGTATTGAAAATGATAGATATTCTTATTTAGAGCGGATTCTAGTCATAATTGTTAATAATTAAAAGGTGTATTAATAAAAATTAAACTTTTGTTATAAATGAAAGCGTCAGTTTAACTAGACAGTCTGTTTAGACAGGAAATAGTGAATAGGCGCCTTACCTTTAATTGGGTTTACGCCGAGGTGACAAGTTTGGCATTAAGGCATAAAGTAACCTTTCTTTTATCTATCTTTCATCAGTGTATTTAATTCCGTCATGTTGCATTACCTCGACTATACCCCCGAGCTAGCCCCCCACTTTGACCGCATAAATAGAGAGTGGATCACCAAGATGTTTCGTTTAGAGAGCGTTGATGAGGCCGTTATTGGCAACCCTCAGCGTAATATTATCGATAAGGGTGGATACATTTGGTTTGCTGAACATCCCGATTTTGGCATTGTAGGCACATGCGCATTAATGAAAAAAGGGGAAGGGGTATTCGAACTTACTAAGATGGGTGTGGTCAGTGAAGCAAGAGGATTAAAAGTAGGCGAAGGCTTGTTGCAATATGTATTGAATAACGCCCCTGCCATTGCTTTTAATACATTATTTCTTTTAACCAATAAGAAGTGTGAGGCCGCTATTCATCTTTATAAGAAAAATGGCTTTGTTCATTGTGAAGAAATCATGCAAAAATTTGGTTGTTCTTATGAACGCTGTGACGTGGCTATGCATTACAAAGGTAATGCCACTAATTGATATGTAGGTAAAAACACGCTCAATCAATATGCTATGGCGACGATTTATACTAATGACTCTTTCAAACAGCCCCACGCCCTCTGCATGACATTGCACGAGATGTGGTACACTTCTCCCGTTTTAATTTCATAGGATTACAGAATTCATGTCGTGGATGCGAAAAGCCCTTTTGTCGCTATTTCATTATCCTGTTAAGTTGCTGGTTAAAGCCCACAGCATTCCCGTAAACGTAGAGACTGAGCTTGGCATTGATAAGTCGAAGCCCATCGTTTACTTGCTTCCAGCAAACTCGGTAACCGATCAATTAGCACTTAGAATGTCAACAGAAGCACTAGGTCTACCGAGCCCGACTGATACGCTTACGTTAGCGGGCAGAGAATACCCTTCTACGCTGTTTCTGCGTAAAACCCAACCGATTTTTCGTTCACAAGCTGACGATACCGGTATTGAAGATGTATTTACTGACTTGTTTCATTTGCATAGAGACCATCATCAATTAGATCTTCAAGTGGTTCCAGTATTTGTAACTTGGGGCCGAGCGCCTGGGCGAGGTACGCCTGGATTAGCTGACCTTATTGCCGATAATGCCGCGCCAAGTTGGCTGAGAAAACTCTTTATCGTGATGTTTTTAGGCCGCGATAATTTTATCAATTACTCAAAAGCCGTTTCGGCTCGTGCCATGTCAAACCAACATGGTAGTGATAAAAGCATTGCGCACAAACTGGTGCGTGTAGCAAGCACTCACTTCCAGCGTAAGCGCCAGAGCATGACTGGCCCTACATTGTTAGAGCGCCAAGAGTTGAACAACAGTGTACTCGGTTCTGATGCCGTGCGCCGTGCTATGGCAGAAGAGTCTCGCAGTAAAAAAATTACCCATGACGCATCTAAAGACAGAGCGCAATCGTACGTTACCGAAATAGCGGCTGATTATCGCGAAGGGTTAATTCGTTTTGGCGATCGACTGCTTACCCGTATTTGGAACAAAATTTACAATGGTATTAGTGTTGGCCACTCTGAACGTATTCGCGAATTAGCCGCTAACGGCCATGAGATTGTTTACGTGCCTTGTCATCGCAGTCACATGGATTACCTGTTGCTCACTTACGTGATTTATCATGAAGGCATGGTAACTCCCCATATTGCCGCGGGTATTAACTTAAATTTCTGGCCGGTGGGTAAAATTTTTCGTCGCGGCGGAGCCTTCTTCTTACGCCGTAGCTTTGCTGGGAACAAATTGTATACCGCGGTATTCCGCGAGTACTTAGAGCTACTTTTCAACAAAGGCTATTCGGTAAAGTATTACCCTGAAGGTGGCCGTAGCCGCACTGGTCGACTTATCCCACCGAAAACAGGCATGCTTGCCATGACCATTCAAGCCATGCTGAAAGGTGTGAATAGACCCGTTAGCCTAGTACCAGTCTATATTGGTTACGAAAACGTGATGGAAGTGAAAAGCTACCTGAACGAGTTAAAGGGGACTAAGAAGCAAAAAGAATCTAACTGGCAAGTGTTCTCGGCCATCCGCAAGCTTAAAAACTACGGTCATGGCTATGTGAATTTTGGTGAGCCTATTCAGCTGAACCAATTTTTAGAAACTCATGTGCCAAACTGGCGCGATTGCCGTGATGCCGAGCCAGAGAAAAAACCCGCTTGGCTAACGCCGGCGGTAAACGAGTTGGCCAACAATGTTATGACCCGTATTAATCGCGCAGCAGCGGTTAATGGCATGGCATTAACATCGCTGTGTTTACTGTCATCAAAAACACAAACCATGAGTGAGTCTGAGCTTAAACAAGCGATGGGCGACTTTATCAGTTTGTTCAAAAACGTGCCTTTCAGTGCCGATGCCACCATCCCTGATGCCAGCGCGAAGGAATTATTCGACGATACTTTGAAGCTTGGCAAGTTTGAGGTTAAGGAAGACGATTATGGGCGATTAATTAGCCCCAAGCCTAAGTCAGCGGTTTACCTCACCTACTATCGCAACAATATTCTGCACTTATTCGCATTGCCGGGCTTAATCATGGCCTGTGTATTTGCTCATAAGGGCACTAGTAAAGCCACAGTATTCCAGTTAATTGCTGCGTTATACCCACTGCTTCAGCGTGAGCTATTTTTACACTTGTCTCAAGATGAAGCCCTTGCACACACAGATGCTCTTATCGATGCATTAGTTGACCAAGGCTTACTGCGCATTAAAGAGGGTGATTTACTTCCACCTGATGCTCAGCAAAAACAGTTTCATTCAGCATGGTTGTTAAGCCGTTGTATGCAAGAAACCTTGCAACGTTATGCGGTAGTTCTAACTATTTTAGACAAAGAAAAAGTGATAAGCCGCGGCGCACTTGAACGCACTAGCCGCCAAGTGGCAGAACGCTTATCTACCCTTTATGGGCTAAGCTCACCTGAGTTTTACGATAAGAACGTACTGTCTAGCTTTATTAGCGCTTTAAAAGACAATCATTGGTTAGACTCTACAGAAGATGGCAGTCTGAAATACTCTGAAGAGTGTGAAGCACTTCGGGAAGACGTGATGGCGCTAGTATGGCCTGAAATGACCCAGCACCTAGAGAACGTGGTATTGCATAACTAGCCTATACTTCGTCAGTGTGTTTGCAACTAGTTAGTAGTTACAGTGCTGCACACTGAAGAGACTGTTATCGATGCCACAAAAAAGCCGAAACGTTGAAATACAACGCTTCGGCTTTTTTATTGATTTGGAATACGCTTTACCTCGCCCCAAGGTAAGCCGTGCTTAACATGAAGCGAGGTAAAGCGAAAACGGTTTGCTCTTTACTTAGATGGTTGTGACAAGAAGAACTTATAGGCAGGATCTTGTGTTACTTCATCTACTTTGTAGCCAAGCTCAATAACATGCTCATTGAAAGCGTCTCGGCTTTCTGGCGCAATATCAAACCCAACCAATACTAAGCCTTCTGCCGCACCGTGGTTACGGTAATGGAACAAGGTAATGTTCCACGATTCACCCAAGGTATTTAAGAAGTTTAGCAATGCGCCAGGGCGCTCTGGAAATTCAAAACTGAACACTTGCTCGTTCAATATCGCCGGAGGTCTTCCCCCTACCATGTGACGAACGTGTAGTTTGGCTAATTCGTTATTGGTTAAGTTAAAGCATTGGTAGCCTTTATTTTCTAAGTCGCTTTGCAAGCTTAAGAACTCTTGCTGGCCGCCTTTTAATTTAACGCCAACGAAAATATGAGCTTCGTCGTCATTAGCATAACGATAGTTAAATTCAGTAATCGCTTTTGCGCCAACACATTCACAAAACTGCTTAAATGCCCCTTTGCGCTCAGGTATTTTCACTGCGAATACGGCTTCTTTTTGCTCGCCCAGTTCACAGCGTTCAGACACATAACGCAAAGTATGGAAGTTAATATTCGCGCCGCATAAAATGCCGCCTAGCTTCTTGCCGGTAAGGTCGTGCTGCTTGGCATACTTTCGAATAGCCGCCACAGACAAGGCACCGGCAGGCTCAGCAATAACGCGGGTGTCATCAAAAATATCTTTAATGGCACCACATATTTCATCGTTGGTTACCGTCATGGTTTCATCAATTAGGCGATTACACAGCCTAAAGGTTTCTTGCCCCATCACTTTAACGGCAACGCCATCGGCAAAAATGCCTACGTTTTCAAGTGCAGCAGGTGCACCTTCTTTTTGCGCCAAGGCAAAACAGGCAGACTCTTCCGATTCAACGGCAACAATTTTAATCTCTGGCTTTAACTGCTTTAAATAAACCGCAATACCGGCCGCTAAACCGCCACCGCCTACCGCAACAAACAAAATATCCAGATTAGGGTTTTGCTCTAGCAATTCCCTAGCAACCGTTCCTTGACCCGCGATTACATCAGGGTCATCGAATGGCGGCACAAAGGTATAACCATGTTCTGCACAAAGCGCTTTCGCGTGGCCACTGGCTTGATCGAAACTCGTGCCATGAAGCACAACGCTTACATGGTCGCCGCCAAAACGACGTACTGCATCCACTTTGATGTCAGGGGTCGTTTCAGGCATCACAATAGTTGCCTGAATGCCCTTGCGCCTCGCACTGTACGCCAAACCTTGTGCATGATTACCGGCTGAAGCACCGATAACACCTGCTTTAAGCTGTGCTTCGCTTAACGAACTTATTCGGTTGTAAGCGCCGCGTAACTTAAATGACTTAACGGGTTGCTGGTCTTCACGCTTTAAGAATATTTCATTGCCTAATTCGGCAGACAACAACGACATGTAAGAAAGCTCACTGCTTACGGCTACGTCGTAAACAGGGGCTAATAGAATTTTCTTTAAATAGTCGTGATCGCTAACGGTCATAGATTTTCCAGTTTCGATACATCACGTACTGCGCCTTTATCCGCACTGGTGGCCAATGCGGCAAAGGTTTTCAATGATGTTGATACTTCACGAACGCGATCTTTCGGGCGCCAAGGCTTATCGCTGGCTTCCATTTTCGCGCGGCGCTCTGCAAGCTCCTCATCGCTAATAGCGATGTTGATGCTACGATTTGGAATATCAATTTCAATCTTATCGCCGTGCTCAACTAAACCAATACCACCGCCACTGGCAGCTTCTGGCGAGCAGTGACCAATCGACAGACCACTAGTACCACCAGAGAAACGGCCATCGGTAACGAGCGCACACGATTTACCTAAACCTTTCGACTTCAAGTATGAAGTGGGGTATAGCATTTCTTGCATACCCGGTCCGCCGCGTGGGCCTTCGTAACGAATGAATACCACATCGCCTGCTTTCACATCGTCAGCCAAAATACCGGCTACGGCATCATCTTGGCTTTCATAAATACGTGCAGTACCGGTGAACTTCAAAATTGAGTCATCAACACCAGCGGTTTTAACAATACAGCCATCTTCTGCCACATTACCGTATAACACAGCTAGGCCGCCTTCTTGGCTAAAGGCGTTTTCAACCGAGCGAATACAACCGTCTTCGCGATCTGCATCTGCTTCATCCCAACGACAGCTTTGGCTGAACGCTTGGGTCGTACGAATACCAGCAGGGCCTGCGCGGAAAAATTTAATTGCATCGGTATTCTCTGGGTTAGTGATATCCCAATCGGCAATCACTTCTGTAAGCGACTTACCTAACACATGGTTTGCATCACCATGCAGTAAGCCACCTTTATTTAATTCATTCAAAATACCCAATACGCCACCAGCGCGGTGCACATCTTCCATATGGTATTTCGGGGTGGACGGTGCCACTTTACATAAGTGCGGAACCTTACGTGACAGTCTATCGATGTCGTTCATAGTGAAGGGTATTTCACCTTCCATTGCTGCTGCTAACAAATGCAAAATCGTGTTGGTTGAACCGCCCATGGCAATATCTAAGCTCATGGCGTTTTCAAAGGCATTGAAGTTAGCAATGTTACGCGGCAAGACGCTTTCATCATCATCGCCATAGTAACGTTTACACAGCTCTACAATTTGCGAACCCGCTTTTTTGAACAAACCTTCACGGTCTGCGTGGGTCGCTAGCATTGAACCGTTACCCGGAAGCGATAAACCTAGCGCTTCGGTTAAACAGTTCATTGAGTTTGCAGTAAACATACCTGAGCATGAACCACAGGTAGGGCATGCAGAACGTTCAATTTCGTCGGTATCAGAATCACTTACTTTATCGTCAGCAGCGGCCACCATGGCATCTACTAAGTCGAGTTTGATGATTTGATCAGAAAGCTTGGTTTTACCCGCTTCCATCGGACCGCCTGATACAAACACTACAGGTACGTTTAAGCGCAATGACGCCATTAACATTCCTGGGGTGATTTTGTCGCAGTTAGAAATACATACAATGGCGTCGGCGCAGTGCGCGTTCACCATGTATTCTACTGCATCAGCAATAATTTCACGGGAAGGCAAGCTGTAAAGCATTCCGCTGTGGCCCATAGCAATACCATCATCTACTGCGATAGTATTAAATTCTTTTGCTACACCACCCGCGGCTTCAACGCTTCGTGCGACTAATTGACCCATGTCTTTTAGATGCACATGCCCCGGCACAAACTGCGTGAAAGAGTTAGCAATAGCAATAATAGGTTTACCGAAATCAGAATCCTTCATTCCCGTTGCACGCCATAAAGCGCGTGCGCCGGCCATATTTCTACCTTGCGTAGTCGTTGCAGATCGTAACTTGGGCATAAAATCCTTCCCGTTTAATAAATAGCTAAATTAATTACTTGTAAACCGGTGTTAACCAGTTCCATTTGTCTTCGGTAGTACCGTTGAAAAGACCGAAGAACATATCTTGTACTTCTTTGGTGATTGGGCCACGGCCGCCCGCACCTACTTCAATGCCATCTACACTGCGTACTGGCGTTACTTCTGCCGCTGTACCACACATGAAGACTTCATCAGCTAGATACATAGCTTCACGAGGAATATTTTCTTCGCGAACTTCGTAGCCTTTATCTCTAAGTAGCGTCATACACGTATCACGAGTGATACCTGGAAGAATGGCTGCAGTTTTAGGCGTGGTAATCACAATGCCGTCGCGAATAACAAAAATGTTTTCGCCAGCACCTTCGCTGATGTAACCGTTGGTATCAAGGGCAATACCTTCACCGTAGCCATGACGACGGGCTTCCATCGAGATAAGCTGTGAAGATAAGTAGTTACCACCGGCTTTAGCACCCGTAGGCATAGTGTTAGCGGCTAAGCGGTTCCAAGAAGAGATACCTGCATCTACACCATTTTTAAGGGCTTCTTCACCTAAGTAAGCGCCCCATTCAAATGCAGCAATAGCCACTTCAGCTTCCGTACCGAAAGGCACTTGAAGTCCCATACCAATATCACCGTAAAACGCGATAGGGCGAATGTACGCTGATTTCAATTTGTTCTCACGAATGATATCAAGGGTAGCTTGGTTTATTTGATCTAGCGTGTATGGAATGGTCATACGATAAATTTTCGCTGAATCGAACAAGCGGCGGTTGTGATCGTTTAAACGAAAAACACAAGTACCTTGATCGGGAGTGTCGTATGCACGTACACCTTCAAATACAGACGAACCATAATGAATAGCATGCGTCATTACATGAACAGTCGCATCTTTCCAATGTTTCAATTCGCCATTAAACCAAATATGTTCGGCAGGTTGCTTAGCCATGAGTAATCCTTCAAAAATTGAGCGTAAAGCCCGAACCGCGTTTTGCGGAAATATTAATACCGAGACGAATGATACATGACAGTGCGCGAGCGCCCAATACGCTGGATGCAATACGCGACGCGCGGACACATAAATTTACGCATCTGTGCTTTATCACTGACATTGAAACACTGTCGTTTGTCGTGAAAACAAAGGACATCAGATAAAAACAATAAGCTTATGCTATTGAATTTAAAGATTTAATTGACGAGCAACACCCAGTTCCTTGGATGAATGCTAAAATGAATGGTTGTACGATAGGGCTATGGCTTTTTCACCCCAATTAAACGTGAATTGGCCGTTACACGATTAATATGCGCAAAGAAATAGCATGAAACCGCTGCCGAAATCAAGTATTTTGCGGTTCAAACGCTGTTTTCGTCAGATAAAAAAGGGTATCGCAATACAATGGTAGACTGGTTTCACTGGTTAAATTTAGCAGGGGTAGCGGTGTGTGCTATTTCTGGCACCCTGATGGCGTACCAAAAAAGGATGGACGGGTTTGGCGTTATTGTATTGGCAAGTGCCACTGCTATAGGAGGTGGAACACTGCGCGACATGATGCTGGACGTTCCCGTATTTTGGATTGCCGATAACGATTACCTGTACACCACACTGATTGCTGCCTTCATCCCTATTATTTGGTTACGATTAAGCCCACGCTTTCCTTATCATTATTTGCTTATTGCTGATGCGTTTGGGTTAGCGTTATTTAACGTGGTAGGCATAGAAAAAGCATTAGCTAACGATACTGGCATTGCAGTGGCGATTGCCATGGGCACCATTACAGGGGTATTTGGTGGTTTGTTACGTGATGTTATATGTCGAGAAGTACCATTAGTCTTAGGCGGGGAACTCTACGCAACGACCTGTATTGTGGGGGGAATGGCCTACGGTCTCGCCATGTATCTGGGCTTTGAGGCCCAGTGGTGCGGTGCAGTTGCCCTTGCAACCACAGTATTAATGCGGCTAGGCGCTTTGCGCTGGCACTGGGAAATGCCGGTCTTCTATAACGAAAATTAGTCCTTCTTCTTGCCCTAAGTACAGTTTCAGCTTTTATCATGCTCACTTAAAGTACGCCTCTTAGGGGACTTCCTTCAAGAGCGACAAAGTATGAGCATGGCAGTAGTTAAAACCTTTGCGGGGCAGGGCGTGGCAGCCCCCGAGGTATCAGTAGAAATTCACTTGGCCAATGGTTTACCAGCGTTCCAGTTGGTAGGTATGGCAGAAACCAGTGTAAAAGAAGCCCGAGAGCGGGTGCGCAGTGCGCTCATAAACAGCGGTTTCGATTTTCCCGCTAAACGTATAACCGTAAATTTAGCCCCCGCTGATATTCCTAAGTATGGTGGGCGTTTCGACTTACCCATTGCAGTAGGTATTTTGGTGGCATCAGGGTATCTCCCTGACACTAGCGTACTCAACATCGCCTTTGTGGGCGAACTCGGGTTAAACGGTGAAATTAAGCCAGTAAGTGGCCTAGTTCCTGTTTTAATTGCAGCAGCCGACGATGACACCCCCCTTGTTTTTCCGGGGGTTAACGATGTAGAAGCCTCGTTAGTATCCTACGCCACTCGTTACCCAGCGTTTGATCTTTTATCGGTTTACGAACACCTAGCGAATAATAAAAAACTCAATAAAGGTCAGCCCTTTAGCTCGTGTTCTTCCTCTACTAGTAGTATGGGTTGGGATGATATTATTGGCCAAACACAAGCCAAGCGTGCATTAACCATTGCCGCAGCGGGTAGCCATAACCTGTTGATGGTAGGCCCTCAAGGCACGGGTAAAAGTTTACTAGCCAGTAGGTTACTTGCCCTATTACCCCCCATGACTGAACAGGAAGCTCTGGAAGTAGCCTCCATTCATTCGGTAAAAGGGGAAAATTTAAATGTAGAGCGGTTTTTAAAGCGCCACATGCGCAGCCCACATCATACTAGCTCTGCTGTAGCGCTTACCGGCGGCGGGTCGCAGCCTGTACCTGGCGAAATATCGTTAGCCCATAACGGGGTATTATTTTTAGATGAATTACCCGAATTTGGCCGCCGCGCATTAGATGTACTTAGAGAGCCATTAGAAACCGGTGATGTGCATATATCGCGGGCGATGGCGAGCGCTACCTATCCTGCCAATTTTCAATTAATAGCGGCCATGAACCCTAGTCCTACTGGCGATATTGACGACAACCGCTTAACTCCACAACAGCAGCTAAGTTATTTAAATCGCTTGTCGGGCCCCTTATTAGACAGAATAGACATACAAGTAGAGGTACCCAGGCTTGCCAGTTACGATTTATCGCCACCGGTAAATTCTGAATCTGATTCCATGTTAGAAGCCAGGGATAACGTATTACGGGCAAGAGAAGTGCAACTTCATAGGCAAGGGAAGCCCAATGCACAGCTTGCCGCGGGGGAGCTTGCTGATTTATGCCAGCTAACCGATAGCGATTTACGCTTTTTACAAGCAGCTGCTAAGCAATTAAATTTGTCGATGCGGGTATTCCACCGTACCCTTAAGGTAGCGAGGACACTGGCAGATTTGTCAGAACAGCCTACGGTTACTCGCGCCCATTTAGCCGAAGCGCTAGGTTACCGCGCATTGGATACCTTAATTAAGCAGCTAAGTAGTCAGTAGCCCATTAGGTGATACTCAACAGCAAGTAGCATGAAAGCTTAATGCTTTTAGCTTTTAATCCAGCTTAAATGTCTAAACAACTCATCATTAATTAGATAAGGGAGCCATTTCCAATTGTAAAAACGCGTTGATAAGTGGTTCGTTTTGCTTATCTTGCAAGCAACATAGCCCTAGTCCATAGGGCTCGATATCATCTACTGGAATTTGGGTTACCAAGCTAGCCATACTGGAATGATCAAGCACCACTTTAGGTACAAAACCCACACCGCATTCTAACGCCACCATGCTGACAATGGCTTCATTACCCCCTACCGAAGCATACACATTTGGCCTAATACCATGCTCTGCAAACCAGTGGTAAGCAATGCGCCTGGTAGGCCCATGCTCTGGCATGATCACCTGATGCTTAGTCCAATCTACCTGCGTCAACTGGGTTAACCGCCAATCTCGCGGCGCAATCAGCACCAAAGGCACATTGTCTAAAGGGGAAAAATGTAAGTCTGTAGGCAAGTCAGGCGTATAAATAGCTATCGATAAGTCACATTCTTTCTGCTTTACCTTATCTATCGCTAGTGCAGGGTCGCCGGTAATTAAGCGAATATCCACACCAGGATGCTGTGCCCTAAACTGACGCAATATAGCAGGCAAATGACTTTGACTGGCCGTTACAGAACAAAACAAGCTTATCTCACCTTGCAACGAATTACTGTCTTCTCGCAAGTCTACCTTCAATTGTTGCCAGTCTTTTAAAGACTGGGTAGAGAATGAAAGCAGTTTATGACCACTATGAGTAAGCGCCACTTTACGGTTGTCGCGTTTAAACAAGGTACAACCCAATTCATCCTCTAGCCTTTGTATAACGCGGCTTAGCGTAGAAGGCGACACATACATGGCTTGCGCGGTATCGCCAAAATGTAGGCTGGTGGCAAGATGCGTAAACAATTGAAGGCTACGAAAATCCATAGTGTTTCACTTATTGCAATATTATCTTGCAAATATATCATTTTCCAAAACAAAAGAAATCCCTTAATCTGCGTAGCAAGTCGTCATAGACGAGGTCGTCAACGCCACGGTTGGTTGTTGATAATGACGAAAATGAATGTTGTTCGGAATTTTTATGGCTAATTATTTCAATACCCTATCGCTACGCCAGCAGCTAGATCAGCTTGGCCGCTGCCGCTTCATGGCACGCGAAGAATTCGCTGACGGTTGTCAGTTCTTAAAAGGCAAGAAGATTGTCATTGTAGGCTGCGGTGCTCAAGGTCTTAACCAAGGCTTGAACATGCGTGACTCTGGGTTAGATGTTTCTTATGCGCTGCGTCAAGCAGCCATTGAAGAGCAGCGTGACTCTTACAAACGTGCTACTAGCAATGGTTTCACTGTTGGCACTTATCAGGAACTAATTCCTAGTGCTGACTTGGTGTACAACCTAACGCCTGATAAGCAGCATGCAAGCGTTGTAGAAGCGGTAATGCCGTTAATGCAAAAAGGCGCAACACTTGGATACTCACACGGCTTCAACATTGTTGAAGAAGGCCAACAAATCCGTAGCGATATTACGGTGGTTATGTGTGCACCTAAGTGCCCAGGTACAGAAGTACGTGAAGAATATAAGCGCGGTTTCGGTGTACCAACTCTGATTGCCGTTCACCCTGAGAACGACCCTGAAAACAAGGGTTGGGATACTGCTAAAGCATTAGCAAGTGCAACAGGTGGCGATCGTGCAGGTGTACTTGAGTCTTCGTTCGTAGCTGAAGTTAAATCTGACCTTATGGGCGAGCAAACCATTCTATGTGGTATGCAACAAGTTGCTGCAGTGCTTGCCTTTGAGAAAATGACCGCTGACGGTATTGACGCAGCGTATGCTGGTGCACTTATTCAGTTCGGCCTAGAAGCTGTCACTGAAGCACTTAAAATTGGTGGCGTAACCAACATGATGGACCGCCTATCAAACCCAGCTAAAGTGAAAGCGTACGATTTGTCAGAACAACTTACTGACTTGCTTCGCCCACTATTTGAAAAGCATCAAGACGACATCATTAGCGGTGAGTTCTCTCGCACTATGATGGAAGATTGGGCAAACGGCGATGCTAACCTACTTAGATGGCGCGAAGAAACCGGTGAAACTGGTTTTGAAAACGCACCTGTCTACGAAGGTGAAATCAGCGAGCAAGAATTCTTTGACCACGGCATCCTTTTAGTTGCCATGATCAAGTGCGGTGTAGAAGTAGCCTTCGACGTAATGGTTGAAGCGGGTATCTTACCTGAGTCTGCATACTACGAATCACTGCATGAAACACCACTTATCTCGAATACTATCGCGCGTAAGCGTCTGTATGAAATGAACGTGGTAATTTCAGACACGGCAGAATATGGAAACTATTTGTTTGCGAATGCAGCAATTCCAATTTTGCGTGAGAAATTTATGCCTACTATCGATACTTCAGTTATTGGTAAGGGATTGTCAGAAACCTCTAATCAGGTTGAAAACAAGCGCCTTGTTGATATTAACGAAGCTATTCGCACTCACGGTGTTGAGCAAGTAGGTAAGACCCTGCGTGGCTACATGACTGACATGAAAGCCATCATCGGTTAGGACAGTTTCTGTCGTTAGGTGCTTTATATAAGCCCTCTTGCCCGACCAATTTGGTCGGGCTTTTTTATGCCTGCTTGTTTTTACCTATTCCCCGCATTCGCGAACCCGCTCTGCATATCTCACCGCAAAATAAGCCAATACGAAGAAGACAAAAAAGCCAATGCCTATGGGGTATAGATTACCGTCTAAAAAGCTATCTACGAACAGCGCAATGGGCACAGAAAACAGGCTTGAGAGAGAACCGATTATAGCAGCACCAAGCCCTGCCATATCCCCTAATGGCTGCATAGCAAGTGCGTTTAAGTTACCGAATAAAATACCCACAAAAAAGAAACCAACGAACATGGTAACAACGGTAAGCACAAGTGGCGGTAACCCGTCATAAGCGAGTAATAACCCAAGATAGACAACAGCAAACCCGTTAACCCCTTTAAGGGCAAAGCGACACAAGCGTCGCATGCCGAATTTCATTACCATGGTGCCGTTGAAATAAGATGCTAAACCAATCGAAAATGCCAGCACTGCGAATATAAGGAAACATATCGCCCACACCGTAATACACCTGAAAAATGGTTTGTGAGGCACTCAAATACGCCAGAAACGAACCAAAAATACCCGCCATTGCGAAGGTGTAACCCATTACCGTTGCATGAGTAAGGATAAATTTTGATGACAAGTAAAACTGCTTAAACGAAAACGGCCTGCGTTTATGCCGCGGCAAAGTCTCGCCTTGACGACTGAAAAACCATGTACCCGCTAAGGTTGCCACTATCAAAAATAGGGTGAATATATGAAACCACCCAAAAAAAGCCATTACTGCTTGGCCCACCATAGGCGCTATCATAGGCACAAGGATGAACACCATCATAATAAATGACATCACCCGTGCCATTGCATCACCCACGTACAAATCGCGAATAATCGCCATAGCGGCAATACGCGGTCCTGAGACACCAAAGGCTTGTATCACACGACCCACCAGCATGGTCTCTAAATTAGTGGCCGACATACACACAAAAGTGCCAATCGCAAAAATAAACAGCCCGATCAAAATGGTAAGCCTTCTACCACGACTATCTGCAAATGGACCGAAGAACATCTGCCCAAAGGCCATTCCCATAAAGAAAACAGTCACAATAAGATGGGTATGGTGCGGCTCGTCTACGTTTAGCGTCTCACCTATTTGCAGTAGTGCAGGCAGCATAGCGTCAATGCTTAACGCCACCAGCGATGTCATGGTAGCCATCAGTGCTACAAATTCAATTAACCCTAAAGGGGGCTTTCCTTGAGGCTGGCCAGCATTAGGCGCGGTCTCGCTTGAATGGGACATAATTTCTCTATTTAACGAAGAAGGGGGTATAAGTTGTGTTGCTCAGGGTGATGATTGCCACGTTAGTGCATCATAATTGCACGCTGAATGGGCAGAAGTGTAACGTAAAGATGAACAAAAAGCCGCCAGTTTCACGCTATTTGGTCGTGGAACTTGGCGGCTCTGGCTTTTTTAAGCGTACAGTGTGAAAAAAGGTTTATTCTTTTTTCAAATACTTATCTAAGAATGCATCCATTTCAGCAAAGAAGCGATGACGATTACCCTGTATAGACAAGTAATGGTCGCCCGATTCTAGTTCGACATATTTAAATGTTTTATCTAAATCTTCTAGTTCGTCAGCCATGTAACGGCTTTGCAGTGGTCTAACGATGCGATCTTCTTCGCCATGAACCAATAAAATAGGCGTTTTTATCCCTTCTGCATTGTAATAAGGAGACCGCGATTCCAAGTCGTCAAAGTCATCACCAATTTGGTCTTTCACCAAGTCTGAATTTACAAACCGTCTGGCGTGTATAACGATATGCTTTAACGAACTCACACCGGCAAAGCTGACTGCACATTGAAACAATTCAGGGGTTTTCACCGCTGCCATTAACGCAGCATAGCCACCATAGCTCGCGCCAACAATACACATATTGTCTTTAGTGGCATAGCCTTGCTCAACCATCCAGTTTGCTGCATCGGTAATGTCATCTTGCATCGACAATCCCCAGCTTTTCATCTGGCTTTGCGCAAAGTCGAAGCCGTAACCCTGAGAACCTCTAAAGTTAGGGCGAAGTACCGCGTAGCCCTTATTGGTAAAGTACGATGTCCAGTAATCGAAACCACTAAAATCTCGCGCACCTGGCCCACCGTGTGGATGAATAATCGTGGGAAACGGCCCATCACCTTTAGGTAAGGTTAAGTAGGCTTCAATTTCCATATCATCACGAGCAGTGTAAGTTATGAGGTTATGCTCGGTTAACATGCCCTCTTCAATTTTAGGGTATTGCTGAAACAAATAGTCCAGAGAACCTTTCTCGCGGTTACCAATAAAGTAAGCACCTGGCATAGTGTCTGACTCGGAGTAAACAATATAGTTGTTTTCATCACGACTGAAACTAACTAACGTATTGCTGTAGTCGGCTAACGCCTGATCTAGCCCATTCTGAAGCGCCACGTAGCGCTCATCCCAGTAATGTCTTCCAAGGTGACGAATACCAATAGCATCGTTGGTAACAGGAGAGTAGATTAGACTACCATCTACGTCATAACCTTCATCTGAGAAAATTTCTGTATGCTCATTGGTCTCAAGGTTAAGCGTAAACAAGGCTTTGTAGTCTCCCTTGTAACCGCGATAATAAAGAATGTTGGGATCAAGACCAAACCCGAGAGGCATTTCACCTTTTTCACTCATGGCATTGTAACTAAACAGGGTACGCCAACTATCATCTTCTTTAAGTAATACGTGGCGCTCACCGCTGTCATAATCTAGCGTGATGCCAACGCGAACATTATGCTGTCGATCAACTACCCAGTCTCTGATACTGCGCTTCCCACGCTCCAATCTTGTAGTGCTGCCAGTATAGACATTCACTTTAAATACAGAGGGAAGGGCGAAAACTTCTACATCGATGGCCATTAAGATGTGTTCAGGGTCATCAGGTAGCCAATCAATCACATTGTCTTGAAATTGGGGGACACGATTAGGGTCTGCCGCTCTTCGTTTCAGTCTTCGCCAATCTAAAAGGTGTTTAGGTTTTTCGCCTTGCGCATCGAAGTTCATAGCGAGTAGACGAGTATCATAAACCCGTGTGTTACCGCGACGACTTTCATAACGAGCACTAACAACTATTCGCTCATCGTTAACCCACCGGTACCAATTAATCTTAACTTTTTCATTATCGGAATGAAGAAGATAGTGAATTTTACCTGTAGTAAGGTCAAAGGTTGCTAACACCGATAGTTCGTCAGGTTCATTAACGTTTTTCACAAACGCAATTTTATCGCCTTTGGGCGACAGCGCAGGAGTTCGGTAAGCGGGTAGGGCACTAAATACGGTGTAAGGAAGAGGCGGTGAAACAGTTTCTGCTGGCTCGGCGGTATTTTCGTCACTTAGTGCACAAGCGCTGACTAAGCTGAATAAAAATAGAACCACTAAAGAGGTAACTGAGTGAATACACGAGAACAAACGACAGCGCATATATTTTCCTTTGCTTATTAATAAACCCTTATCGAACTATTCATCCTGTGATTAGCTCGAAGACCACTATACAACATTTTATAATTTAAAAAGAAAGTTCAATTGTAATAATTGGTTACATTCAGACAAAACACTACACTAAAAAGTGCTTAACATTAACATGTACTTTAGTTGTGCTTTTTTACTCAATACACAGTATACAAAGGGGTATGGTATTATCGGCATTGTCGATGCTGTGTTGCTTATCTCGTATCATATTAGCGCCCCCTTTTTCGTAAAGGCTGAAACCGCGCCGTCTCTTTTTTTTGCTACAAGGAATCGCATTTTTCAATGCCACTGTGCTTTATATCTTCTTTAAAAACGCTGCTAACGGGTATTAAAGCCCGGCGCAACCAAGGGTACGCTCTTCGATTTTTATCGCTGTGCCTATTGGTAATTTTTATCGCCTCTGCTCATGCAGTTACCTATAAAATCAATGGGGTAAAGCAAGACAAGCTTAAAGATAATATTCGCCTGCACTTGAACAATTTAGATGTAGAAACTGAGCTATTGAATGACCCATTCTGGCAAGATGAAGTTATCGCTACAGTAGCCACCGCTGTGCAGCCCTTTGGCTATTACAATAGCAATGCAACGGTAGAAGTCACTAAGGACGATGAGGTCGTTGTAACCGTTTCACTTAGCGACCCTCTTCTTGTATCAAAGGTCACTCGAGAAATTATTGGTGTAGGCCGAGAAGATAGCGACTTTAGAAGCCGTTTTAATGCGTTTTCACTTAAAGAAGGAGATGTACTTGATCAGCCCGTTTACGAGTCGTTTAAGTCATCGATGTTCAATTATGCCCTATCTCATGGTTACTTTGATTTCTATTGGCAGGCCACGCGGTTAGATTTAGTTAGAGAAGAAAAAGAAGCTAATATTCTGCTCATAGCCCAAAGTGGCTCTCGTTATAACTTTGGTAAATTGAAATTTATTGGGGAAGACAAAGCAAAAGCGATTATTAAACGACTAACTCCGTTTGAAGAAGGTGAGCCTTATTCTTCAGCAAAATTGTCTGACTTCAACCGTTCGTTAAATCAATCAGGGTATTTCAACCGTGTTATTGCACGGCCTGTAGTAAGTGACGCTGAGGGACTAAATGTCCCTATTGAAGTTTCGCTATCACATCGCCCCCGAGATGCGTTTGATGTCTCTATTGGTGCTGCTACCGATACCGGCCCTAGAGTCACTTTAGGCTGGGAGCGCCCATGGGTAAATGATCGCGGTCATTCGATTTCCTCCGATATTTTTATCTCTCAACCTGAGCAATCGGTTACGGCAGACTATCGCATTCCGATGCAGAACATCACTAAAGATTACGTTAGCTTTGAAGCCGGCTATCAATTTATTGAATACAGCAATACCTCGATTGAAAGTGAAACTTTATCACTTGCGGCTCACCGATATTTTCAAGAAGAGCATTCGCCTTGGCAACACGATGGCTCTATTACCTATTTACGAGAAACCTACGATCAAGGTGACACTGACGACACCACAACCTCACTGATACTGCCGGGCTACTCTATTACCTATATCACCAAAGATAACGACCTTAATATTAACAACGGCAATTATTTTCAGTTTTTGACCCAAGTAGGGCGAGATAATCTTGGCTCTGACATCAATATCGTAAAATCTGTAATGGAAGGCATGGTCATTCGTACCTTTTCCGACGTACATCGGTTTTCTATTCGCGGCGAACTTGGTGCAATTAAAACCAATGACTTTTCGCAAGTTCCGACATCACTACGGTTTTATGCCGGTGGTGACCAAAGCATTCGCGGCTTTGACTACCGAGAAATATCTCCTACTGAAGACGTTATCGACCCTGAAACGGGTGAAACAGTAAACGATGCTATTGGTGGAAAATACTTAGCCACTGCCAGTGTGGAATATGCTTACCGCATTGCGCAAAATTGGCGTATTGCGGCCTTTACTGATGCGGGTACGGCAACCAATGATTTAGATACCACATTAACTTACAGCGTGGGTTCCGGCTTTCACTGGCTGTCTCCTATAGGCCCAGTTCGCGTGTACGTAGCTCGTGGATTTGCACCAGATGAAAAGACATGGCAGCTGCATCTTCTGCTGGGGCCTGAGTTATGAGAAAGCGCACAATTTCAACTATCCTACTAACACCAGTGCTTATCGTGGTGTTTGTTTACGGTTTATTAATAAGCCCATTGGGTGGGCCTACCATTCGCCTTGTTGCCAATAACCTAGTGAGTGGACTAAGTATTGAAAGCATTGAGGGCGGCCTGGCTGACAATCTCACTATTACAAAAGTTGAGTGGGAAAATGCGCAGTGGCGAGTAAAAACGGATTATGCGTACCTTGATGTCACGTGGCGCTGTATTTTTGAACCTAGAGTCTGCGTAAATGAAGTTAACGCCAACGATATTGTTGTTGAGCAGTTAAGCGCTGCGCCTGAAACTGAATCAACCGAAGAAACTGGAAGTTTTACGCTGCCTTTACCTGTAGAGGTAAACCAAGCCCAAGTTGAGCGCTTTACACTAAAAATGCCGGGGCAGACGGTTGAACTAGGGAAGTTAAACTTAGATGATTTCTTAGGTAACGAGACGCTGGCGATATCGTCGCTATCGCTTGAAGATTTAGCCGTTACCCTCCATCAAACCGAAGCGTCCACTCAAGCTACAGCCTCTTCGACTAACGCGAACAAGGATGATGCTGCTTCTGAAAGTAGCACTGACAATAGTGCCACGAAAAAATCACTGCCAAAGTCCTATTCGCTATCGTACACCGCCCCAGAACTGCCGACGATTTCATCGCCTATTCCAATAAGTATTGATGAGTTTTCATTGACCAATGGCACATTAAATCAAGGCGATTCAGCCCAAACCTTATCGGTATTTGCCTTTGAGGATTTTGAATTTGCGAATGCCAGTGTGTCCTTGACCAATTTGAATGTGGAACACCCTCAAGGAACACTCAATGGCGACATTGCCATCACCCTAGATGGTGCCTATCCGTTGTCAGTTTCACTGAACGGTAGCGGTATGATAAGCGACAACCAACAGCAAGTAGACTTTCAAGCATCAGGGTCGTTAGCAGCGCTTGAAGCTGACCTTAAAACTGAAGGGGCGATGAATGCAAAAGTGAATTTGTCAGCCGATGTACTTAGCGACAACCTGCCCATTTCATTTAGCGCAACATGGAAAGAACAACCCCTACCCACTATGGAATCCGGCACCTTGCACGATGGCGCGCTAACCCTTAATGGCACCATGGGTGACTACCTATTAGATGGCAGCGCAGCAGCCACTTTGCCAGATGTAGGCAAGGTGCCTGTGGCGCTAAATGTGGTGCTAAAAAAACACAATATCTTCGTGAACGAAGCCAAAATTGAAGCTTTAGAAGGCAGCATTAGTAATACCGGCACCTTGTATTTAGATGAGGCTATGTCTTGGGAAGGAAACACCACCTTTACCAATGTCTCAGGGGTTCAGTTTTCCAAGTTCGCGCCAGAGCAATTAGAGGGCGGTTTTACCAGTGTGATGCAGTACACAGAAAAAGGCCCCCAAGTCAGTATTCGGAAATTAGATCTTAAAGGCATCTTGCAAAACAAACCCTTCTCGGTGGCAGGATCTTTTGTGTACTCAGGTCCAAGCGATTTATTGGTTGCCTCTTTAGCCGTTGAACAAGCCGAAAACAAAATTAATGTGGTCGGGCAACTACTTAATAAACGTTACGTTAATGCTGATATCGGCCTTGATGTAGCTACCATTGCCGACCTTTACCCTGAAGTAGCTGGGGCGATATCTGGCAATATAAAAGCTACAGGCCCGTGGACTAACCCCGTTGCCAAAGGCGCAATTAATTTTTCAAATCTTGCGGTGTCGCCTTCACTTTCAAATGCGGCAGCCCAACAAGGCGAATTCAACGGCAAGCTTGTCATTGACGGCTCATACACAAACCATAAGGCCGACCTAGATGTAATCTTACCGGAGCATAGTGTTGCCCTAAGCGTTGCAGGAAAATGGCAAGACAACACTTGGTCAGGCCAGGTAGAGCAAAGCAAACTGAAGCTGGCAAACATGCAATGGGCGCTTTCTTCTCCTTTTACTCTAAATCTTGGCAGCGCCCCCTTTAGCGCAAGCGTGGGCGAACACTGCTGGCACTCTAGGGAAGAAGGCGAGCTTTGCATCACCAGCTTGAACTACCAAGAGAATAAAGCGAAATGGAATGTATGGGCCAAAGCATTACCTGTAGGGTTATGGGCCCACGAACTTGCGCCGGATATGGTTGCGGCAGCCGCACCGGCAACCTTGTCGGTGAAAAGCCAAGGGCAATATTCTCAAGCCGACCCTATCGATGCCACTTTTACGGCCTCTTTATCGCCTGCCACGTGGCAGTTAGGAAAAGAGCGACCACTAGCAATAACGATTAATTCTGTGGAAACAACCGGTACTTTTAAGCAAGGAGAACTTAAGTCTCAGTCGCTTATTGCCAGTGAAGACTTAGGCAATGCGACCCTAAATGTAAATACGTCTCCCTTTGAAACCCGCAAACCTATAAGCGGTAATCTTGAGGTTGTTAATATAGACGTAGCACCGCTTAAACCACTGTCTCCTGCCATTCGTACACTTACGGGTGTTATGAATGGAAATATCACCTTGGCAGGGTTTGTAGATTCGCCCGAACTATCCGGAAAACTACAAATAGAAAACGGCGCCATTGATATTCAGGACACACCGGTATCATTAGAAAACTGGAGCCAATCAATTACGTTAAACGGCCAACAAGCCAACTTCGACGGCACATTTTTACTGGGCGGTGGTAAGGGGGCGCTAAACGGCGATCTAGATTGGTCTGATGTACCAAGCGCGAACATTAATTTGAAAGGTGACAAATTTGAGGTGCGCCAACCAAACATGCGTTTACGGATATCGCCAGATTTGAAAGTAGCGGCAACTGCCGACAAGGTTGATGTAACAGGCAGTGTAAATATACCGTGGGCGCGTATTGAAGTTGAATCATTACCTGAAAGCGCGGTGTCACCGTCTAAAGATGTTCACCTTCGCGGCGAACCCCCAAAAGAAGAGCCCCTTGATATTGTACATGCGTCTGTGATGGTCAATATCGACAAGGCTAAAACCGGTGAGGTTAAGCTTGAAGCATTTGGTTTAACCGCGAGCTTACACGGTGGTGTAAAAGTGAATAACCAACCCGCCTTGGTGGGCTTTGGTGATTTGCAAATACTTAACGGCCGTTATAGCGCCTATGGGCAGCAGCTTGTTATTCAAACGGGTGAAGTGCAGTTTAATGGTCCTATCGATCAACCTATGCTGCTGATTGAAGCCATTCGCGACCCAGATAAAACTGACGATGATGTAATTGCCGGTATTAGGATAGACGGGGCAGCCGATTCTCCCAGCATTAATTTATTCTCTGAACCCGCCATGGATCAGCAAAACGTACTTTCGTACCTACTTACAGGGTCGGGGCCTGACGCTGAAAGCGAAGATCCTAACTACGCTGCATTACTGGTAGGTTTTGGGCTTTCAAATACTAAAACCCTAACCGGTCAAGTAGGCAATGCCTTGGGTATTGATGATTTCAGCTTAAGTACTAACGAGAACAAACTGTCAGTAACCGGCCAGATTAATGACAGATTAACGGCTGAATATAATGTGGATGTGGGATTGAGTAATAATGATTCCAGCAGCACTTTGCGTCGTAGGCAAGACCCACCCGATTTAGCCTTGCGATACCGTTTATTGCCTCGTTTATTTTTAGAAGCGGTACAAACCACCATTGAAGATCAGTCTGAATTCGCCTTAGATTTATACTATGAATTCTTCTTAGGTGAAGAAAAAGATAATGATGAAGGTGATAGTGAAAATGAAGGGGACGGGGACGGGGACGGGGACGGGGCAGGGGACGGGAACGACGCAAACAATGCAAACGATGCAAGCAGCGATGCCATTAACGGCGAAGCTGCCACCCCAAAAGCCGCGAATAGCGATACATTAGGTAACTAATATTGACGAGGGCGGCAGGCTCAGCCCAGTATTACTCATCAATAGCGTGCGCCACGCCTTAACTGAATAAGAAAATGGCTATCGTTATTAATGGACTTTGTTGGTTGGCATCCATTCAATAAGCTTTCACGAAAGGCTAGTCACCATCACTCATATCATTTAATGCCGTTAATTTTTTTTCAAATTGCTTTTGTCTACGATGGGCCCAAACATACCACACCGCCATTATGCCGGCGGTGACTGCCGTTACCAATAGCACTACCCCATACTCCCTTTCTTCAGCCGCCTTAGCCAAGGTGAAGATGGTATTAAACGCAATAACAATAAGTACGGCTAACCATGCAGAGTGTTTGTTGATAAAAGCAATACGCGCATTGTTTTTAAACTGCTTTTTCAATTGTTGTACATGATTGCTAGTTTGCGCATTACTGCCAAACGCAGCTACTCTTCTAAGCCAAAGCTGATAGCCTAGCAATGGTAAAATGAAAACAATGAGGCCAATATTGAGTATGCGAACCAATGGAGGAAATTCATTCCAGTAATCTATAAACATCCATGCCATCGGGATAAGTGAGAGACAATCTACCATTATGTAAAGACGCTGCTTTCTTGTTTGGCTTTTAAAGGTTTTTTTTACCTCATCCACATCTACATTCGAGACGGGTTGGGCTTGCCATAGCGCGCTGAGGTCGTTGTCACGGCTATTATCAGTGCTTTTGTTATTATCATTCATCAGAGTTTCCTTCCAATACACTTGCTTTAGCACGCTTTAAAATAACCCCTACATGAGATTTAGTGAGGCCGCAAATATCCGCAATCTCATCGTAAGATAAGCCTTCTAAAGAAAGGGTAAGTACTTGGCGTGGCTGTACCGCGAGAGCGCGTACTTTAACGAGTAATCGCGATAGCGATTGTTGCTGGCTGGTGGCCGTTTCAGGGGAAATTTGCGACGATTGCTCAACAACAACGTCATCATTGTATTCATCGGTATCGATGCGCTTCACCTGATTGGCCACGTGAGTAACGGCGCGGTTATGGGCTATTTTTAAAATATAAGTTTTTACACTGCTATCGCCTTTGAAACGAGTAAGCCCCTGCCACACAGCTATGGCTATTTCTTGTAGCAACTCTTGCTGTAGCGCATGGTTAGCCTCGTAACTGTTTGCGACACGGCTTAATAGACTGCCGTACTGCGCAAACACATCTTCAAATCCTTGCCCCAATCTCTCGTCCTCAGTATTTCTTATTATTAACTGCGCTGCATTGCCAACTATGACGGTAAAAGCCACTCATTTACTTTTCTTACATGCATGTGATGATAGAAATCATTCGTGCTTATTTTGTGTAGTCTTTGGCTTTCGAAAAAAATTACATCTATCTGTAATTTTTTTCGAAAGCCAAAGACTAGTAATGGTGAAGAGGGTGATGAAAACACCTTCATCGGTTACGACACCTTTACCTCGGAGCACACTATGTCTACGCTAAGCATTTTTTTACTTATTGGTTTTATTGCCACTATTGCCCTTGCCGCAAGTTACTTAGATGCCAAGTTTCAATGGCGCCTCAACGACTGGATGAACGGCACCTGTAGCAATCCTTTCATTGCTAGCAAAGCGACACAGCAACAACAGCTTATTGCAAAAAAAGATAAGCAAATTGAGGCCTTGATTGAACGGGTAGAAACACTTGAAGCTATAGTGACCGAGCCCGCATACGAGCTTAATCAAAAAATTAATGCGCTAAAGTAAACGCTAGCTACTTCATACTTAGCTACTTAGGGGTGGTCGACGCATAAAAATGGGCACTTTACCCATAGCTATGGCGTTGCCCACCAGCACCACTACTACGCCAAGTACAGACAGCCAGCTCCACGTATAACCTTCAAAAAAAGTGGAGATAACAAGCGCCACAATGGGGTAAACCAGTACCACATAAGCGGCTTTGTCTGCGCCTATTTGCTTTAGTAGCTTCATGTAAGAGCCAAACGCCAGCACCGAACCGAAAATAGCCAAATAAAGCAACGAAATATAGAACTCAGGGGCAGTAGGAATGACCAAGGTGTCGTTTGTGAACCACGCGGTAACATAGAGTATCACCATGGCATAGCTCATGGCGTAAAAATTCATTTGAATAACCGGTGTGCCCGAGGTGAGGATCCGCTCTGATATCACGTTACCAATTGATGCACTAAAAAAAGAAACAAATGCAATAGAAAGGCCCGCCGCTAACGCAGCGTCCATCGATACTTTTGAAAACTCGGGCACAAACAAGCAAATAATACCCGCAAGCCCAAACGTAGCGCCCACCACCACTTCCAATCTAATAGGCTGCTTTAACCACCATCGTCGAAGAACCACATTAAAGTAAATAATGCTGGAACTCATAAGGGCGAGTAACGCGCTGATAATATGCGCCTGCGCCATATATAGCAGGGTATAGTTGAGGCAATATAGGAAGAAGCCTACTCCGGCCATTTTAATGTGAATGTGTAGCGGTAACTTAAACGGCAAGCCGCGCACCATACAAAATAGCCCTAAACACAGTGCAGCTAACGTATAGCGCCATGCTACGGCCAGGGTTTCAGCGGTATGCCCTATCTGATACGTAATGGCTATCCAGGTTGAACCCCAAATGAGTGTACAAATGGCAAACAGCACGCCATTGCTCATGGGTGAGCATCTATAAACTGAATTAGATGGTTTATAGCCATGTTAAACAGCCGCTGACGAGACTCATTCGCCATCCACGCCGTATGGGGGGTAACAATAAGATTGGGGATAGTACCGGTTAGCAATGGATGATCGGCTGGGGGAGGCTCTTGGGATATAACATCAACCGCCGCGCCGCCTATTTTCCCGCATTGTAGCGCAGACACCAGTGCGTCTTCATCAATTAGCCCACCTCTGGCGGTATTAATAAGAAAACTGGTAGGTTGCATCAACGACAACCGGGTTTCGTTAAAAAGGTGATAATTATCGTCTGTTAGTGGGCAATGCAGGCTAACCACATCGGCGCTAGGTAATAATGATTCTAATGAAGGTCGAATGTCTCGCTTATTATCATAAAGCTCTTCTGTAGAAAGCCCCCCTGGCCGCGCTGCAATACTCACCTTCATACCCATTGCGATAAATAGCGCTTCAACTCGCTTTCCCAACTCTCCATGACCTACTATAACCGCGTGCTTTCCAGCAAGCTCCACAATGGGGTGCTCGGTTAAGCAAAAGTGCGGCGATGTAGTCCATTTACCTTGGTTTACATCGTTATGGTACTGAGGAAACGCTGTGGCCAAATTAAGCAGCAACATTAAAGTATGCTGGGCCACACTGTCGGTGCCATAACCTTCCACATTTTGCACGGTAATATTGTGCGTTTGGCAGTAATTAGTATCTACATTGTTAGTACCTGTGGCCATTACACCCACATACTTTAGCGACTTGGCGTGTTGTAGCGCCTCGCTATCTAATACTACCTTGTTGGTAAGTACGATATCGGCTTTCGCTATTCTGGCAACGACCTCTTCTGGAAGGGTGTTGTCATAGCAAGTTAGCTCAACATTTACGTTATTAAGCAATGACGTATCTATTGAGTCAGAGTTCAGTAAATCTGCACTAAACGTTTCAGCATCGAGAAAAACCCCTGTTAGCTTGTTCTGAGTAAGGTTTTTCGTGCTTTTAGTGCCTGCTTGGGCCGCTTGACTATTGGTCACCGGCATTTCCTTGATTGTCTGCCTCGCCGATAGACTCGCAAATAGACTCAAGGGCAGTTTTTATATTAACAGGTATAGGCACCGCTTTGTCAGACAGTCTATCAACAAATACATGTACAAACTGACCGTGCGCCACGCGGCGTTTAGCCTCACCAGCATAAACCGACAAACCGTATGTCACTGAACTTCTACCTAACTTTATCACCCTTAACCCAACATAAATCGTTTCTGGATAAGCGGCTGGCGTAATATATTGGCACTGGCTACTGACTACATAAGCCACCGCGCTGCTTTCTTGAATATTAAGGCCGCCCTCGTCAATTAAAAAGCGATTTACGGCGGTATCAAAAAAGCTGTAATACATCACATTGTTAATGTGGCCATAAACGTCGTTGTCTTGCCAGCGAGTGGCAATTTCAAGGTGATAAGGGTAATCGTTGAGCGATGGTGTAATGTCTGTCATGCGTGGCGTTATCCCAAAAGTTAAAAATGTGGAAACTAAAGCAATACCAAGTCGTCGCGATGTACAACTACGTCGGTCGTTTCATAACCTAACACATCCGCAATATGCTGCGAATTTTTCCCTTTTATAAGCATTAAGTCTCGGGCGTTATAAAGGGCTAAGCCCTTTGCAATAACTTGTTTTTCAAAGCAAATCTCTACCGCTTCCCCTTGGTTAAAATTACCTTCTATGCTCGTTATCCCTGAAGGTAACAGTGACGCCCCGCGGTCAACCAAAGCAGCTTTCGCACCTTCATCGACATGAATACGGCCACACGTTTTAAGCGTATGCGTTAACCACAGACGTCGTGCTTTTTTAGGGGAATTACTGGCGTGAAATAAGGTACCAGGAATAGAGCCGTTTAGCATGGCATCGAAAGACGCCCCTTTTCTACCGTTCACAATAATGGTTTGAATACCGCTACTGGTGCACTTATCAGCCGCTTCAATTTTCGTTCGCATACCGCCAGTACCTACTGAGGTGCCAGCACCGCCCGCCAACTTATAAATCGACTCGTCAATATTGTGTACTTCACTGATTAACGTGGCGTCTGGATCTTTACGAGGGTCGGCCGTGTACAAGCCGTCAATATCTGAGCAAATAATCAGCGTATCGGCTTGAGCGACTAGCGCGGTATATGCACCAAGGTTATCGTTATCACCTACTTTCAGCTCGTTTACAGCGACGGTATCGTTCTCATTAACAATGGGAAGCGCATTATGGTTTAGCAGCTCTCTAAGGGTGTTTTTGATATTTACATAGCGAGTGCGGTCGCGAAGATCGTCGGCAGTAAGTAAAACCTGCGCACAAGGAAAATCGAAAAAGCGTTGCCAATTTGCCATCATTTGGGTTTGACCAATGGCAGCCATGGCTTGCTTTTCAGCAATAGACGCATTGTGACGAATCTTCACTTTGCTTCGCCCTGCTGCCACGCTGCCCGAGGAAACCAAAATAATTTCTTTGCCAGATTCACGGCTTATCGTGATAAAGCGCGCCAGTGCTAACAAAAATCGGGCGCTACACTCATCGCCATTTGGCGCAATAAGGGCGCTACCTACTTTAATTACGGCACGCTGCCAATTGAGACGGTTCATAAGAAGATGATGCAAGAAAACAGGGGGTTAAGAATACGACACTTCGCTTTTTAAACAAACGTTATGTTACAGTTTTTTGCGTTAAAATAGGGTGAGTTTACGCCCAAAAACTGGGATAAAAGCAAAAGGGCTTATATACTAGTTCGCTTATTTTATTATAAAAATAACTGGGAAACTCCATGAATAAGCACCAACGACATCTTTTCTGGCTTGCGCCAGTGCTGTCTATGCTGATTTACCTTCCATTCGCCAACGCAGCAATAAATCAAACTAAAGGCGATTTTGAAGATAAGTTCCGTCAGCTAGACGAATCTCTTCCTACCCCCAATGTATATCGAAATGCAGCGGGTGAGCCAGGTCATCAATACTGGCAACAACAAGTAGACTACAAAATTGACGTTAAGCTGATTGAAGATACGCGCCGTATTGAAGCCAGTGAAACCATTACCTATCACAACAATGCACCAGATACGTTGAAGTATTTATGGATCCAATTGGATCAGAATAAATTCCGCGACGATTCTATGTCTGCCCTTACCACCACTTTTGGTGGCATTGGCAATCGTGGACCTGCTACAAAAACAGCCAGTGGCAGTAAACCTGCACAACTGAGCATGGCCGCACTTCGCCGCCAACAGTTTGTTGACGATAACGAATTGGGTTACACCATTTCACGGGTGCAAGACAGCGCAGGTAACGATTTACACCACGTTATTGTTGGTACGCTAATGCGTGTAGATTTAGCGCAACCTCTTCAACCTAAAAACAACGTTACTTTCGATATCGATTTTGCGTTCAATATTGTTGAAGAAGATGCCGTTTCTGCTCGTGCGGGTTACGAACACTTCCCAGATGACGAACGTGAAGGCGGTAACGATATTTTCTTACTCGCCCAATGGTTCCCTCGTCTAGCGGCTTATACCGATTACGAAGCATGGACAAACAAAGAGTTTATTGGCCGTGGTGAGTTCACGTTAGAATTCGGTAACTACGAAGTTGATATTACGGTTCCAGCCGATCATATCGTTTCTTCTACCGGTGAATTGCAAAACGCAGACGACGTGCTAACTAGCACGCAGCGTAAACGTTTGAAAGAAGCGGAAGATGCTGACCGTATTGTATTCGTGGTTACTGCTGAAGAAGCGCTAGAGAACGAAAAAGCTGGCACCAACAAACAAAAAACATGGCGTTTTAAAGCCGACAACGTGCGTGATTTCGCATGGGCTTCGTCACGTAAATTTATGTGGGATGCGCGTGGCTACCACCAAGGTGGCGACACTCAGCCATTAGTCATGGCGATGTCTTTCTACCCGAAAGAAGGTGGCGAGCTTTGGGAAAAGTACTCTACTGAATCTATCATCCATACTATGGATGTTTATAGCCGCTTTAGCTTTGATTATCCGTACCCTGTTGCCCAGTCAGTAAATGGACCTGTTGGCGGCATGGAATACCCAATGATTACCTTCAACGGTCCACGTACCGAGCTTCGCGACGATGGCTCTCGTACTTATTCTTTGGCTGAAAAACGCTTTTTGATTGGCGTAGTTATTCATGAAGTGGGTCACATCTACTTCCCAATGACGGTTAACTCTGATGAGCGCCAGTGGACATGGATGGATGAAGGCTTAAACAGTTTTCTAGACGGTGTTGCAGGACGCGAATGGGATCCAACTATTCCGTGGGGCGTTGAGCCGCGTGATATTGTTAGCTACATGAAGTCTGAAACCCAAGTGCCAATTATGACCCAGTCTGATTCAGTACTTAGGTTAGGCCCCAACGCTTACACCAAGCCAGCCGTTGCTCTAAACATATTACGTGAAACTATTCTTGGCCGTGATTTGTTCGATTTCGCCTTTAAAGAGTATGCACAACGTTGGATGTTCAAGCGCCCTACACCTTCTGATTTTTTCCGTACTATGGAAGAAGCTTCTGGTGTTGATTTAGATTGGTTCTGGCGCGGTTGGTTTTACACTACCGATCACGTTGATATCAGCCTAGATAGCGTTTACAAGCTTCGTTTGAACACTGAAGATCCTGATATTGATTTCGCCCGTGAGCGTGAAGCCGAACTTGATAAACCTAAATCACTTACCGATATTCGCAACAAAGAAGAAGGGAAAGAACTTTGGGTAGACCGTTTCGAAGATATCAAAGATTTCTATGACGAAAACGACCGTTACACGGTAACTAACAAAGAGCGCAACAAGTACCGTAGTTTCTTGAAGAAACTTGAGCCTTGGGAACGTAAAGCGTTTGAACGTGCGGTACGTGAGGACAAAAACTACTACGTGCTCGACTTTAGCAACAAGGGCGGCTTGGTTATGCCGATTATTCTTGAGCTAGCATTCGAAGACGGCACTACAGAAGAGATGCGTATTCCTGCTGAAATTTGGCGTCGTACACCGAAAGCGGTAAGCAAGCTGATTGTCACTGAAAAAGGCAAAGAGCTAGTGAGCGTAACGGTTGACCCACATTGGGAAACCGCAGACGTAGATGTTGAAAACAACCACTATCCGCGTCAAATTATTCCATCACGTATTGAAGCGTACAAGTCTAAGCCTCGTAACACTTACGAGTATCGCGATCTTATGAACGATGTAAAAACCGAGCTAAAGACCGACGATGACGATGACGAAGACGAAGATGACAACTAAGGTTATGCCTTTTAAGTTATCTGCTAAAAACCACAAGCAGAGCCTAACGGCGCTGCTTGTGGCTGTTTTTTTATGTACCGGTTTATTCAGTACTTGGGCTAACGCGCACCAAGTTAAAGCCGCTATCACAACAGTGTTGTTCAACCCTAGAACGCAAAACATTGAAGTCATGCACCGCTTTAACCTGCACGATGCCGAGCATGCTGTAAAAGTGCTGTTCGATAAGCACGCCGATATTATGGAAGAAGAGAAAACCCAACAAGCCTTCGCTGATTACGTGAGCAACCATTTTGCGTTGTTAAACGGTGAGGAAAAGTCATTAGACTTAGGTTTGGTCGGTTTTGAGTTGGATGGTAATCACTTTTGGGTGTACCAAGAAACCGCTCAACCGCCAGAGTTAGATGGTTTGATGATTCGTCACGATGCCTTACGTGACTTGTGGCCAACGCAAGTGAATACGTTAAATGTAGAAGGGAATGGGCCTTTAAAAACCCTGACCTTCACCGACAACGTCACCTTGCTTGAAGTGGAATTTGCTAGCGACCATCATTAATGCACTAAGTGCATTATGTACGTGTTACTTAATCTTTATTCAACTTCCTATTACTGATTTAAAGCACTGCCACTTCGCAGTGCTTTTTTATATCCCCCTGAAGTCTTATTCCCATTTGCGTTAATCTCGCCTAAGTTAACCTAATACCCAGTTTTTAGAACAATCGGTTTATATTAATAAATGAATGTCGATTTTTATAAAAAAGGGACAAGTAAGGGCATGCTTTTAACTCACACCATGGGGACTTTCCATGAGCGATAATACAACCACCAATGCGTTTTCCAATAACAAGAATATTATGTGGGTGCTACTTAGCGGCGCCATGGCACTTACCTTCATTGTGATGATGTTTTTACCTAACAGTGGTACTGGTGAGGGCATGATAGCGGTATATTCAGCCATGCTATGGTGTGGCATATTTGGCGCGGCATTATTTCGCTATATGACAAGGAATGGTTGGGTAGGGTTCGCAATAGGCAGCGTAGTTGGCCTTATACTACAAATGGTAGCTCAGATAGTCTAAACGCCCATATTGAGCACCGGGAATTTGAGAGCTGATTGTGTGATCATCTGTAGTTTTATCCCCATTAGCGTAGCTAGAGTTTCGTAAAACCTTATTGCAGCACTATTTAACTAAGCAATATACAAAAAATTAAGAAGTAATCGACCAACGACACTTTAGCGTATAAGTACTAAGATAATTTGGTACTCGTAGGCTGAGTGCCGTAGGTTGGACCTCACAGATTGAGCCTCACAGGGTGATCTTCATTAAATGGGGCTGCACGCGTTTCATAAAAGATTAAAGGCTTCCAAGGTTACTTCATGGCAAAAAATACCGATGAACGAAAAGCGCGAGCAGTACCTTCTTCTCGAATTGGGAGAGTAGGGCGCTTAGGTGCTTTGGCAGGCAAAATTGCGGGTAATGTTGTTACTAATGGTGCCAGCCAATGGATTAAGGGCGAACGCCCTGCACTTAGCGCATTGTTACTGACACCAAAAAATATTACCAACATTGCCGATCAGCTCGCCACCATGCGTGGTGCCGCCATGAAGCTAGGTCAGCTTATTTCTATGGATACGGGCGACTTTTTACCGCCAGAACTCGCTACTATATTAGCTAGGCTAAGGGAAGATGCCGACCCTATGCCAAAAGCCCAATTAGATACCACGCTAAAGGCTCAATGGGGAGAAAGTTGGCATGATGACTTGCTGTATTTTTCCTATGCGCCCGTTGCCGCCGCTTCCATCGGTCAGGTACACAAAGTGATTACTATGGACGGGAAAATGCTGGCCGCAAAGGTACAGTATCCTGGTGTACGTAAAAGTATCAGTAGCGATGTTGATAACGTCGCAACACTAATTAAACTCACAGGTTTGGTGCCGAGTTCGTTAGATATTGGCCCGCTGTTAGAAGAAGCAAAAATTCAACTTCATCAAGAAGCCGACTATCACCGCGAAGCCAGCATGCTATCGCGCTATAAAGACGCAGTTACGCAGCATAACGATGCTGAATTCGCTTCCCAATTTGTAATACCCAGTGTTCATCCACAATTAACAACAGACTCTGTGCTGACAATGGACTTTATTGAAGCTAGCCCCCTTGATGCTGCAATGAACGCTCCCCAAGAAACTCGCAACACGTTAATGACGTCACTATTCCAATTATTTTTTAACGAGATATTTGGCTTTAAGCTACTTCAAAGCGACCCGAACTTAGCCAACTATCGATACAAAGAAGATACTCAGCAATGGGTATTACTAGACTTCGGGGCTACGCGAGAAGTCCCAGATGATATTGCATTGGGCTACCAAGCTCTGCTTCAAAGTGCTGCCAGCGGTAATAAACAAGACATGCAACACGCAGCCCTGCAGATTGGTTTAATAAACCAAGAACACAGTGATGCACAGCAAGAACTTGTAGTGGCATTGGGCATGGAAGCGTGTGAAGCAATTAGAGAAGACGGCCCCTACGATTTCGGCAATAGCGACCTGTTGCCAAGACTGCACGACAAAGGCGTGGCGTTAACCATGCAGCATGATTTCTGGCATACACCGCCAGTTGATGCCCTGTTTATTCATCGCAAGTTAGGAGGGCTGTACATGCTGGCTAAGCGGCTAGACACACAAGTTAATATGCGCGCCGCAGCAGAGCCTTGGTTAAAGCCCTGATATTGCGAGCTCTGATATTGCGTTAGTACCGTCAATGACTAATAAGGCAACTGCATGCTAAATGGCAATGCCATTTGTTGTGCACTTTTGGGCGGATTACCAATCATTTCGTCATAAGGGGAGTCGTATTTCATAACGGCCTGCTGTACGGTGCAGTGAGAAAATACTTCTCGTATTTGGCCTGTACTGAAAAAACGCATGGGTCGGTCTTGCTTATCGTACACCATGCCACTTTTGTTCCCCACGGTGAGGTACACCAAATAAACGTTCATCTCATACGACTGAACTTCAAGATAATCGATGCTTAAAGACTTACCTTCAATTTGGGTAAATAGAAACTTGTGCATAACCGCCCCTCAGCGCACGTAAATCAACCGATGACTTTTTTGATAATTTTTACGCTGATTTTTACGTTGCTGGTGACAAACAGGTTCATTACGATGATATTGATACTGGGGTATCGGTATCCTCTGAAGACACGCTATTAGACATATTACTGAGTGTTACGCTAGAGCGCACCGCTCTAACGAGCATGATCATACTGATCAAACACGCGCCACTAAATATGGCTGCAGGAAAAACAATCCCACTTCCTAACCACATCAGTGGAAATATCAGTAATCGAGGCCCTTCTAGCGCCAATGCCAGTTTTGAACCGGCCAAAACAAACCCATTTTGGATACTCATCGCCACTATTGTCACCACCAATATTAATTGGTGAGCACCACTTAAGGCTTCAATAAAAAGCAATAAGTATACGGTGATAGACAACACGATAACGTGCTGCACAACACTGTAATAAGTAACAGGGGCAGCCAATGCAGGGTTAAATTTTTTGAACGAGGACAGCGGCGCTTTTTCATGGGGAAAGCGTTCGGCCACATCATCGGGGCGCCACCCCGTGCGACCAAACCACACACGCAGTTTATCTTGCCAACGTGAGGTATAAAAACTGTCTTTGACTAATTGACTATAAAGCTGTGCATTCGCCCACAAAGGATTAAAACTTTTCAATGCACCACGAATACCGAATATTGGTTTGTCGCTTTCTAATTCTGGAATAAAGGTATTGAATAAACGATCCCATATGATGAACACACCACCATAATTCTTATCGATATAAACTCGGTTTTGGGCGTGATGTACACGGTGGTTCGAGGGGGTAACAAACCATTTCTCCATCCAGCCTAGTTTATCAATATGCTGAGTATGAACCCAGAATTGATATATCAAGTTAAGTGCGCCAACGGTAATTATCATTTCTGGAGGAAAACCTATTAGCGCTAAAGGTAGGTAGAAAACCCAGCTGAAAATAGCACCACTTGTTTGTCTAAGTGCGGTAGTTAGGTTGTAGTCTTCACTGGAATGATGCACCACATGGGCAGCCCATAAAATACTCATTTCATGGCCCATACGGTGATTCCAATAATAAAAGAAGTCGTACAATATGAATGCAGCTATCCATACCCAAGGTGAATAACTCAGTTCGACAACCGCAAAAGTATTAAACACCAATACGTAGAAAGTGAGTGGTATAAGCTGATGCCCAATAGCCATGACTCGCGATAATACGCCCATGCTTAAACTGGCAATCGCATCATTTGCACGATAGTGACCGGTTTTTTTCCGTTTATCGACAAGTATTTCAATGGCGATAAGAAGAACGAATAAAGGAATAGCAAAAAGGATAACAGTCATAGTATCTACGTTTTGTAAATTCACCTTAATTGTTAATAAAATGTACAATATAAGCAAGTTATTTTACATTACTCTGCAAAATTAGGAATTTATATAACGATGATACCGAAGTTACCCTTTCTAGCGTTTCGTAGCATTTGCTGCTATCGCTAAGAAATTGCTACAAATTACGATCGAATTGCGAACCAATTACGTTAAAAAGTGTTCTAAATAAGGAAATTACCTTCATCAGAGAACAATTCTCTTGCGTGATATCCAAATATTGGGTGTTATCTCTGATAGTATTATTATTAGATCAGTTATTGCAGCGGAGATATTATGAGCGAATCGTCAGAAAAGCGTACGTTAGGTCCCCATTTACTTATTATCGGGGTAATAATTGTAGTCATCTTGGCTCTCGTGTTTTGGCCTTCGAAAAAAGAAGAGGTCGTCGCCCCCGAGCCTGAAGTTGTTCAGCCAGACGTAGAAGTGCCTGTTGAAGAAGTACCCGACGTTTTTGAAACCAAGCCTGCTCCGCCACCGTTAGAACTTGAAGAGCCCGACGAAGTCCCACCAATGCCAGAACCTGTAGAGCCAGATCCTGAGCCGTTAGATGTGAGCGACCCGGCCATAAAATCGTCACTGCAGGAGATTTCTACCGCCACTGACGACAGCGTAAACCGTATGATTGTGAATGAAGGTTTATTACAGCGATTTGTGGTATCGGTTACCAACTTAGCGAATGATGAAATGGCGCCCAATCACCAGTTGCTTACGCCTCCTGAGCAAACATTTCGTGTTTATTCTCAGGCTGGAAAGCAATGGATTGATGCAGCAAGCTATAAGCGCTATACACCTTATGTAAACATGCTTGAGTCGTTTGAAAGTGAAGCGTTATTGGGCATGTATGATATTTATAAGGGTGACATTCAAGACAAATACGCAGAAATTGGCGATTCGGATAAGAACTTCAATGAAGTGGTATTAGATGCTATCGATCAGTTGCTCGATACACCTGAAGTGCCGGTACCTGTTGAAGTGTATACCGATTCAGTTACCTATAAGTACATTGATCCTCGTTTAGAGAATCTAAACGAGCCGCAGAAGCAGTTGCTTCGTACAGGCCCAGACAATATGCGCCGTATTAAAGCAAAGCTGCGTGAAATTAAAGTGTTGCTTGAAGAAAATGGATCTAACTAGATTTCAACAGCAATTAAAGGGCACGTCTGACAAGGCGCGCCCACTTCCGCCGGTGGAAAAGTGGAACCCGCCTTTTTGCGGAGATATCAATTTAACCATTGCGCTAGATGGCCGTTGGTTTTACGAAGGTAGCCCCATAGGCCGAGCAAGCTTAGTGAAGCTATTTGCCTCTGTACTTAAAAAAGAAGAAGACGGTTACTTTTTGGTTACCCCTGTTGAGAAGGTGGGGATTACCGTAGAAGATGTGCCTTTTTTGGTTACCGAGTGGCGTTTTGATAACGATTGCTTAGAGCTCACCACGCAAACTGGCGATATCGTTACACTGAGCGCGGCAGAACAACTCAGCTTACGCAAGCCCCCCGCCGACTTACAAGATACTGACGCAACGCCCATTCCCTATGTTTTAGTTAGACGCAATTTGTGGGCGCGTTTGCATCAGAACGTTTATTATCAACTGCTTGAGCACGCTAGCGAGCAGCAAAACGGTGATGAAACGCAATTTGTGGTTACCTCGAATTCTATCCCCTTCATTATTGGCGCCGTGCCCACGAAATAGTAGTGACAAGCGTTAACATTAAGCTTCGATGTAAGCCTTTGATTAAAAGTCACGAGTTAAAAGCCCGGGCAGAAGCTTATGCTGGCGATGGCAAGCAGTTTTAAATAGCACAGCAAGTAAAATAACACCGATAACGTAGCGCAAATTTTTGCGTTAGCTTTGCTGGTGTTCTACATTGGTTCTTCGTCTATTCACACATCATAAGAAGAACCATCATGAAAAAGACACTGACTTCATTAGCTATTTCCTTAGGACTGGCAACGTTGGGCGCAATTGCCCTTTCAGCGCCTGCCGTTTCCGCCACCCTTGTGCATGCAGGTAAAGCCTTCACCGGCACGTCGGACAAGCTTAAAAGCGAAGTAACCATTGTTATCGAGGGCAACAAAATTGCGTCGGTAGAGTCTGGTTATAAAACACCCTCAAAATCAGACACGGTTATCGATTTAAAACATGCCACTGTCATGCCTGGCTTGATGGATATGCATGTTCATTTGTCTTCACAGCATGGAGGCCCTCAAACCTATTTAGAGCGCTTTTCATTAAATGAAGCCGACTATGCACTTAAGGCCGCTAACTATGCTGAAATTACGCTAGATGCGGGGTTTACCACAGTACGTAATTTAGGTGACGGCTATCATGAAACTGTCTCTCTTAGAAATGCGATCAGTAAAGGTTATGCCACAGGCCCGCGTATATTCACGGTAGGAAAATCAATAGCCACCACAGGCGGACATGCCGACCCAAGCAACGGATTATCTCACTTACTGCGCCCCGACGTTGGCCCTAAACAAGGCGTGGTTAACGGCGAAGTAGAAGCCCGTGAAGCCGTTCGTTCACGTTATCAAGACGGTGCAGATTTAATTAAAATCACTGCCACTGGCGGCGTATTGAGCGTAGCGAAAAGCGGTCAAAACCCACAATTTATGACCGATGAACTAGAAGCTATTGTACAGACCGCAAAAGATTACGGCATGACGGTAGCAGTTCACGCTCACGGTAAAGAAGGCATGAAACGCGCTATTGTCGCTGGCGTTGACTCCATTGAGCACGGCACCTACATGGACGACGAAGTGCGCGACCTAATGAAACAAAAAGGGACTTACTATGTGCCAACGATTTTGGCAGGTAAATTTGTTGCCGACAAAGCAAAGATTGACGGTTATTTTCCTGAACTAGTGCGCCCAAAAGCCGCGGCGATTGGCCCGCTTATTCAAAATACCTTTGAAAAGGCGCATAAAGCAGGCGTAAAAATTGCTTTTGGAACTGACAGCGGAGTTTCTGCACATGGCGACAATGCTCAAGAATTCTCTTTAATGGTAGAAGCGGGTATGTCTGAAGCAGACGCGATTTTAAGCGCTACCGTTAATAGCGCAGCATTGCTGGGTGTTAGTGATACCTTAGGTACATTAGAGGCTGGAAAATTCGCCGACTTAGTAGCCGTAGTTGGTAATCCGCTAGAAGATATAACGCTATTAGAAAGTGTGTATTTTGTGATGAAAGACGGCAAAATTTACAAACAATAATGGAAAGGCTTTGGGTATCAGGGCCGCATTAACTTCAAGGCAGTAAAAATAAAAGATGGCACTGGGTAAAAAGGTAAAGAAAAAGACGAAGCAACTCGTAGACTCCAAACACATGCTTACCGGCATCACGTTTGCGTCTTTTTTAGAGTCGACCATTGTGCCGGTGCCTCTTGAAGCGATTATGGTGCCCTTGATGCAAGCCCGCCGTGATAAGCTTTGGCTGATAGCGCTAATGGCAACCTTAGGTTGTGTAGTGGGTGCGATATTTGGCTACGCGCTAGGGTATTATTTATTCGACCTACTCGGCCAGTGGGTAATTGATACGTTTTTCAGCCAACAACAATTCGACAGTGTTAAACAACAAATGCAAAACCAAGGGTTTTGGTTTGTGATGACATTGGGTATTGCCCCCATCCCCTTTCAAGTGGCCATGTTAGCAGCAGGTGCCACCAAATTCTCTCTCGGCCTTTTTCTGTTAGCCACGGTGATCGCGCGGGCCATCCGCTATTTTGGCTTAGCCGCCGTAGTGTATTTCGCGGGGAACAAGGCCGAGCAGCTTATTAAGAAATATAAAATTGCCGCCATTGCCGTGCTCACTGCGTTAGTTATAGGCGTATGGTTTACGGTTAATATGTTGAAAGGTTAGTGGTTTTTCCAGCACTATTAAATGTGTACTTAACGCGCTAATCTGCTTTGTAAATTACTTCGATAAAATTTTTCAATTTTACATTTGATAATAATTCTCATTTGCACTAATGTAGTTTTTAGGAGGTGCAAATTATGAATTTACAACGGTTATGCCCAGTCTACAGAAAGTGGTTACAGCTAAACCCTTCACACGCCCGCGAGCACAGGATCGCGATGCAGGTACAAACGCAGCAAGCTCACCAAGCGGGCAAATATAACGAGGCGAGGCGCCTTGGCTATCAAACCTTCGAAGCCGCTAAAGTTGTTCTTACTGCCTTACAGCCGGTTACCGATACGGTGGATAAATCTATTCACGAAGATGTATTGGCCTTTGGCACTATGGCCATGTATTTATCCTCGTTACTGCACAAAGAAAATAAAAAACACGAAGCTCACCAAATTCTACAAGAGTGCCACCAGCAACTTATCGCTATATTGCCTTTACATGCCAGTAAGCCCTCAGTGTGTAAGCTTATTTGCGCTATACAGGTAGCGCTTGAAAAGGGCGGTGGCGCGATGCCTGCGGAACATCAGCAGGCGCTAACGTTGCACTAGTGATACAACCTATCAACCGTAAAACATACCCCATGAAGGCGAGGGACATTAGCATGACAGTAGAATCATTTCAGGATAACAACGACTTCATATCGTTAAACGTAAAAGCATCGGTGCTTCAAAAAATGTTGAGTGGGCAAAACTTGCATGTGTCAGACATTCATTGCGACTGCTCTCGTAGTAAACAACAATTGCAGCAGCTTCTGTTGCAAGCCGTCAGTGGTGACAACGAGTAGGTAATCCGGTAGATACATATAGAGGTAATAGCAAGTAAGACGCGCCAAAACGCTGCGCAGGTTTATTATTTACGCCTTTATTATTAGTGGTTCGATTCTTGATAATCGTAATAGACGAAATTCAATTATACGAACGAGGAGCGCACCGTGCGCGATACATCAAACTGGCTTTCAGCCATTGCCAGCGCAGGTTACAGTGCAAAAACCATCATGTACTCCATGCTTGGTGTCTTTATTCTTTCCTCGGTAATTACTGCCGCAGACCGTGAAAAAGCGACACAAGAAAACGTGTTTTCCACCCTCAAATCACAGCCATTTGGCCAAGTGCTACTCGGTATTTTAATAGCGGGATTAGTGAGCTATGCCCTGTGGCGATGGCTTCAAAGTATTTTAAATACCGAATCGCTAGATATGACAAAAGCGAAAGACATTATTATGCGCGTGTTTTTGTTTGTATCAGGAATATTCTATTTCGGCGCTGCGTTTTTAGGCGCAAAAGTGCTAATTGGTAGCAACTCTGGCAGTAGTTCAAATAGTGGCGGTGGTTCCAAAGGGGAACAGGTAAGCCATCAACTTTTACAGTATCAATGGGGAACCTATTTGGTTGCTGCTATTGGTGCAGGAGTGCTTATATTTGCTTTTATGCAGTTTAAACACGCTTACAAAGCAGATTTCCTCAAAAAGTTTGAACAAGCAAAGCTAACAGGTCATAAACAGAAAACGACCAAAGTGGTTGGTAGACTAGGCTATTTCGCCCGAGGTGTGGTGTATTTGCTGGTGGGCAGTTTTTTTGTTATATCTGCGGTAAAAAACGACCCTTCTGAGGCGGGAGGGCTGCAACAAGCACTACAAACCCTTACCCAGCAAGCGTTCGGGCTCTACATGTTAGCTGCCATGGGAGTCGGGTTTATCATGTTTGGTATTTATTGCGGGTTTGAAGCCAGATATCGACGAACCTGAGTTGACTAACAGCGCTAAGAGCGCCCTACACCCCTTTTTTGATCACATACTGATACGGCATTACATCGGTTTGTGATGCCACTAGGGTATGCTCCATAAATCGACAAAAGCTAGGCACATCTCGTGCCGTTGAAGGATCGTCTGCCGTTATCGACAAAGTCTGACCGTCTTCCAGCTTACGTATTTGCAAACGCACCATCATCACCGGCTCAGGGCAACGAAGCCCCAACGCATCTAAATGCGTTGTGGCTTCATCAAAGGCTTGTTGAAATTCAGTCGCCATACTTAAATACCATAGGTTTCACGGTATGTATTTATCGCGTTGATTTCATTAGTCATGTTGTCTTGCTCAGTTAAGTAAGTCACCACATCAGCTAACGTGACAATAGCAATTACTGTAGTACCAAAATCGCGCTCGACTTCTTGAATAGCAGATAATTTACCCTTACCGCGTTCTTGCCTGTCTAGCGCAATAAGCACACCGGATAAACTCGCGTTGTGCTGCTCTATCAAGGTCATAGACTCACGAATAGCCGTACCTGCGGTAATTACATCATCCACTAACATGATGCGACCTTCCAGCGGGCTACCTACTAAGTTGCCCCCTTCACCGTGAGTTTTCGCCTCTTTGCGATTAAAGCAATAAGGTACATCACGATGATGACTATCGGCTAAGGCTACCGCTGTCGTTGTGGCAATAGGAATACCTTTATAGGCAGGGCCGAACAATACGTCGAATTCCACTCCAGCATCTACAAGTGCATCGGCATAAAAGCGCCCCAACTTGGCTAAGTCACCGCCAGAGTTAAATAACCCTGCGTTAAAAAAGTACGGGCTTACACGGCCAGACTTTAAGGTAAACTCACCAAATTTAAGTACACCACGTTCAATGGCAAATTCAATAAAACTGCGCTGAAACGCTTTCATGGTAACTCCTTACGCCAGTGCTGCTTTTTGAATATCGAACAATTCACGCAAACCATGCTTAGCAATAGTTAGCATTTCATCAAGCTCTTCAAACGCAAATGGTTCGCCTTCTGCGGTACCTTGTACTTCAATAAGCTTACCGGTTTCTGTCATGACGATATTCATGTCTGTTTCGGCTACTGAATCTTCGGTGTACTCAAGGTCAGCAATAGGCGTACCTTTATAAATACCTACCGACAACGCCGCAATCATGTGCTTAAGAGGGTTGGCTTTCAAAATGCCTTTGCTACGCATATATGTTAACGCATCAACTAAAGCCACACAGGCACCCGTGATAGACGCAGTACGTGTACCGCCGTCAGCTTGAATAACATCACAATCAAGCGTGATCGTGTTTTCGCCTAGTAGTTTCAAATCTACTGCAGCGCGAAGCGAGCGCGCGATAAGGCGTTGAATTTCTAGCGTACGGCCACCTTGTTTACCACGAGCAGCTTCACGACCACTACGAGTATGAGTAGCACGAGGAAGCATGCTGTATTCCGCCGTGATCCAACCTTTGCCCTGGCCTTTCATGAAACGAGGCACGCCTTCTTCAACCGTGGCGTTACACAACACTTTAGTGTTGCCGAACTCCACCAGCACTGAGCCTTCAGCGTGACATGTGTACTGACGAGTAATAGTAACTGGACGAATTTGATTGGCGGTTCTGCCGCTTGGACGCATAGAGTTCTCCACGAGATGAATGCTTATAAAAGAAATAATTCTGGCAAGTAACGCACTTAATAATGGGTAAGTGTTCAGACAAGCCTAAGTTTGGGGCGTAAGTATAACGCACTAATAGCAGCTGTTAAAAACGAACTTTCGCCCTTTTAGCATATCGAACTCTTATCAATGTAGGCTACTATAGTGAATACAAGAAAACCTGCCTGATGATAATGATGACACAATGCGCGACAGCGGGTTGTTTTTGCAGGCTTTCATTTGCAAAAAGTGCAATAAAAGGACTATTTATGATTTACAGCATGACCGCATTCGCGCGGGTTGAAACGAAAAAAGAGTGGGGCTCCGCCGTATGGGAAATACGTTCTGTTAACCAGCGTTTTCTAGAAACTTATTTCCGCTTACCCGAGCAATTCCGCTCTTTAGAGCCAGTACTTCGCGAACGTTTTAGAAAAAAACTGGCCCGCGGGAAAGTAGAGTGCGCGTTACGTTTCACCGCCAACGATGCTGCTGTAACCACACTTAGCCTTAACGAAGCGTTGGCTAAACAAGTACTTCAAGCCTCCGACTGGGTACAAGCTCATGGACAATCTACCGGTGTAAACCCGCTAGACGTATTGCGCTGGCCTGGTGTGATTGCTGCCGAAGAAGCCGACATGGATACCATTCATGGCGATGTTATGGCTGCGTTCGACCAAGCACTTAACGATTTTATAAGCGCACGTGCCACCGAAGGCGAAGCGTTGAAAGGCATGATTACTCAGCGCTTAGACGCCATTGAAATAGAAGCCGAGAAAGTCACCGCCCGTATGCCTGAAATTATGGTGTGGCAGCGCGAAAAAGTACAAGCTCGCTTCGAAGAAGCAAAAATTGAGCTAGACGCAGGCCGCTTCGAACAAGAAATGATTATGCTTGCGCAAAAAGTGGATGTTGCCGAAGAGTTAGACCGATTAAACGCTCATGTAATAGAAACCCGCAACATTCTTAAAAAGGGCGGGGCAGTTGGCCGCCGTTTAGATTTTATGATGCAGGAATTTAACCGCGAGTCGAACACGCTTGGTTCAAAATCAATTAATACTGATATCACCCAATCGGCGGTTGAACTTAAGGTGCTGATTGAGCAGATGCGTGAGCAAATTCAGAATATTGAATAGTTTTTTTACCCGTCCAAGAATGTCTTAAAAGCCCTGTTATTTGCTTGAAAATACAGGCTTTTTTATTTTCCCCGTCCAAATCGGTTTGCAGATGTCCGTTACCAACTACCTGTTTAGTGGTGGGCAGAATGGTGGGCAGTCCCCTCATTTTTGCTCAATAAGCATTTTGCGGTGAGCAAATTGGTGGGCAGTAAGTTACCCAATTTTCGCATTTAACTCGCCACCACAACAGGTTAGCTGCTGATTCAATAAGCAAATCGGTGGTGGGCAGCCATTATTGCCCCCTCCATTATTTCAGCAACTATGGAGTAAACATGGGAAAACTCACAGCAAAACAGGTTATTGCATACAGCAAAGCCGACCCAAAAAAATATTCAGACGGTGAAGGGTTATACTTTTGCGTCCGCAAACAAGGCTCGCCTTACTGGATGATCCGCTACACCACAGCCAAAGGAAGACGAGAAGCAACCTTGGGGCAATTTCCTTTAATGTCGTTGGCAGACGCTCGAATTGCCGCCGCATACTTTCGAAAGGAAGTACGTGACGGCATAGATCCTCTTCTAGAAAAACAGAAAATCGAGTTACCTAACATTGAAACCGTGGATCAACTGTTCCATGACTGGTATCGAACCGATCTTAGTCGACGACTTAAGCATCCCAAGATTCCGTATCGGGTTTACACCAAAGACATAAGCCCAGTCATTGGCATTAAGTGTATTGCTGAGGTGACTGCACGTGACGTGCGGGAGGTGCTAGAGCGCATTCGAGAAAGTAACCGCCCTACCATTGCCAACGATACCTTGATGTACATGAAGCAGCTGTTTCGGCATGCGATAAAGCTCGACTTAACGCTGAACAACCCAGCCGCAGCATTTACCGTAGACGATGCCGGTGGCGTGGAGTCCAGTAAAGACAGGATGCTTAGCAAAGAGGAAATTCACTACGCCTTTAGCGTGTTTTATACCCATATCAATAGCTTTGGCCGCGACAACTACCTCGCTTGCTGCCTGTTTTTGGTATTGGGTGTACGCAAAAGCGAACTGTGCGAAGCCATGTGGCGTGAAATGGATTTAACCACAGGCGTGTGGGATCTGCCCAAAGAACGCAGCAAAACCGGCGTCCCAATCAGCATTTCCTTACCACACCAAGCCATTGCTTGGTTTAACGAGTTGCAAATCCGCGCTTGTGGCTCGCCTTATGTTTTCCCAGCCAGACGAGCAAGCCATCGTCCACATATGGGGCCAGATACGCTTAACCGTGCCATTTCTAAGCTCTTTGGTCGCGAGCCTGGGCGCAAAAAGCAGCCTCCCAATAAAATGGGCAAACTTGAACACTTCACCGTACACGATTTGCGCCGCACCTTTCGCAGCCTTGCCGCCTCTTTGGGCATTGCAGGCAACGTGGCCGAACGCTGCTTTACCATAAGCTAAAAGGCGTTGAGGGTATCTACGACCGCCACGATTACTTTGAAGAGCGCCGAATTGCCCATCAAACCGTAGCTGATGTGGTTGAACCACTGGTGAACTTTGAGCCCGCTTCACAATACCACACAGGAGGGCGTTAACATGCAATTTATGATGCGACTCGCCCCCATTACCTTTCCAATAGCCATGCTGGCAGGACTTGGCTGGTGTATTGGCATTGCCCTACTCGAACAGCCTCATGGCATAGGCTACGCACTTACTCGGCAATGCCTGATGGTATTCGTGGTACTCGCTCCTTGGCTGACGTTAAAACTCACGTTCTACGTGATTGTCGGCCTAGGACGTAAACTAGGGCTCATCCCGCCTGCACGCCCAACGTACAGCCTAGGTTATGAAGAATCGCTCTATTGGTTCAGAGTATTGGCGTTCTTCGATGGCAAACGCAGCCGCATGCCGAAAAGGCCCATCAGGCGAAACTAACAAGCCATTTGCTCACTTACCGTGGGCAGTTGGGACAATGGGGCAGCACTTGATATGCCAAGCTTTAGAGGGTGAATAAAAGGAAATTACACTGCCCCAAGGAATGGGGCAATTGGGGATGCGGTAACAACTCCTAACCGCATCAAGAATACCAAACTTGCAAAAGTCCCAAATTGGGACTAACATCTGTTTATGAGAATTATCGCATTATCAACCTTAAAAACATTTTGGGAAGACAGCCCAGAATACATTGACGCTAAAGAGCCAACTTTAGCGTGGTATAGGCATGCATTAAACGCTGATTGGGGAGCACCGGCGGATGTGAAACAGGACTTTAGAAATGCCAGCATCCTCAAAGATGGACGTGTCGTGTTTAACATTGCCGGTAATAAATACCGGTTAGTCGTTTGGATCAATTATGCCTACAAGGTGGTTTACATACGGTTTATCGGCAGCCATGCACAATACGATAAAATTGATGTGCAAACGATTTAAAGCCAAAAGGTAGTAACAAGAGGTAAATATAATGGACATCAGACCTATTAAAACAGATGCCGACTACCGCGCGGCATTAAACGACATCGAAAACCTAATGATGGCGGAGCCAGATACCATTGAAGGCGAAAAGCTGGACATTTTGGTTACGTTAGTTGAAGCCTACGAAGCAAAGCATTTTCCAATGGATTTGCCAGACCCTGTTGAGGCAATAAAGTTTGAGATGGAGCGCAAAGGCTTAACGGTTAAAGATCTTGAACCCATGATAGGTAAAAGCAATCGTGTTTATGAAATCCTAAACCATAAGCGATCACTCACGCTAAAAATGATTTGGAAACTTCATGAAGGGTTAGGTATTCCAGCAGAGTCACTGATCAAGCCACCGCAAGTTCGCGCTTCATAGCGCTGCGAATCAAAATTAGTTTGTTATGAATGACGCTCGCTACCCAAACATTTCTGCTATTGATAACAGGCTAGCTGAGCTTGAAAACGAAAAGCAGCAGCTTCTCGCATTAAGAGAGGCTTTGCGTAGCGCTCAAAACGAGCGTTCACCCGTTAGTCCTTACAGAGCGCAGAGTACATACACTCACGACTTACCGAGATGGGTATAAGCACTGTCGTACTCAAAGGCGCCATGAAAGCTGCGGAACGCAAGAACGCTGACAATCATCTACAATCGGCTCAAGTTGTCGTCGCAACAGGAAAATATGTGGGTGAAGGGTTTGACCTGCCAAGACTGGATACGTTGTTTTTGGCCATGCCAATCGCATGGAAAGGTACGTTGGCCCAATATGCCGGTCGTATTCATCGTGAATCGGAAGGCAAAACACAAGTCACTATTCACGACTATGTGGACTGCGCTCTCCCTATGCTGCAACGCATGTTTAAAAAACGCGAGAAAAGCTACAAGGCTATGGGGTACGCCCTCGAGTACTTTGAGGGTAACAGTGACAAGCAACCTTCACTAAAGCTGGAAAAGGCCTCTTCATAAAATACCAGGTCAAATTAGCAAGCTGCTCTTCGTTCAACACTTCCCCATGCCTTTACCCCCCATACGCCAAAACCACTATCCGTTTGGCTTTTGGATCGAAACGCCAAACAGGGAAATTAGTCCATTTACTGTTTGGCGTCTCGATTGAAATCCAACGCTGGTAGGCCTTGCCATTACTGGCTCAAAGCAAGGTTTGGCACTTTTTGTACCCTAAACCAACCTCGGCATCAAAGTACAAACCGTTTGGTTTTTTAAACCCAGAATGCAAACGATCGTTTGGCGTCTCGATTTTTTGCACTAGCCAAATGCCGCCAAACAGCGCCGTATTGGACGATATATTTCAAACAGTTAGCCGCGCACAGGTGATCATAAAAAACCGATTAGACTGGTTAGTTTGATGGCCATTTCTTTCATCTAATTCACCACCGCGTCTGCATCCGACAACTGAAAATAGACGGCATGAAAAACCAATAAGGTGATAAGTGACGTGTTATGGGCAAGTGCTAACGATTGGGATAGAGAATGGATACAGCAGGTGGTCGCGTTACTGGTTGGGCATGGCGCGTTTACCCTCTACCCAGCATTAAGCCAGTGCGATAATGCAGCCGAACGCTTAACCCGCTGGCTGACCTATCAGTTACCGCGCGTTAAACAAGCGCACCCTGGCTGCCCGATTCACCAATGGCTGAACAGCATTGGCGCACAAGTGATCGTAGAAAAATGGCAAAGCCCCGAGCAATGGCCAAACCTGTATTGGCTACCTTTACCTGAGGTTGATGGCCATGCCCAAGGCGGACTAGTTTTGTTACCGGCACATTTATTACCGGTATATGGGGATTGCACAAGCCAAACCAGAACATTGCAAGCAAACACACCGGCCAACGCCTGTATTTTTTGGTGCATCACGCCTTTATCTAAAACGGGAAAGCGCGCTACCTTGCACCCCAAACAGCAAAACCGCGCTTTTTGCCTGCCCAGTTCGCCGGAGCAAATGGGTAAATCGTGCACAGGTTTATTACTGAGAGGTTTGAAAAAAGAGCGCCAAAAACGAAACGCCAACGTGATCAGCCACCAGATCAACCTAGCGCTGCTGCACCACCTTTGTGGACCGGAGAATGATGTGTGGATTACGAACAAATGCTTTGTTAACGACGAGAAGGAAACTCAACAACAAGGCTAAATAGCTTGATATTTGTTATGATGAAAACCACAATTTCACTCAAGCTCTTTAAAGCTGGTTGAGCCTTTACCTAGTGTTTTGGCTCGTGGCTGCGCCTCAGTCGCCGTTAAGACTGGGGCCTATATCTTACAAACTACTCGAAATCACAAGCCCCAGAAACGAGTAACCCCTCGCAGGGCGCTGATCTAACGGGTAGCGGGAGGGGTGTTGTTGGTGCAATTTTAATATCAAAAGCGCCAAATAGCTCGATATTATTTGATGTCGCTTTTTAATTGGCAGTATGTATCAGACTGTTTTAAGCTCCTGCTTTTTAGAGGCATTCATGGCAAGCTTATTAAAACGAGCTTCATCTGCACCTGCCTGTTCACTATTACAGTAATCACACATTGAATACTGGCTTTCAATTTGGCCTTGTTGCCCCAAATGCTCAACCGTAATCTTTTCAGTATGCAGGATGAGTTGGCCCATCTCGCAAATTGAACAGGTTCGAGTATTCATAACAAATCATCCCCACTGCTTTGACTAACAGCTAGAAAACGAAAACCACTCTGAATCACGTGTTGCTACCGACATTCATGTCGGTAGCAACACCCTAAGGCTCACAGCCAAAAAACAAACTCGAACTGTCGGAGTACTGTTTTTAAAATTGACGGGGAAAAGGATCCAGACAAAGTAAAAATAAACTATCTGGAATTTCCGAATAGTTACGTTATTTATTAACTATGCAGTTATCCAGCTTTGATCTGTTAACACCTGCTCTGCAATAGCAATTTGCCTTGCAGTAAACATTTGTTTGCGTGCATTCCATGAGTGTACCTTTTGTACAAGTTCTTCGGTGCTTTGTACTGGCTCATGTTTACTTAACCAATGCACCGTTGCCAAGAGTTCTAAGCCTTGTGGGGACTCAAAACCTTCGACTAACTGCGACACTTTCTCAAATCGTGTTCGAGTGTCAGGGTGTTGAGTAAGAAACTCCTGCGCATCTTCTTTAGCACTGGGCACTAGCCGTAACTCTTTTTCAGGTGCATCTCCACCATCGGCATAACCAGAGATAAAGTGCCCCTCAATCGCATTGAGCACATGCCGCAAATTTTGTGCATAAGGGCCATAATGCGCTTTTTCGTATTTTAATCTTAATGGCTCACCTGCTTCTTGCATAAAATACAAAAGCTTATGAACTTCAAGTAACGAAACGGTTGGGTCAAGCAAACCTCTTAAATAGCGTTGCACTAACTCAATTAATACAGCCCTACCAGCCGTCATGTTAGGCACTGCTTTATGTTTTGCTATTTTGTCGTTTTGAGGTGCACCTAGAGGCTCGTAGAGAAAAACATCCACATCACGCAAAGGCTTCATTGCCTCTTCAATTTTTTCACGCACAATTGCCCAATCTAAGCCACCTAAACCAGCACCTAGCGGTGGAATAGCAACAGATTTTATTCCAAGCCGTTGAATATCATGAACCAGCGCTACAAGGCCAGATTCAATATCTTCAATACGACTTGCAGCACGCCAGTGGCGTTTTGTCGGGAAATTAATAATATAACGAGGATTGGCTAATTGACCCGTTTCAAAAATAAACATTCTACCTGGCTGTACGTCTTTGTTTTTACAAGCAAGAGCATAAGCATTGAAATTGTTTGGCCACGCCTTTTTAAATTGTAGTGCTATGCCACGCCCCATCACGCCAACACAATTAACAGTATTAATTATCGCTTCTGCATCAGCGCGTAAAATATCACCATGTGTCATTCTAATCATATCTACGGCCTCCTCAGTAATACCAGTTAGAATTTATTGTTAGTGTGGGCTTAAATGCTGCTGTTCGCAAGATGTTTGCAACTTGCTGATAAATAGCGGGGGATTTTACCACAATAGCTTCTATCAAGTGCCAAGGAAAACTGTGTTCCATCAAAAACTCAGCTTGTTTTCCCTCTTTGCAATTTTGCCATTGCGTTGCAGCAATTGCCTGCCAATCCAGCTCATTCAACTGCGCTAAATCATTTTTATCTTCAAAAAAACGTGAGCCCGCATTCGATAAAGTAAATGCCCAACGGTGATTTTGCTGCCGTGCCCATTGAACACTTGCATTTAAATCGGCTTGTAAATGAATGATTGGCTCTTGCCCGCCTTTATATGCTAACTCCTCACTATCAGCTCTATGAATTACATACAGCATGATGGAACGAGGACAAAAATAAAATGGCACACATTGTCCAACAAACAAATCCGGATAACTGCTCAAGGTTAACTCTGTTAAACGGCGCTGCTTGATGGTATTCATTCCTATCGTTGTGCCTATGGCATTTTGTGCAATGATTTGGGCATCACATAACAATCCTTGAGATGCCAAAATAGAAACGAGCCTGTCTACATGAACAATATGATAAATTTTAGGTTGAGCTGGTACCATATCTACTTTACCAATACTATTAAATGAACAAAGTCATATTTAAAAACCCATACCCACTCATGCCAAAGCCTCTAGGTAAACTGCTTTGGCTTGATTTAAGTACTCTGCTCGTTCTAATTGCTCCATTGTAGTGATTTTTATCGAATGCCTAAATGTACCATTAGGCTGGAAAACAACCGGAGCTTTTAATGAAAAAGGTTTACCCAGTTCAAACAATATATAAGGCTCATCAGAGTCGCTTTCATATCCTGTGATGGATAATTCGATTTCTCGTCTCTTTACATATTGAATATCTCTAATTGGCCAGACCAGTCTAATATCGTGGATCACTTGATAATTTGGAATCAAGGCTAAGTATCTAATCTCATTGACAACATGGGATTTAAAATTTAATTCAAATGTCGAAACTGGAAGGTGATAAAAGTGTAATTCCTCATTTTTAAACTTCTCAAAGCAATCTATGAATCTGTCATTATATTTGCCCAATGCCACTGTCATCGTCAAATCAGGGTACAGTACTTGGCGCATGCCGTAATACGGTATGCGTGCTGCTTCTTGTACGTAGAGCCTTTCCGCCATGCCAGCCACAGGATACATGGCTTCATTGTTTTGCCCTATTTGTGCATTTGGCGCAGTGCCAATTTGCGCTTGCAAAAACGCTAGCAACCATTGATGGCCGGAATAACTGCTCTTAGTCTGGGTTGATTCAGTTTGACTAAGTTCGTTTTGGCTAGGTCCATTTTGACTAGGTAAGAGGGCAAATGCGCCAATACCCACTTCTTCTATCGCGGCTGCGTAGGGGTTGGGGGTTGTGGCTTGATCAAAAAAACCTGGGTATAAAGCAAAGGCACCAAAAACAGGACGGCTTTTCTTAGGAGATTGGGCAGCGTTTCCACTTGATGATTCAGGTCCGTGAGGCTCTGATAGACGAATCAAGGCATCCCGATAACGATGCATTTGGTTGATAGCATCGTCTGGTACGTAATCCTTACTTTCGATATCTTCATTACTGTCATCAAAGCGATTTTTCTCAGTTTTAATACGGTACTTGGCATCAAATAGCCAAATAAACTGCTTTTCTTCTGATGAGTCTGCTTTCGTTGAACCAGCGCTTTTAGGCAGTGTCACTTCCAACACAATATCCGGCTTTTGGTTAACCAAATAAGACCGAATTACACCGTCTTTATTGAATACAGGCTCGTGTGCTAGCCTTGCAGTGACACCATCGCTACGTTTAAAACGAAACGCGCCTTTCAAGCCATCTTCTTTAAAGCTGTACTCAAAAAAATCATTTTGTTTTAACTCTGCCGCACCATTTTCAACCAATTCAAAGCCGAGGTTCTGCTCTAAAATCTGTTTCAAACACAAAAAGCACCACACTTCGTAAATCTCGGCCACTGATTTCATTGAAATGCTCGACTGATTGCCAAACACATCTAAATAAAATTTCAGCTCCTGCCAAATACGATACACCGCGCTATAACCTGTTTTTTGCTGAAGCACTAACGACTCACGGCTTAACCCTGTGTAGGCGCCAACCTCTTTTAAAAAACTTTGGCCTAACACTTTTTGTAGTGGCTGCTGCCAACTATGCACTTCATCAATGAAGAATTCTGATAAACGTGGCCGCTCTAGTGCTTGGTTACTTTGCCTAAGCTTTTGTTCAAACTCCGCTAATTGCCGCTTGCTTTGACTCACCGCCATTTTGATAAAGCGGTTTTCTGGGGTATCCACACTCAGTTGCTTTTTTTCGACCGCGTAGCGCTTATCGTACTGGCCATTCGCAAAGTCTTGCTTAACTTGCTCGGCTAACTTATGGGGCAAACGGCCTTTTAACTTGGCCGCTTTGATGTTGGCCACTGTAGGTTGCAAACGGCTATGCGGTGCAGCACAAATCACTTTTAAGCCTTGCTCAAAGCGCTTTCTTAGCTCTTTAAAGCTTTCAAGCCACATTAGAGGAAAGTGAACCCGCTTTTTGCTTCGTGCAACAGTTTGGTCAGTTTTTTCTACCAAACTAAAACGCCAATGAGGAAATACAGCATCAATGGCTTGGTACATGGCGGGTAAGTCTTGGTGCAGTGCCATTTTGGTTGGCAGCACTTCAAAGGCAATATGCTGAGTCTGTGTTTTACCACTGTGCTCAAAGGTAAGTGGCAAGCGTAACCAGCCCACATCATTGCCGGTATTAATGGTGCCGGTTAAACGTGCGGGCACCACGCCCCTTGCGGTTTTTACTTCGGGAGCAAAACGAAATGCCTCATTCACGTTTTGGCTTCGGTGAGTTAGCCGCGCATGAGTTACTTCACTAAAAAAGACCCACTCAAACTGGTACTGAGTATTCTCAAAAAACAGCGGGGAATTTAATGTCAGCTCAGCGTGTTTCGCTAAGCCATTGGCAACAAGTTCATGTTCGGCTAAGTCACTTTCATCTAACCCACTTTTTACCAGATCATCTGCAACTAGCCCTTGCGGTTCAATCGCATTGCTCAGCTGCGCTGCTGGCGCAAAGCGCAATTCATAGCTAGGTTGCGTATGATTAGCGCTCACCCTATGTGCCATTGTATTCTGGTACACGCTCAACCGCTGGCTAATATCATTCGCCCAGACTGAAAACTCAAAGTCAGGGGTTTGTAATCGTATTAACTCTGGCATTCCCTACCACTCCTTACACCATCACTGTACGGGTTCTGCTTATAGGTTGCATTCATTGCAAAAAGCATCAAACAACACCAACCCATTAAGGCCAGAAACTGGTAAAGGTGGCACTGGCTAATCGCCCGCTCATCCACTGCAACTTCGCTTTTGAACGGCAAGGTATACGAAGTACTTTTTCCTCATCAGTAGCACCGTCGGCCACGATTTTCTCACGATACAAGTCAGGGCGTTGATTGGTTTCGTCCGTTTCAGAAGCTAACCAAATAGGGGCTAACTGGTCTGCCAACACAGTATTAAGTTCAACCAACAAAGCCTTACCATCAGATGTAGTTAGTTTGTCGGTATCGCCTTCGATACGCGGCAGAACCTTACACATCATAAAGTCGTCCCATACAGCTTTTAGAGTCAGGGCATCTTGTGGTTGGCTGCTAGCCACCGCAAGTAGCAGTTCATTGAGCGCACGAAATGCCAATTCAAACGGTGTATTTTTTAGCACGGCATTAACGGCCGATAAAAACGCAACGGTTTTGGTACCATCAGCATCAAAAGTATCAGCTAAATCCGCTTTGCTGGCGTTTGACCAAATAGGATAGCTAAGGCGTTTATTGCAGCTGGTTGGGTTGAAAAAGTCGTTATAATCGTTAGGGAAAAACGCACCAAAATCAAAGCTCAGGGCACGGTCAATCACTTTGCGTGAAAAACCATGGGTGGTTTCATCCATATTCACTGTACCTGCAACCAACAGGTTAAACGGAATACCTAAACCATATTGGCAAATATGTGCCCACAGCTCATCGTATTGCGCGTCATCAAAACCTAGCGCTTCGCGTAGCTTTTCTTTGTCCGCAATTTCTTTAATGGTGGCGGGTTTTAATAGCGCATCACAGCTGTAGATAAAGCTTTCACCTGTCCAACGCCATTCGCGGGTTTCCAGTACCGATAAATAATCAGCAAAATATTGCTCTACTGGGGCAAGGTTCATTTCATCCAAACACAGCCAATAAGGCAGCACCTTATCTAACTCATCACGCTCACCTGCCACAACTAAACGCTCGCCTTGATCTTCGCTCTCTTGCACCTTAACGGTTAAGCCGCTATCAGCAATGGCACGCCAAGCTTTGGCGATAAACTGCAATACATCAGTAGTGATGTATTCCGCAGCGCCATTTAGGCGTGAAATATAACCAAGCAAATCGCTCGGCTCATGCCAGTCGGGGCGCACCGAGGTTAAACAATAAGTTTCAGCAAACTGCTTTGATGTTTTTGCTTGCTCACGCACAAAGCGGGTTTTACCTGTGCCAGAGATACCTGCGAGAAGGAGGAAAGGTTTGGATAAAGTTGAGCATCCCCAACTTTTATTACTCAAAAGAGTTTCCGTTGATTTTTGCACTTTAGGTGTGAATATGGGCTTAAATGAGTTTTTTAGTGCTGGGTTTTCAGACAGTTGCTTTGCTATTTCAGCTACTGCACTTTGCGTTTCTGCCAACAAATTGCCAGCCTGCAATAATGGGGATACGTAGTAATCATTGCGATCTATTGTTTTACCTCCTCCCCAACTTTTGTAATCCGATACGAATGATAAAAAGCACTCAAGATCATCATTTGTATAACCCTTTGAGCTGAAATAATTTTCAATCTTGCTTTTTTCTTGCTCGGAAACTCCATCTCTTAGAGCGACGGCAGCTTGTTGAAGATCTGTATCCTTATATATATCTTTAAAAATATTTTTTTGTTGTGATAGACCATCTAAGTAATTAGAAAGCTCTGCAGCAATATAGAACCAAAAGTTAGTGATAAAAATAGCTTTACCAGTTGATGTTGTAATTTTGGTAGAAAACTCAGCAAATTCAACTTTAGAATAACCATTTGCCTTATTCTCATTTAGATAAAGCTCATATTCATTCTTGAATTTTTCTGTTAGCTTAACATCAGTAAAGTTGACTCCTTCAACTGAGCTTCTGATTTCTCTAAACTTCTCACTTAAATCAATTAATGCCATCTAATATATTCCTGATTTTTTTAGCTAATCCATCAATTACATTAACAGTAACGCTATTTCCGAATTGTTTATAAGCCTGTACTTTTGAAGTGCTTGGTTCAAATTCATCTGGAAAACCTTGCAATCGTGCAGCTTCTCTTGGGCTAATCTTCCGAGGGTTTTTTCCAACCTGAGCAATCAATACTTCGCTACCATCTTTGTAATATCTTGCAGAGATAGTATTGGTGTAAGGGGATTCTTCTGTAACTAAACCAAAACCAAAGCCTTTGCCATTTTTTTTGTTTTCGATTTTTCTACGTTGATGGCCTTCCCATAATCTATCAGAAATAGTTAATTTAGGATCTGGGTTTTCCTCAAGCTTATCACCAACTTTAACTTCAATGCCTAGTGGTTTTGGGTACTCAAAACTTTTAACTTCGCCATCACGCCATAAAACGATGTATATGCGCTGTCTATTCTGCGGTATTCCAAAGTCCACTGATTTCAGAACCATTTCTTTGGCTAAGGCTTGAATTTCCTTTGTAGAACCATGCTCAATAACGCTTTTAGGAATATTACAGCTATATCCCATTTTGGTTAGCGTTTTTAAAATAACCTTGAGCGTATAGCCTTTATCATGGCTAATTAAACCTTTCACATTTTCAAGCAACGCAAACTTAGGCTTTTTCGTTTCTAGAATATTGGCTATGTCATGAAATAGAGTACCTCGGGTATCTTCAATCCCTAGTTTAAGGCCCGCATGCGAAAATGGTTGGCATGGGAAGCCAGCCAAAAGAACGTCATGATCAGGGATTTCATTCGCGGGGATCTTTGTAATATCGCCAAATGGAATCTCGCCATGATTATTTTTGTAGGTTTGCTGGGCATGCTTATCAAATTCGGAAGAAAATACACAAACACCGCCATTTTGTTGAAAACCGAGTCGAACTCCACCGATCCCTGCGAATAAGTCGATAAAACGAAACTTAGCATCAAAGTCAGGTTTTAGCTTTAAAGCACCAAACACATCATTAAAGAACGCGTTACGCGTTGTGTATAAACTATTTTGCTGTAGCAGGCTGATTACACTCTCTTTGAGCTGTTCTGGCTTGCTGATATCTGGCTTGCAGTAAAACTGGCTATCAGTCGCAATGGCGTGTAACCATTGGTCAATTACCGCTTCAACGTCACTGTCTTGTGGCACATGCTCAAGTGCTACGGGCTTAATAATTTCTTCTGCTTTCAGAAGGACGTTGGTTTTATTGTTCATTATTAACTACTACTAAAAATTCTTGATGGGTGACGGTAGGGCGAAGCATGTTTTTAGTACTTTGCATTTCAACTAAGTTGTACTTGCCCAATGTTTTTAATGTTCTCGACACATTACTGACCGCTCGGCCCGTAAGCGTGGCCAGCTCAGTGACCGATTGCGGCTGTTGCTCGGCGATTACTTTTAACAACTGCTGGTTTTCTTTCGACAGCACATTGGCCACCGATTTCAGCGAGTCGAACCAGATATCAACGGGGTAATCGGGGTCGGGCGTTTGCCCTTTAATCCCAATCACGCAGCGCGATTGTTTGAGGTTTTCCATATTTCTCTACTGACTAAAATTGAAGATGAAACCTAAGAATGGAAATAAGCGATCAAGTCTTTAACGTCACCGGATCTAAAAATATCGTTCTTGGATGTGTCGCTATAAATTTCAGGGTTTTCATCATCCCCTTCGTTGATGGCGCAGCTTATGGCATATCTTGGTAAGTCATCACGCTCTCGATACTCAACATTTTGGTGCTCAACCCAAAGCAGATAGTACTCACCATCCTGACGAAAGTAGAACGACGCGCAAGCATCGTTTGGCGATGTATTGTTAACCAGCGTTACTGGTATATCGTGAGAATTAAACCCAAATTTAAGCTCTTCCATTACACGGCCCTTGATAACTGTGCATTTATACATGCCCGACATCTTATCATCTACTGATTAGATCACAAGATTATTTTCCATCATTCAGCGCAATGGCGATCACCAATCACAGCAAGTACACAACCAGTACACTAGCGGTCTTGTCTGCCTTAACCTTTAAACCTCGTCCAGCCCTTGTGTTGACTGGCGGTGCACTGCAAGGCGACAAGCCTACATAGGATTCATCGCCTTTTTAGTCATCCAAGATGCTGCCTTTAACACAGTACATGCGTGGGCGGGTGTTGTCGGGCAGGCTGACTTTGCGCTGTGGGCGGTTGCCATCGGGGATTAGGTAGCCTGCGGCCATCAGTGCTTTGGCGGCGCGATCTGGGCTTAGGCCTTCGGTGGCTTCACGCCAGCCAGTTGGGTAAAACAGGTAAAGGGTTTGTGGGCCGCTGGTGTTATGTTCAGGATGAACGGTATGCCGCGAGCGCATGGATGCGCAGGAGCGGCCAAGCCAACCTGCACGCTGGCGTACTTGACTGCTGTAACCGATTTGTTTAGGTGTAAAACGGCTTTCACCATGCTGTTCAATAAAGCTACGCACTTGGCGAATCGCTTGTTGGTCTTCATTGGCGGCCACACCACCGCGGGCGAGTATCCATTGGTTAAGCTGGCTTAAACAGGCTGCCTCGACACTTTGGGTTGGCCAATCGAGTACTTTGGCTTGAATGGCTAACAACCCAGCGCTGGCCAGTAAGGCAAACTTTTCGGCGACCCGGCGCACTTGGCCGTCAGCCTCGGTTGGTAAGCTAGCTAAAAAACGTTGGCGTACGTTTTGAAAAACGGGTCGCACCTGCGCGCTGTGCTGCGTTAAATACCGTAACCAGTCCAAGGCCAAGCAGCCGTAATGTTGGCGACTTTGCTGTTTTAGGTGATCGGCTAAATCGGCGGCGTTCATACCATGACTCTGGTTAAACACGCCCATTTGCGCACCAGCATCGGCACTGAGATCAATCACTCGCACTTGCTGGCCAGCTTTTACGCGCTTGCCGATACTGGCAAGATGGCTTTCAAGCGTCACTTCGCCAGTGGATAAAAACACCAAGCGCCAACGGGCGGGTAAGCGCATTTCACCGTATTTGCCTGCACGGGTTTTACCTTGGCCATTGGCAAGCATGTAAGCGACATCACCTGCCTCTTTTGGGTCAACTTCGCCCATTTCATCGAGCGCCAGCAAGGCATCGTTATGCGCTAATGCAGTGCCTTCTAAACCGTTGGCCGTGGCACGCCAACTGTGGCGCAGCTGATTAGGTTCGCCCCACACCGATAATGCCGGATACAGCGCTGCGGTTTTACCAGTACTGCTGGCACCGTAGAGGTGTAAACCAAAACCATCCACCCCGCACAAATGCAACAAAGGCGCAGCCAGTGCAGCGCAGACACCAACAATTAATAGCGGGTTATCCAGACAATCACTGCCAACGTGCTGCCGCCAACTGTCGCTACTACCTTGTTGAATAAAGCCTTCTATCGGGTGCATGGTTTGCAGCACCATACGCGGGTTGTTACTGTGTTCGCTTGGGTAAAAGGTGAGGCGCGGATGCACATAAGCGTGGTGATGCCAGCCAATGCAGTTCACGCTGATGGCCTTTTGCGTGGCCAGTTCGCCCATTTGTTGAATAAATAGCGAGAGCAACTGCCGCGCTTTGACACTGTTGCTCAGCCGCATGCCTCGGCTGAGTAGGATTCGGCGGTACTCGCTGCCGTCTCCGGCCAATAGTTCTGCTGGCATGGCCCAGTAGCGATGGCGATTGTCATCGTCTAACCAGTGCAATAAATAGCCGTAGTTGTCCCCTTGCGGATCGCGAGTACGAGCAGCTACTTGCAGCCAAGAACAGATTTTAACTGGGCTATCTTGCCCTGCTGGTTGCATCACCAGCCAGTTTTGCGCGTTATAGGCAAAACCAGCCGGTAATGTTGGCATGTTGTTATTCACCTCATTGGCAGGTAACGGGGTTGATGCTGATGGTTTATCCACGGCCACAAGCAGCACCGATACGGCGAGTTTCAATCCACTGGTCGATATCGCTTTCTAACCAGCCCACGGCACGCGCACCAATACGAATGGATCGCGGAAATTCACCGTTGGCCCCTCTCTGTATATAAAAAGGGCATAAATGGTGCTGCGGCCAAAGCCCGTTTTGGCCTTTACCTCGGGCAAGCGCAAAATCCGCTGCTGACGCGCTGGGTGTGTTGATGTGGTGGATGATTGTGTCGTTGGGTTCATCGTTTGCTTCCTCACTGATCTGTTAAGTTCAGTTAGGAGTTTGCCCCGCTATTATCAAAGAGTTAAACGGACGCAGTAGGCAGATAAATGCCCAGATCGTGCAGCTTTCTGAGGGTACAAGTAGCTACTTGCCCCAGTTTGTAGATAGTGCCCCAAATAATAATTGTTCTGTGGGCAGGGTTGGTGCGTGGCTAAGTGGCGTGAACTAAGGCTTTGCCCAAACTGCCCCAAAAGCCCAAGGGATGAGCGAAGTGTTAAAACACATGGAGTATGAGGCAAAGCATAAAGTGAAACTAAAACTTCTTTATCTGCTGAAAAATGAAAATATAGTTTCACTGACTCATTAAACGTTAAACGCTGATTGTTTCATGGCTTGCTCCGCTCGGCTGATCCCTAGCCGCTTAGCAACGGTTTGCCATTGCTTAACCGCCATTAATACTTCATCGTAAATTTGCGTGGCTTGGGTTTGCGAAAGTCTGAAGAAGTCTTTCACATCAAAGGCTAGCTGGTAGTCTAAAGCGTTGTCTGCATCGGTAATATTCAGATGCAGGCCATGCTTACCCACTATCGGGTTTAAATCATAAGCGGGTGATAACTTCCAGCCATTCTTTGTTAATAAAAACCCATGGTTACGCAGGTGATCATCCGTGTTGGACACCGCAATATTAAACACGATTCGACGCCATAACTGAGCTAAATCGGCTGCGGTTTGTGCACCAGAATTGGAAATAAATTCAGCAATCTCTAAGTAGCTAGCACCTTGAGATTGTTCACCATCATAGTATTGAAGCTGTGTCATGGCCGATGAAAAATGCAGCCGCTTTTCACCGTCGCGGTCAAACCGTTTGGTTAAAAAGGTATGGTGCTGTGACGAAAATTGCTTGATCTCACTTGGAAACATGTGAACACCTGCCGCAAGAGCCAATTCATAACAGACCATCTCCCATGCGCCCACGTCATGGGTATCATTTAGATTGGGAAACTTGGCAATCCACAAGTGGCCTTGTTCATCTGTGACACAAGCCTTGGGCCTTGCACCACCTAATGATGAGCCTGGAGAAATCAGCATTTTCAACCAGCGGTAATACTCGTCACTGTCGATGTTATCGTCTTTTTCAATCTGCATTGCTGCGTGCTCTAGCTCTCGCAAAGAAGCCATTGGTGGCGCAGCAAACTCAGAGTTGCCGTCCAAAAAAGCATCCGAGCCTACTCGCTTAAATCGAATCCCCCCCATCCGATAAGAGTCATGTACGCCCAGCAGGTAATCCAATTCGTTTAATCGACTTGTTGCTCGAATGCCTTTGCGCGCCTCAATCGCCGCACGCCGCTGCATTAAAATACGCCCCCATCTATCAGGCGATGAATCAAGAAATGCGCGAAAGTTTTTATCGGCTTCATCGTTATAGAGTTCACCGGAGTGAAGCGTTAGGATTGGATCAATTTGCAAGCGATAGGCTGAGGTTAAAAATGCTTTATCGTAGGCAAAACTAAATACGCCACCTCGGCTTGAATCACTGTGAGCAAGCAGCCCAATTAGCAAAGGCGCTTCAATTGGCTGCCAGTCGGCATAGACTTCGACGATTTCACGGCTCATTTTGAACCTTCCAGCAATTTTATGTTTTGCAGCTTGATACCCACTTCATCATGAGCGGCCATTTCTGCAAAGTTGCTTTCCATGCCAAGAACAGCCATCACTTTTAAGTAAGTGCCTATGGCAACGCCCGGATCACCGGCGAAGACTTTATTCACGGTTTTATGATCAAAACCAGTACGTTCACACAGTAGCTTTTTTGTAAAACCACGTCGTTTCATCGCCAACAGCAAGTCTTCACCAAAATGCCTCAGGATTTTGCGCTGCTTTGGAAACAGTACATTGTGTAAGTCACGCTTAGCCATATCACCAACCAAAGGGACTATATTCCCACTATTTAACCGTTAATGGGAATATAGTCCAACTTTGAATCCCAAGCAACTCCAACAATTTATATGTAGGACTATATTCCTACTTTACTCTATATAATTGGATTTATATCCCACCTTTAGGTTTAGCTTGCGCGTTGGTCAAGGCGATGAAATGGATCCCTGAATGCCAAAGGTTGCGGATTACACTTTTATGCGCATAAAAATGTATAATTCCACACTTTTCTGCGCGTTAAAGTGTAGACTGAGTTATACTACAGGCAGTTAACAGTCTTAATTGGCGGGAAATGACAATGCAGCGCAACTTACTCAACGCCCTAATAGCATGGAAAAATCAACCGGTGCGCAAGCCATTATTGATCGATGGTGCAAGACAAACAGGTAAAACCTATCTGCTACAAGAGATATTTGGGAACACCTTTGCCAACATCCTTCGTATCGACTTCCTTGAAAACCCTGCCTACAAAGAAGCGTTCGATGGCTCTCTGTCACCTGACGAGCTAGTAATGAACATTGAGTTGTTAACCAACCAAGCGTTCAACCCAGAAACCGATCTGCTGATATTAGATGAAATTGGCGAATGTGAACGTGCCGTTACCTCACTAAAGTACTTTGCTGAAAAAGCACCGTCCTATTTTGTCGCTGCCAGCGGCTCGAATATTGGTTTGCTCAACACCTTCCCTGTGGGCAAGGTAGAACAATACAATTTACGACCACTGACCTTCCAAGAATTTATTTACGCATCCAACGAGCAAGCGCTGATCAAAGCGTTTGATAGTCAAGCAAGCACACCGGCAGTACACACCAAATTGATGGACAAACTCACTGACTACTTTTTTACTGGTGGTATGCCGGAAGCCGTTTCTGCTTGGTATCAGTATAAGGATTCAAGCATTCTAGAGCGTGTTGAAAAAGTCACAAAAATTCATGCCGATTTAGTGGAAGGTTATCGCCGCGATTTTGGTAAGTACGCGGGCAAGGTCGACGCCACACTGATTGAATCGGTATTTAATAGCATTCCAGCCCAGCTATCACTTGTCAGCGATGAGTCGGTTAAACGCTTTAAATTTAAGCATGTGCATGAGCGTAAATCTCGTTATAGCGATTTTGAAACCGCGATCCATTGGCTTAACTGCTGCCGCTTAGCTTTGCCAAACTACCCTATTGAAGGATTGTCGAAATCTCCGTTAGCGGCCTATAAAAAAGAAAATATGGTGAAACTGTTTCTGTTTGATGTGGGCCTGCTTAATCATATGCTCGGCAGCAGTTATAAAGAGATTAAACAGCAAAACTATGATCTCTCTGTTTATAACTACAGAGGCTATGTGGCTGAAAACTTTGTGCAACAAGAGCTCACTGCCATTGGCGTTGACCCAAGCTATTCATGGAATGACGCCCGCGCCGAAATCGAATTTATTTTGGCGACCGATGAAGGCGATATCGTCCCTGTGGAGGTCAAAAGTGGTAAACGTAAAAGAGCAAAATCGTTGGCATCCTACGTTGAAAAATGTACTCCAAGTAAAACCTTTAAGTTAACGGGTACACAAGGCTCATCCGCATTAGAGCAAACCAATATCGTGATGCCTTTGTATTTCACGCAGTATTTACCACAGAGATGGTAAAAGCGCGTTGCTTAGACCCCGAGGTCTACACAAAGTGACTTCATAGGTAACAATTTGTAGACCTTTGGTGGGCTTACAACCTTTCAACCAACCCTCAATCGGTTTTTTGCTAACGTCATTTGGCCAGCCTATCGCCTCATCGTTTAAAGCAAATCACTCAAGCGATTTAACAGTGCTTTACGGCTATTATTCGCCACAACAAAGCGCTTAAATCGTTGTTCAAACGCCGCTTCATCAGCTTTGAACTGATAGGCCTCAAACAGCTGATGCAGATAGCGTGATGCCGCATCGTAACCACTGGCGCAAGTGCGATCCGCTTGCTCTTGTGCTTGCTGCCAGTAGTGCTCATGTTGATTGTAGATATCCGTCAACGCTTTTTCTTTTTCCGCTTTTTCGATAGCTAATTTTTTTGCGAGTGCTGCGGCTTGCTCTTGCTGTAATTGACTTTGCGCTTGCTCAATGAAAGGAGAAATGACGGCGGAGGTTAACCAGTATTGATAGATCTCGTCTGTGTTGACAGGTTCTTTTCGCGTCAGCGCTAAGGCTTGGTGTCGGGTTAGCTGGCCTTGCTCAAACAGCGTGCGTAAAAGCGTGTCTTTCTCTGCTTGCGAGAGATTATGGAGCCACGAATCAAACTGAAATTGGGTTTGTTTGGCTAGGTGACTGGGTTGCTCCTTCAGCACCATGGCCAGAGCCTTAACTAATGCTAAGGGAATATCATACAGCGCTGCAAACGCCTGCTCCTCTTCACTGAAGTGCTCAAAATCGAATTGAATTAACGGCACTCGCTCAACGTCATCATTAAAATCAAACATTTTGAGCCACATAAAGTACACAAGGCGCCAATCCCCTTGCATTAACCCGCTGCGTAACCCAGCTAAATGCTGGAAAAAGTCGTCAGCATGCTCATCGTCAAAATACTCATCATACTCCTCAAGGGAAAAAATCAGCAACTGCCACTCATCGTTTTCGTGAATATGAAGTCCATCACTTGAAAAGCCAAGTAACGCATCTGGAAGCGTTCCTGCTGGTAGCTTGATGTATACATCGATTGAGCCCCAATCGGCATAGTAAAAACCGATATCAAAGTATTTTAACATCAGCTCAAAAGGCTCGGCCTTTAGATCACTGTAGGTGTAATACACCTGAAAGGACGTAGCGCTGATCTCGGCACGGCTTGAAATGGCCCTGAGTGCTTGACGTGCTTTAGCATCTAAATACCCATCCAGACGCTCAAATTTATAGTATTGATATTCGCTCACGATGACCTTGCTATCTATTTATTGTGAATTGAAAAGTTTGTTTTACTTTCATTGAAAAAGCGCTGCATTTTCTTGTTTGCGCTGCTCCAATGTCTTAGCAATCGCAGACACTGTTGTTTTACTGATCTCTAGCTGCGTCGCAAGATAAGCAAATTGGCTGATGGCTTCTGCAACTTCTTCAATGACTTGCCTTGCATCATGCCAACTCCCATAGCCCGCACTGGTCGCTAGTTTTTGCATCACCTTAAGCGGTGGCGCTTTACCATAACCTCCGAACACAGTGGCGTGTTCGTTGAATGGATGTGGGCTGTAAGTCACATCGTAAAAAGGGGCAGGATCCCATTGACCGTCATCCGCTTGCAAAAACGCCCAGTTTTTACTGTGGTCGTCTTGATTAGACGACAGCAGATTAAAAATGGCGCGGCGAAATTGCAGTTGTCCAGCCGCTGGCGATTTACACAACTGACGGCTGGCTTTAATTAAATCAATGTAATCTAAACTTGGCGTTCGAAAGTCTGCATCCATTAGCCCGCAAGCGCTGTGCATATGCAGGCGACCTGAACTGCGATTACTGCCTAAATCGGCCTGTTCAGTGACATAATCAAAACGCTTAAGCGCTAACCAGGCAGGCGCACCGCTGGTAGGTGGTGCTTCAATGAGTTGCCATTGCGGCGGTTGACACTTAGCAAGTTCTGCCATTTGTAAATAAACTGCCTCGCACAAACCTTCTTCATGCCCGAGCGCGAGATTTTTAGAAGTAAATTTAATCAGCCAAGCCTCATCTCCAAGCTGAGCGAAGGTTCGACAATACTGAGTTTCCCCAGCAGGCATATAAATTTGTGCCTTAGGCCTTGCCCCACCCGAACTACCTCCGGCGACTAATGCGGCCAACACCTGTTGAGTATGCCCATCTAACTCATCGTGATTATCATCCATATAATCTGACATCGAAGAATCGAACAGCGTTTGTGCTTCTAAGCCTAACGTCGCTAAATCAATATCCGCGTGCGTGGTGGCTGAAAACTCAGACACCGGAGAAAAAGACAATGCTCCCATGCCTTTATCACCGACAAAGGCCAGTCTATCCATCGCCGTTAATTGATTAGGTAGGATGCCCTTTTGCCGGAAAATACGATCTTGTAACAGCATGCCCCAGCCATCGGGTAAACAATCTCCAAATACGCCATGTACACCTTGGTGCGGCGCTTTAGGAGCGACTTGAACTTGCGCGTTCGCATGCAAGGTAAAAGGTGATAAGTTGCCAAACTGCTGCAAGTAGCTGTCTGCATACTGGAAAAAAACGCCTTGCCGATTCTGCGCCAAGACCCCTACTGCAACCTGCTCACCTGAACTTAAGGTGCGAGTCACGGCGAGTTTTTGAATGGGTTTAAAACTCATCTTTTAGCACCTCATCAATACTAGAGGGCATAGTGACCCGTTCTTTGCTAGGTTGTGTGAGTTGATAGAGCCTCTCTAGCGAATCAAGGGTCTGCCATAGCAACAGCAATTGGCGAAATGAAATTTGCCCGGTCAGCTCAAATTTCTTAATGGTGGCCGCAGGTACGCAGCTTCGCTCAGCAAGCGCCGCTCGTGACAGCTTTGCCTGCTTTCGTAACTCACGTAAATAAGCCGCATAGGCGTGGCTTACATCGGTATCATCAAGTAAGGTAAATTTCATCCGCAAAGGCCAAATGGATACAGTCATATCCATTATATCGAAATAAAACATAAAGTGGATATTATTGTATCCATTATTAAATAAAGTGTTGAAAAAATTACTCGATAAAGCCCTTCAAAACTGCTATGTTTTGCTCTAACAGCAGCATAAAAACGACACTGTTTTTCCATTGCTAACCACTAAGATTTAGTAAAAGCCATAGGCAAGTGGTGGGCAGTTTGGTGGGCAAACAGGCATTTTTGAACGGTTTCTTTTCGATAACTCATTGAGTTTGTTAGGGTCTAGGCCGCTACTCAATGAGCAAATTCAGAATATTGAATAAAGCTCAGTAACCCTTAGTAAATCGAACAATAAACTTAGAAACCTCGCGATATCGCGAGGTTTTTTTAAGCTTTTACCATAAGTGCTTATCAGCGCCCTCCCTCAACCTATAGTTACAAATCAAAAGTGGTTATTTGAGCTATATATCTGTTGCTTTATATTTGAGTAAGCAGTGAATAAATCAGTCGTACTCAATAACAATAAATGCATCAGGGGCAGTGGATGTTTTCAATTCATGTAGAGCGGATTATCGACCAGCCAATAGACTTTGTTTTTGCCACGTTAAGTGACCATGCAAACTATGCACAATTTAAAGGCGTGGAAGCATCCAACCTTATTGTTGAAGGTAAGTTGGAACAAAATGGTCTTGGTGCTGTGCGAGAGATTATTGCGGGTGGGGCCAACTTGCATGAAGAAATAGTCGCTTACGATCCTCCCTATAAATTAGGCTATAAAGTGGTGAAGTCAAAACCGCTTCCTTATGATCACCAATTAGGTGAAATTACGTTGAAGAAAATCGACGGCAAAACCCATGCGACATGGCGCTCGGTAGGTCATATCACCGTTTTTGTTTTAGGTAGTTTATATTTCGATAAGCAAATTCAAAAAAATGGCGGCAAAGCCTTCGGCAGTATTCTTAAGCAGATTGGGAATATGCCACGCTAATTGATAACACTTCCATTCGCACTAGGCCGAGCTTGGATAGATAATTCATCTCCCCACTTCCGGCATAGTGCTTATGGCGTATTGTTGAAGAGCCAACGCGACACTAATGCGGCGGACACTGCGCTAACGCAATATCAGGCTTTGCCTTCAATCAAAAAGTGATTACTGATGGTGCCAGCTTGACGTGCCTTTAAATGGGGAAGATAAGCTGGGTCTGACATAAACGCTTTACCAGCATCTACAGATGGCCATTCGATAATAACCCGCGCCGCTTCTTTATTACCGCTACCTTCTACAAATTCGTAGTTAGTGCTATTAGCTAAATATACTCCACCGTGTTTCGACACTATGTCGCCCACGCTTTCCATATACGCTGGAACCCAACTCTCATCTTTAACGATTACATCCAATACTGAGTAAGCTTTCATCTGGCTATTTTCCTATTTAAGAAATATTTGTGCACCACGCTAAGGGGCGAACTGTGCATGCGCTGTTAGTAAAGGCTACTGGTAAAAAAATGATTAGCAGTATCTTCTACTCATTTAGGCGCTAGTGCTTAATGTTGGCTAAAGCATAGCAGTTCACCATAAATTGATAATTAGCCTAATCATTGAATGAGTTTATGGTGAAACAGGATAATCAACTTCGCTCTATTAATTACAGGTATTTCTTAAGGAAGTCTTGATGATACGGTAACGCCGATACCTGTTTATCTACCTGTTGTTTTAAGCCGGCTAGAAACCGCTCAAGTTCGGTTTCAGACATTTCATCGGCTACCCGATGATATTGCTCTGGCACCACGCCTTGCCCCATCATAACTTGTGTCCACGAATCGACGCGGAAGATATCCCCATCATCTAAAAACACTCTTCCAGTTTGTTTAAATAGGTTTATTTTGTGAGTGAGGGAAGGGGGAATATCCATGCTATTGCAATGTTCCCAGAATGGGCTGTCTTTTCGGTTGGTCACTTTATAGTGCATCACAATAAAATCGAGAATGGCTGCCATTTCACTGTTGTACTTATTATTGTATTCATCTACGGTCGATTGGGTTATTCCATCAAATGGAAACAAGCGCATTAAGCGTACAATACCGGTCATGATCAGGTGAATACTAGTAGACTCCAAAGGTTCGATAAAACCGCTGGCTAACCCTAATGCAACACAGTTTTTATTCCACCCTAACCGACGTTTACCTGGTGTAAATCTTATAATTCTTGGTTCATTTAACGTCTCGCCTTCTATGGCACTTAATAAGGTGTCTTTAGCTTCGTCGTCGCTCATATAATTGCTGCAGTAAACTAAACCATTACCCACTCGATTTTGAAGCGGAATTTTCCAGCGCCAGCCCGCAGTATGTGCCACACTTTTTGTATAAGGAATGGGCGCGCCCGTCGACGCGGTTTGTACTGCCAAAGCACTGTCGCAGGGAAGCCAATGGCTCCAGTTTTCATACCCGGTATGAAGTGTTTTTTCTATCAACAGCCCTTTGAACCCAGTGCAGTCGATAAATAAATCACCCGCTATTTCCTGACCATCCGAAAGCTTTATACTAGATATACAACCGGTATGTGAGCATTTACTTACATGCTGAATATCACCTTCAATATGCGTCACTCCCGCTTCTACCGCTAGCTCTTTTAAAAAGCGTCCGTAAGCCACGGCATCAAAGTGATAGGCAAAGTTCATTGGCATGCGTTCGCCATAGGCAAACTTACCTTCTTTCGCGGCTTTTAATTCGGTGCAGTAATCACCGAAGTCACCACCAAAACCCAGGTCTTTTGCTCGTAACCAAAAGTGATGAAATTCGCCTGCCCAGCACTCTCGACCTGTTACCCCAAATGAATGGATGTAACTGTGATTTTGCTCTCGCCAGTTTTCGAATTCTATGCCCAATTTGAAGGTGGCATTGGTGGCACGCATGAAGGCTTTTTCGTCTATACCGAGGAGCTTGTGGAACGTACGAATAGGGGGGATGGTCGCCTCGCCAACACCAACAATGCCGATATCTTTTGATTCTACCAGCGTAATGGAAAGGGATTTGCCGAGTAATTTTGAAAGCGCTGTCGCCGCCATCCAGCCAGCGGTGCCACCACCTGCAATCACGACACGCTTTACTGGGCTAGTTTTCGCTCCCGAAGTGTTTGAATTATCGGAATCCGATGACATCATGGCGAGGTCCTTCTTTCTTGTCGTTATCATTTGTTGTGGTTTCTTTCTCTACACAATGAGAAATGGCGGTGAGTAAATCGCGGTTGGTTGGCAACCCAGCAAGCAATTGGCGTTTGCCTTTTTGTAGGCTTTGTTTTAACGCGAAGGCTTTTTTAACCATGTTGCTGTTTTTATCAAGCTGTCTGCCGGTGGTGTGAAACCCCATACCGTACAAAATGTATTGATAGCTTGCCGAAGGAAAGATTTCCTCATTTTCAATAAGATCGTAGCGAGAAGGCGCTTGATATTGCCACAAATCAAGTAGCGCGTTCAGCGAGTCTGGAATACTGGATTCACTTCGCTGTGCTAACCAGTAGGGCTCTTCTCTTTCGCTTAACACATAGTGTAATTTTAGAAAGTCGATAACTCTTTCCCAGCGATAGGTAAAACGCTGATTGTAACGCGAGGCCACGTGACTCATGTGTTGTCGGTTCTGCGGAAATTGGTCGCACAGCATGCGAATACCTAGCTCAACCATCGCAATTGCCGAGGCCTCTAACGGCTCGATAAAGCCTGCTGACATCCCCATACCAATACAATTATTTACCCAAAACTGCTTTCGATAGCCTGGGTCAAACTGTAAATGTCTATATGTGAGGTTTTCTAACTCACTTTGGGGTAACCGCTTTGCTAAGTGCTCGCGCAGTATAGATTCTGCATTTTCCTCGCTTGCATAGTCACTGGCATACACTAGCCCCACACCACGACGGTGTTGCAAGCCAATATCCCACGTCCAACCGCAGGTTTGGGCTGTGGCGATTGTCGTTGAAGCAATGGTATCGGCAGATGCCGACAAGTCGATGCTGCCATAAGGCACCTGTACGGCCACGGCGCGGTTATTTAGCAGCACCGACGACACTGAATGCCATGGCACATGGTAATGTTTGTCGATTAATAGCCCTTGTTGACCGCTACAATCAATAAACAAGTCACCTTTTATCGTATCGCCGTTTTCAGTCACCAGCGACTCGATATCGCCATTATCTTGTGTAACCACGTTCGCAATATGCGCTTGCGTGTGCTTTACACCTAAGCTGGTTTTACAATGGTTTGTAAGCAGGGTCGCTAATGCGGAGGCGTCAAAATGATAGCCGTAATTCAGTACGTAAGCATATTCAGGCGTGGAGTTTTGCTTTGGTGCTAGTCCAGCATGACAAATATCGGGTTGTAAGCAGAAACTTTGTTCAAACGATTCGCTGCTGAAAAACTGTTGCCAGCAACGGTGAATGTCCAGTTCAGTATAGCCTGTGGGTGTCGTGAAAGGGTGTTGGTATTTGTCACCTTGATGGCCGTTGCGCCAACCAGCAAAAGTAGAGCCTTGTTTAAAGGATGCGTGACAGCAAGTAAGAAAATCCGCTTCCTTAATACCTATTTCTTGCAGTGTATCCCGTAAGGAAGGCCAAGAGCCTTCTCCCACGCCGATACTCGGCACATTAGGCGACTCCACCAGCGTTATATTAATTGCGCTTTCGTCACTGTTGCCGATGCGATTACCCAGCCTAGCGGCTAATACTCCAGCGCACAGCCAACCAGCGGTTCCACCGCCCACAATGACTACATGCTTAATAGGTTGGTTCGACACTGTTTATCCCTTTTTCATTAAGTGTAGAGGGCTTGTTTCTTTATTGCTAAGCGTTGTGTTTACTTTACTGTTTTATTCAGTCTCCACTATGACAAAAAAGCCCATTGAGGTGCAACGCATTCCACCCCAATAGGCCATATATCATCTAAGCGTACGCTTTATTTAAAAGGTGTAACGCGCACCCAATGCATAACGCGCTCCTAATTCATCTAGTTGCCACAGCATAGCGCTGGTTCTTCCGTGTCGACGAATATTTTCATCGGTAATGTTTATTCCTTCAAACGATACCGTCAATGCTTCAGACACTTCATACGACATACTAAAATCAATTTGCGAGTATGCTTCTGTATAGCCTGGCTCATTCACATATTGAGACGTGGTATCTAAGAACTTATCACGCCAGTTATAGGCAATACGTGCTTGAAGTGCATCCATTTCATACATGAATATCAAGTTGGCGGTATCACTCAAGCCGACTAACGCAAACTGGGTAATACTTGGGTTTGCATTATTATCAAACCCGATGTCACCGGTAACCGTTGTATAGTTCGCTTGAATACCAAAACCGGTATCGCCGAAGAAGTGTTGTGCAGCCAGCTCAAATCCGTAAATATTGGCATTTTTGTTATTCACAGGCTTCGAATTGATGAAAGTCATCAATGGATCGTCACCATTTGGAATAATGTCGTATTCTGCTTCGAACTGTTCATCGGTCATAGAGTCGTAATCGACGCCATTTTCCATTGCAGCAACCATGTTAAATAACGAGGTATCGCTGATAGGAATACCGCGCGCTTCAAGCTCGTCCATAGCAGCTTGTGCACGAGGGCCTGCGGTAGCATCAGTTAGGCCAAAAATATTCTCTTCAACCTGCTCGTTACCAATAAAGTTTTTAACGCGTTTATCGTAAAAACCTACCGATACGTAACTGGTTTCATCAAAGTAGTATTCCAGTGACAAGTCTACGTTGTCAGATTCAAGAGGTATAAGGGCCGGGTTACCAGAACTTGCCGTTGCCGTTGGGCCATCGCTAAGAAGGGTGGGGCTACTTGGCGTACCAACGGTAGAAGCTGCACTTAAGTTGTTATAAGTCGGTCTGGCGATGGTTTTGCTATATGAGAAACGTGCAATCACATTTTCCATTACTTCAATATCGAAATCTAACGCAGGAAGGAAGTGATCATAACTTGAATCAACTTCCACATCTTCCATGTCGCTACCGAAACGAACGTTAAAGTCGTTGTTACCTTCCCATGCAATCCCGCTAGGCAAACTGATATTCGCAATAGAAGTAACATCTGTATTTTCGTAACGAATACCGGTCAATAGGTTGTATTCCATACCATTGAGCTCACCGGATAAATCGAGCTCGAAATAAACCGACGTAATATCTTCTTCAATGGTACGGTTAGTTGCAAATGGGTTATTGGCAAGTAAATCGAAACCATACTCGTCAGCGGCGAAAGCACCAATTTCAGCCACGCTTCCGGTGAAACCTTGTGAAAACATACCTGTGGTATTGAAGTCGCTGAATTCACTGGCTAAATCGAGAGGGGTTAATGAACCTGCTGGCAATTCACCTGGATTTTCAATACCCCAGTTACCCATGGTATGACGAGTAAGTGATTGTAGCGACGTACTTTCCATAGCACGAGATTCAATACCGAAGTTAATACTTCCGGTATCCATAGCATAGCTACCGTCAATACGAGCTTGGGTAATTTCTGTTTCTTGTGAAGCAAAGTTCATATCAAGAATTGATGTACCCACATCGTCTTGGTCAAGTACGCCGTTTCCATTTAGATTCGTACGAGAAACATCGTCGAAATCTAGCATCATGATAGGGAAGTCGCCGGAGAAATCGACACCTTGACCGCGAGCAACGTTCGCACCAAGTCCAAGGTTTGTCCATGTACCGTAAGGTGAATCTGGTCGACCTTCTGCAGTAGAATTATGCAAGTCGAAATGCAGCGTTAAATCATCGGTAGCAAAGTATTTAACGTTAAAACCTACTGATTTATTTTCGTTAACCTGATTAAGCTCTTGTATCGCTAAGCCCAAGTCACGAGGCAATAAATCTCTACGCTCTTGCGTAATCAGCACGGGAGTTTTAACCGTATTGTCATCGAAGGTTAGGTTGGTAAAGTAACGGTCGTCCATCCAAATCGACTGCTCTGCACGAGCTTCGTATAAGTCTTGTTTTGAATACGTGTAGTCTAGGGTAGCCACGAGATCATCACTTGGCGCATACTGAAAAGTAAGCTGGGCGTTGGTACGCTCACGCTCTCTGTCCGCCATGTAGTAACGTAAATCTGAAGGGATACCAAATAATTGCCCCATTGCTGGTGCATTATTTAGAACGATAGGATCACCACTATCTGGATTAGCCGGATCTGGAGATTGTGGTACCGTGCCATTAAACGGATTTACTCGCCATTCATTAACGAATGCGCCTTGTGCGGCACTATCACGTTGCTGGTAGGACCCAGTAAAGGTCACCCCAAATACTCTGTCGTCGTTTAAGTAGTTAATAAACCCAGACAGCTCTGGCGTGACATCGTCACCCACGCGATTTGTCGTGTCATGCAGTGCTTTCGCACCGACACTCGCCATGATGCCAGTTTCAGACGCATCGAATGGTCTTGCAGTACGAATATTAACTGAGGCACCAATACCACCAGTAGCTATACTTGCGCGACCGGTTTTAAAAACCTCTACAGCACGGACACTTTCAGATGCTAAATCAGAAAAGTTAAATGCACGAGAATTACCAACACTACCGCCATTAGGTAACGCAGCGCCTGGCATCGTTCTGCCATTTAACGTCACCATGTTGAAATCGGGGCCGAAACCACGCGCCGTAATTTGGCTACCTTCACCGTTATTTCGGCTTATCGATATACCGGTAATACGTTGAAGGGATTCTGCTAAGTTTGTATCAGGAAACTTACCAATGTCTTCAGCGGAAATAGCATCAACAACACCCGCTGAATCGCGCTTAATGCCCATCGATTCTTGAACACTGCTTCGAATCCCAGATACTTGAATGACTTCTATATTGTCATTTTCGCTAGCTTCCTGTGCTTGTACTGGGAACATCAGGCCTGTTCCCAATATTAAAGACAGACTAGTAGCGATTTTAGATTTGTATAGCTTGTTATGTGTCACTGTCTTTCTCTCTTATGTTGTGCTGAGTAATGAGCGCTTCCCAAGAAAGGGCTTTCTCAGGTTTACCAACGAAACACCCGCAAGAGAAAGCGCTTTCTCAAAACTAAGTCATCCTAGACTAAAGATCAACATTTTTTTCACACAAACTTCACAACGAAAAATAAGCTTAATATTAGATAACTGTTCTTATTTATATTTATTATTATAAATCAAAAACTTGAATTATACCCTCAAGTGAAATCTGTGAACATCAACCAGCCAAATGTAAACAGGGAATCTGTAACGTAAAGATAAAATATAACAACTTTACAAAGAAAGCGCTTTCTCAAAATGTTGTGTTCATGCTATAAACAAAATAGGTGAAGTCATCCGTAGCGTTTATTTTTCACGCATTCAAACTTTCACCTCGCTACATTACCGAGAATTGTAATAGGACCCTAAGAAATGATGAAAGACATCGAGCTACCCAAAACAAGCCCCATGTTAGATAAAGAATTTACCTTTGGAACAGCGACTTCTTCTTTTCAAATAGAGGGAGATGCTGAAAATCGAATGGAAAGTATTTGGGATGTTTTTTGTCGCACGCCTGGGGCAGTAGCTGATAATTCTGATGGCGTGGTAGCTTGTGAACATATTCTTAGGTGGCGCGATGATGTTGAAATGCTCAAACAACTTGGCGTAGATGCGTATCGTTTTTCTATATCTTGGCCTCGAGTGATGACTCAGGATGGCGAATTAAATGAAAAAGGCGTTTCTTTTTATATTCAATTACTTGATGTGCTAATTGAAGCGAATATAAAACCGTTCGTCACCCTTTACCATTGGGATTTACCACAGTATTTAGAGACAAAAGGCGGATGGCTGTATCGTCAAACCGCTTACGATTTCGCAAACTATGCTGATAAAATTACCACAGCCCTTGGCGATCGAGTTTATTCTTATGCCACTTTCAACGAACCCTTTTGTTCTGCATATTTAGGCTATGAAATTGGTGTTCATGCGCCTGGCCGAAAAGGAAGAAAGTTCGGTCGAGCTGCCGCCCATCACATTTTACTTGCCCACGGACTAGGTATGCAGGTACTAAGAAAAAATGCGCCTCATGCTTTGAACGGTATCGTGTTGAATTTTACCCCGTGCTATAGCGCATCAGATTCTGAAGCCGATAAGCTCGCCACAGAAATGGCAGATCAATATATAAATCAATGGTATATGCAACCTGTGATGGAAGGGAGTTATCCCTATGTTATCGAGGCATTAGCAGATAGTGACAAGCCTCCCATCGAATCAGGTGACATGGAAATTATTTGTCAGCCTTTAGATTTTCTTGGCATTAACTTCTATACCCGTCTTCATTACTCTGCTCCACATAAAGCAGAAGATCTCTTTCACGAGCACGCCCAACAAGCCCCCATGACGGATATTGGTTGGGAAATTTACCCTGAAGCTTTACGTGAACTGCTCGTTTCTTTGGATGAGCGTTATAAACTTCCACCTGTATACATTACCGAGAACGGGGCTGCCATGGCAGATGTAGTCCAAGATGGTATGGTAGACGACGAAGATAGAATAGACTATTACACTGGCCACCTAAACGCGGTTAATGAAGCGATGGAATCAGGCGTGAAAGTGGGTGGTTACTTCGCGTGGAGCCTCATGGATAACTTTGAATGGGCCGAGGGCTATGAAAAGCGGTTCGGTCTTGTCTATGTCGATTTCGAAACCCAAGAACGTACTTTTAAAAATAGTGCGAAGGCTTACCAACGTTTATTAGCTAGTCGTAAATAACAAATATAAAAGGAATACGCTGTGAATCATTCGTTGAGTGTGCGGGAAAAGATTGGTTATGGGTTGGGCGATGCAGCGGCTAATCTAGTCTGGCGAGGCGCCCTTGCATACTTGGCGGTGTTTTACACAGATACCTTTGGGTTAACTGCTGCGGCCGCTGCCATGCTTTTTTTGGTGGTACGTCTTACGGATGGCGTTACTGACATCATCATGGGAATGATTGCCGATAGAACGCAAACTAAACTCGGTAAATTTCGACCCTGGATATTAGGCTCTACCCCTTTTTTAGGCTTATTCATGGTGCTGTGTTTCACCACACCTGATTTTTCTTATACGAATAAGCTCATCTATGCCTACCTAACCTACATAGGGCTAACCTTAGCTTACACGGTTAATAACGTACCCTATTCAGCGCTAATGGGCGTGATGACAAGCGACGACCGAGAGCGAACCAGTTTATCCGGCTTTCGATTTGCTGGAGCTTTTATGGGAGGACTGCTCGTCATGGGGTGCTTACCTATGCTAGTTGCGTTCTTCGGTGAAGGTAATACTGCAAAGGGTTATCAATATGCCATGTACCTTTTTGCTACTCTCTTAGTCGCATTGATGTTCACGACTGTGGCCACCACCAAGGAGAGGGTTCCAGTAGTGCAAAACGACGGAGCAAGCTTACTTCAAGAACTAAAAGACTTGTCTCGTCAGCTACCGTTAATTCTGTTCCCGCTGTCGGCCATTACTGCCTTTTTCTATTATAGAAATTGGCCAAGTGGCATCGCTTTCGTTGTGGTCATTTCGATAACATCCATCTTTATTAAGCGCCTTGTAAATCGACCTGAAGCGAGCAATAGTCGTTCACAACAAGACATCATTGATTTACTTACCAATAAACCCTGGGTCATTTTGCTAGGCATGGGCTTCCTTACTATGATGTTTAACGGCATAAAGTACGGTGTCATTGCCTATTACTTTAAGTACTACATTGGTGATGAATTGCTCACCGGATATTATTTTATTGCCTTATTGGTGGTATCGATATTAGGCGCATTGGCCACGTCAGCATTATCGCGTTTTATGGGCAGGAAAAAGCTATTTATTCTCTCGTTATTGGCTAGCAGCGCACTTACATGTGCAATTTACTTTGTGCCACTAGGTTCTGTTACGGGCATATTTGTATTGGGATGTAGTGCGGAGTTTTTCGCTGCGATCATGCCAACCTTATTCTTTTCCATGCTTGGCGACTCTGCAGATTATAACGAATGGCGTACAGGCCGAAGAGCGACAGGCTTAGTTTATTCAGCAGGCTCTTTTGTACAGAAAACCGGTGGAGGCTTTGCAGGTGCTCTCGTTCTGTTGGTACTAGGAAGTTATGGTTATGACGGCATGCAAGTCGATTCCATTTCGCAAACCTTACCGGGCATGCAGGCATTGATGAGCTGGATACCTGCCTGCTTTGGTATAGCAGGCGCACTCCTAATTATGCTTTATCCGCTCACCGATGCGCGCCAACAAGAAGTAACAGAGACTTTACTTAAGCGACGTAGCGCAACTGCCTGAATAACGGCATAATGCGCAGTATATAATGCGAACACCGTATTGATGGGCATTGGAAAACTAAGTTAGGGGAAGTAATACGTGGCAACAATCTATGAAGTAGCTGATAAGGCAGGGGTCTCGTTGTCGACGGTATCTCGGGTATTGAACGGTAAAACTACTGTAAATCCCGCCTTAAAAGCCAAGGTAGAAGAAGCCATGTTAGCGCTAAACTATCGCCCCAACTCCATTGCTCGTTCACTGGCCACCAGCCGCTCAGATAGTGTAGGTATTCTCGTTTCAGAGTTAAACTCACCATTTTTTGGTGACTTGATGCAAGCAGTAGAGTTGACGCTGAGAGCCGCTGATAAGCACGTCATTATTACAGTAGGGCACAATAACTTAGAAACCGAACAAGACGCGGTCGAATTTCTAATTGGTCGTAATTGCGATGCTATTATCATGCATGCTGAAGCCATGAGTGATGAGTATTTAAAAACGCTGAATTCATCTCGCCTCCCAATTTCTTTGGTAAACCGCCAAGTTGATGGAGTGGGAGAGGGATGTATTGTGTTAGACAATGAAAAAGGCGGCTATTTAGCCACGCAGCACCTTATTAGCCTAGGCCATAAAAATATTGGCTATATATCAGGGCCTTCTGATAAATGCGATGCAAATCAACGACTGGCAGGTCATAAGCGCGCACTTAAAGAAGCAGGGATAGCCTTTACACCGAATTTAGTCTTTGAAGGAAGCTACACCGAAGAAGACGGTAAAGCAGGTTTGTTAGAGTTACTTTCAGGCGACTCGCCTTTTTCAGCACTGGTATGTGCTAATGATTGGATGGCCTCAGGGGCGATGAGCTGTGCCAGAGATTTAGGAATGAACCTGCCACAAGATTTGTCTATCGTGGGTTTTGATGATGCCGTTTTTGCGCACCATGTATTCCCACGCCTAACCACGGTTAGCAACCCTATCTCAGACATGGCTGCTATGTCAGCACGTCATATTTTAAATGTAGTTTATGGCTACAAAGATGAAGTGCAAACCTTGTTTCAACCTTCATTGATAATACGAGAATCGACTATGGCGTATGAGGCCTAAGTTATTGCTATAACTCCTTATAAGTACTCCCTTTAAAGGGCGCATAAGTACACTTAAGCAATGCGTAAACAGCTCTATGGCGCAGTTTCAATTTAAGATAAACTGATTTGTACTGTTTCATGTGAAACCTTTTCGTCCTTCGGAGCGACACATATATGCGTTTAACTATTACCGCCATCTTATTACTCAGTTGCGTGAATACTGTTGCTGCTGAGGTGTTGACCTCAACAACACAGCCGCATAGTGATACCAAAGTTCAGCCATTGCTAGAAGACGAGATAAAAGTAAACAAGGTGCTCGATTCACTACACCAATTTGCCTCCGATGCAAACTTCGACAGCTACTTTTCACTGTATAGCGACAATGCTATTTTCATTGGTACAGATGCTAGCGAGGTATGGACAATGAGTGCCTTTAAAGCTTATGCACAACCTCACTTTTCGAAAGGACGTGGATGGACATATACCCCCCATTCAAGACATATATATTTTTCAAATAACCGCGATGTGGCGTGGTTCGATGAACTTCTAGATAACGATAGCTTAGGAGTGACACGTGGAACCGGTGTATTGATATTAGAGAACCATAAGTGGAAAGTAAGCCAATATCACTTAACCATTCCCGTTCCAAATGCGCTTGCCGATAGCGTTGCAGAGCAAATTAAATCGCATAGAAAAAAGGGCCAATAAAGGCCCTTTCTTATTAGTTAGCAGCGAACGTTATGACTGAGTTAGCGGCTGAATCTCTAACTCCACACGACGGTTCATCGATCTATTTGCCGCAGTGTCATTTGGCACTTTAGGCTGATATTCACCCATACCTACTGTGGTAATGCGAGTAGAATTAACGCTGTAATTCAATAATACATTTCTAACCGCACCCGCACGGCGCTCAGATAAACCTTGGTTATATTGCTCTGACCCTGTGTCATCAGTATGACCTTTTATCATCAGTACTGTCTTTTCATAGTTATTCACTACTTTGGCAACATCTTGAAGTACGGGGTTAAAGTTAGGGCTGATAGAAGAACTATCGGTAGCAAATGTTATATCGCCAGGCATGATCAAACGTAAATTGTCGCTTTCTCGAACTACTTGAACGCCGGTATCAGATAATTCACTTCGAAGCGCTTCTTCTTGCTTGTCCATGTATCCACCAATCGCGCCACCCGCAATGGCACCAACTGCCGCACCCCACGCGTAGCGACTTTTGTCATTATCTCCCGTCGCCTTACCTAACAACGCGCCCATGACAGCACCAATAGCTGCACCTTTCTGCGAGTTCGATGGATCGTTAGCACAGCCAGCAACGGCTAAAGATGCCGCAATTAAAGTAATTCCTATTTTCTTTTTCATAACATCCTCGGTACGTCGTTATCAACTTTTCAAGTGATGGCGAGCTTACGCCTACTTTTAAACTTTACAGTTACATGCTCGCGTCACTGCTATCTTTACTGTTACTAATTTATCGTCTCAATCTATTGTCCAATACGTATTGAGCGAAATTTGTCGAGCACTAATTATTAACTAACTATTAAGTAGTACAGCAATATGCATTCCACATTCATTAACTGGCATGAGTGTAACCAATAAAAGAAAATCGTTAAGGGCATTATAGAGGAAGTTAACTGAACGTAAGCTAAATGGCAGCTTATAGTGCAAGCCTTGAAGTGCCTTCCTACGATACGTAATATTTCGATAGGCGGGTGATAACAAACTTATTACGCACGCCGCGTTTGAATAATGTTCGGATGTATAATGTGAAGGTGTTTGTAAAGGGTACAGACAAACGCAACGTTCTTACTTAGTCGCGTTTTTACGACAGTGTGTGTTTAGCGTTCTGCTCAACTCGTACAGAACATATCCATTGGAATATGTTTTAGTGCTTACCCGATAGAGACCGAGCGTTCGAAAAAGGCGTTCACGTCAATTTTATAATCGGAAGCAATAGCCGCTTTTGACACCTTAACGTTTTTTTCTGATGCTAAATCGATATCTTTTGGCTCAAGAAAATGTGCATTTCGAACAGAATAAAATACCTTAACTTTAGGCGCTAATGGCGAGTCAGTTTGTTCAATAACCATGGCAAGTCGTTCATTCGACAATAGGACTAGGCTTCCTACCGGATAGATACCCATACATTTTATAAATTGTTGTACCAATGGTAAATCTAATCGTGACGGCGCATCGCTTAGCAATATAGAAAACGCTTTTTGGCTCGACATACCAGATTTATACACTCTATCTGCAGTTAAGGCATCGTACATATCCGCAATAGCTAACATGCGGCCTTCACGGCTGATGTTTTCACCTTTAGTGCCCATAGGGTACCCTAAACCATCTAAGCGCTCGTGATGCTCACTGATAGTTCTAATTAAGGTTTTGTCTAAGTCGGTTTCATTTAAATAATCTACCCCGTGTTTAACATGCCCTTTCATGATGTCCATTTCATCGTCAGTTAAACGGCCAGGCTTATGCAGAATTTCATCCGGTATTTGAATTTTACCCAAGTCATGTAGAAAACCTGAATATGAGAGATCTTGAACTTCGCTTTCAGACATTCCTAAATGACGACCAAAGTTAGCCAGTAATATAGCAACATTTAAAGAATGTTCTAAGAGGTAGTCATCTTTTTCACGAATTTTCGTCAGACACAATAATGCATCGGGGTTACGGTCTACTGAAGACACCAACTTCGCTGAAAATTCTTTAGGAATACTGCTATCAAAAGGCTGTGCTTTTTTAACACTGCTAAGTAACTGCTTTTGAATTCGCTTGCCTTGAACGTGCAACTTGGTTGCGCGGGTCAATTCGCTTTCAAGGCTTGCCTTAGGTGCTTTCTCTGCAACCTTTTTGCTTACCGGCGCTTCCTTGTTAGGTTCAGGTTCACCTGAAGATACGCTAAACGCTTTATCAGTATCAACAACAAGGGTTAACACGCCCTTTTTTTTAAGGGCATCAGCAATCGCCTGCGAGGTAACTCGTCCTTGGCTTTTAACTGAAAGTTGACCTTTCTGCTCCAGGATTTGATGAACAAACATGCCTGGTTTCAAGTCTTTTATTGTAATTTTCTTAAGCATTATGAGTGAGATACCACTTTAAAAACGCCACGCCAACTGGTGATAAATTATGCCAAACACGAGTACATATTCCTACTGGTCTAGTTCGGCCAATAAAGTATACAAACTAGGTTTCCAACCATAAATTTTCATATTCACTCTATGGTTTCTAACTACGACCCCTTCTGATACCAGCAAAGAACGCTGCTCTTCTGCTAGCTCAGATCCTGCCGGAAATGCTATTTTTCCATCAGCTCTTATAACTCGATGCCATCGAGTAGTAACATCAGAGCCTTTTAAGCACTTTCCTACAAGTCTAGCTTTACCCGGCAAACCTGCAAGGTCTGCTAACTGCCCATAGCTGATTACGTAACCACTTGGTACAATTGAAAGCGTTTTTAGTATTTTGGATTGTATCGCTACATCAACCATAACGTATATTATCCATTCTAACTATTTTTAACTGTTTAAGGACTGGGGTTTATACAAAACACGACTATGAGATCTAAATGTGAAAAGTGCAATTACCCTACAAGCACCTGTATTTGTGAAGCAATTTCATCGGTTATAGTACCAATTAAGGTTATTATAATTCAACACGTTAAGGAATCTGCCAATGCTAAGAATACAGCAAGATTAATTAAGCTTTGCGCTAACGATGTAGAGATAATTCCCACTGATAGTATTAGCGAAATGGCTACATTAGCTTCACGATGTAACGTCCAATCAACAGCACTTTTATACCCTAGTGATAACAGTATCGCCCTTGAGTCACAGCGGGAACACATTGCTTCATCACTACAAACACTATTGGTGATAGATGGTAGCTGGAAGCAAGCTTACGCTGTATTGCAACAATTCCCTTGGTTGTCGTCTATACCGAGCTTCCATTTCGAGCACGCCCCCTCTACACAATATAGAATACGGCATACTCGAATTCGTGCAGGGTTATCAACCCTTGAAGCAACGGCCTATACCTTAAACACACTATATAATATTGATACTCAGCCTTTCATTAAGTTACAAGAGGCTATGCAAGAGAATTGGGGAGGGCCCAAAGCACACCAGCGAGAGACCTAATCACTAGGCCTCCATTGGAATAAACCCTTTTTGATCTTTAATTAGTGTTATCCAATTTCTTATCGCGGGGTAAGCCGCTAGATCGAAGCCTCCCTCGTGTGCAACATGGGTATAAGCAAATAATGAGATGTCTGCCAGCGAAATTTGGTTACCTAGCAAAAATGGGGTTTGACTAAGTTGTTTATCCATCACTTCAAGCGCTCTGTAGCCTCCAGCTTGCTTCGCCTCATATTCTGCTTTTCTGTCCTCAGGTAAGCCAAGATAAAGATTGATATAGCGCGCAACCGCAATATAGGGTTCGTGACTGTATTGCTCGAAAAATTGCCATTGTAATAAAGTGGCAAAAGTAAAAGGAGAGGTGGGAATAAACGCAGAGCCCGAAGCTAAATAATGCATGATGGCATTGGACTCAGACAACACACGTCCATCATCCAGCTCTAGAATAGGAATTTTACCGTTAGGGGACTTTGCTAGAAACGTATCTGTTCGACACTCTCCTTTAAGAATATCGACATCAATCCACTCACATGCCTTCCCAAGTAATGCCAGTAAAAGCTGTAATTTATAGCAATTACCTGAGCGTTTATCGCCGTAAATCAGCATGTCACTCTCCTAATGAAATTTGCTTATTCTATAAGCTACCCTTAGTAGAAGGATTCTACAAATAGAAAGGCAAGCCAAGAGGCGGGTAAAGGCATCATGCACATAAGTAATCTAAGCTTTTGGGGTTTGCTTAAAACTCTACGTAAGGTTTCTTTATTGGTTTCTATCGACTCTATTTCTTTGCTGAGCGATGACTTTACGGCGCTATTTGCTTGCTGACGAATTAACTGTGTAATTTCGCTTTCATAATCTTTCATCACTATATTTGCCACTGTGCGCATTCGTTTCGCCACTATAATCATGGGTAGAAACAAATACGCTGAAATAAAAATGGCATAGACAGTAAGAACAACAATATCGAAGAATGGAACTGGCTTGTTGATCCAAAAAATCGGCGTTAGCGCAAACCCTGAGACCGCTATTAAGGTATTCGACAGCGCCATATTAAAAATCTCTCGCAGCAAGTACAGTTCTTTTACAGCGTCAGAATGTTCCGTTGATGCGAGCTTCTGTAAATAATGAGTGTTACTGAAGACTTGTAAAATAAAGAGCGTTAACAATAACCAAAAAGGGATTGATGTGAGTGCAATAACAAGCACTTCTGGCTCATCTATTCGTGTCACTAAGCCTTCGGATAATAAATACGCAATAGGCATGATCACCCCAATAGAGGTTGACCACATTAAATGTCTAGCGAACTGCCTTCCTAACAGACTGCGATGATGATTAAACTGACTAAGTTTTTCTAAGCTTACTAATGCTGCAATTAATGTACTTGCCGCATTCTTATGAACATTTCTTATCGTAAGCCAAAAAAACCCAGAAAGCAGCGTGGTGCCTAGCGCAGTATTAAAATCTCGCTGATGATTTGCGTCTAGAACAGGCCACGTTAATGACCCAGTCCAATTATGTATAAGTAGGAGGATCAAAACTAAAAAGAGTGGGTACGCCCATACACTTACTACATTGCGGTTACTCTCGTAAGCACTGAACTTCATCGTATTTTTTAATCGCTAGTTATAATAATAGGAAAGTGACACATACGCGTTTACTAAACGCCGAACTAGGAATTATACGGATATCAGAAGTACAAACCAAATTTAAAAAGTACTTAAATATCGCCTTTTAATTTTAGGCGTAAATCTGAAAATTTAAATTAGCGTTTCGACCATTGAAACTAAACCCCACGAAACAGGAATCAAAACAACTGCCACTATAGTTTTTAGTTTATCACTATTTTTAAAAGCTTCACTTGGGGCTCGGGCCATTCTTGACGGCCTATTTTTATCAATATGATTGCTCTGTTCACTGTGGCCTTCGTTTAAGGCTCGAGTCTTCTGCTGTTTTAAGATAGCTTTGAATTTTAACAAGGGCGTAAACGTATATGCCACTATTAGCAGTGACAGACTCACCACCGCTACCACCTCTAAAGATGATACGACTACATTGAACCAAAATATAGGCAGAACGGTTAATAGGCCTAAGGCAATAGTGGCATTGGTCAGAGAAAGCTTGGTTATTACACTAAAAGACGCCCAGTAGTCTGAAGGTTTATTGGTTCCTGGAAGCACCTCCTTTAGCAGGTAGGTCACATTGGATCTGACTTGAAATAGAAATAAGGAAGTAAGAAGGCTAAAAGTAACGAATGATGCGATGTATGAAATGCTTTTAATATTATAGCCTTCGTCACTAATATCCCCTAAAAATGCTAGTAAAACCATAAACATACATGAAATTATTACTGAGTTTACAACTTGATGATGAAAGACCTTGGTTAGCCTTTGTCTATGTACTGAAAACTGACCTAACTGATTTTTTTTAACCAACAACGAAATTAAACTGCTTGCTACGTTTTGGTGAATATAACGAAATCCAAACCAGAAATATCCAATAAATAATGAAATACTTACTGCAGAATTAAAACTGCGCTGAGCAGAAATATCGCCAGAATTCGGCCAGTAAAAAGCGCCCGAATACATATTCAATAGCGGTATCGCTAATAAAATTAAGAGAGGAAATAAGCCAATAAACTGTTGTGGTTTATTGGTTGGAGGAGCTATCTTCATAAAACCATCGTATCTACTAACGAGAGAATACAGACAGACTGCTATTGTAATACTACGAATTAGCCACAATCTGCGTAGACAATCATTATATTCAGCAATCCTTATGTTAATCGATTGACGTATTTATTTACACTGTTTATCTATCTATTCAAATAAAAAAACCCGCCAAAAGGCGGGTTTTTATAAACAGCTATTAGATTACTTGCGTAACTTCTGAATAAGGCGAAGTTGTGCGATAGCTTCAGACAACTCTTGAGCTGCTTCTGCGTAATCAAAGTCTGCGCCTGGGTTGGCGATGTGCTCTTGTGCACGTCGTTTGGCTTCTTCTGCTGCTTGCTCATCTAGATCTTCTACACGAACCGCAGTATCAGCCAGTACGGTGACGTTACCAGGCTGTACTTCTAGTACACCACCTGCAACGTAAATAACTTCTTCTTCACCGAACTGCTTAACCAAACGCACCATACCAGGTTTAATAGCAGAGATAAGTGGCGCGTGACCTGGGTGTATACCTAGTTCACCTTCGCTACCTGTCACTTGAATCGTTTCAACAAGACCAGAAAAAATTTCTTTTTCTGCGCTTACTACGTCCAAATGTACTGTCATTGCTGCCATAGAACCTCCTGATTAGGTACGTTAGCACATTAATAGGCTGACAGGGTCAGCCACATAATTATGCTTTATTGGCTTTCTCTTGCGCTTCTTCGATAGAACCAACCATGTAGAAGGCTTGTTCTGGTAGAGAGTCATACTCACCTTCCAGGATACCTTTAAAGCCACTGATAGTGTCTTTAAGCGATACATATTTACCTGGAGAGCCAGTGAATACTTCTGCTACGAAGAAAGGCTGAGAAAGGAAGCGCTGAATTTTACGAGCACGTGATACCACTTGCTTGTCTTCTTCAGACAACTCGTCCATACCTAGGATGGCAATGATGTCTTTCAACTCTTTATAACGCTGAAGTACAGTTTGTACGCCACGTGCTACGTCATAGTGCTCTTGACCAATAACTAATGGGTCAAGCTGACGTGAAGTTGAATCTAGTGGGTCTACCGCAGGGTAGATACCAAGAGACGCGATATCACGAGAAAGTACAACTGTTGCGTCTAAGTGAGCAAAGGTTGTTGCCGGAGATGGATCCGTCAAGTCATCCGCAGGTACGTATACCGCTTGGATTGAAGTGATTGAACCTGTCTTCGTTGACGTAATACGTTCTTGAAGTACACCCATCTCTTCTGCAAGCGTAGGCTGATAACCTACTGCAGACGGCATACGACCTAGAAGTGCTGATACTTCAGTACCTGCTAGGGTATAACGATAGATGTTATCTACGAAGAATAGTACGTCACGACCTTCGTCACGGAACTTCTCAGCCATAGTAAGACCTGTCAAAGCAACACGTAAACGGTTACCAGGAGGCTCATTCATTTGGCCGTAAACCAACGATACTTTATCAAGTACGTTAGAGTCGTTCATTTCATGATAGAAATCGTTACCTTCACGAGTACGCTCACCAACACCGGCGAATACAGAGAAACCACTGTGTTCGATTGCGATGTTACGGATAAGCTCCATCATGTTTACTGTTTTACCTACACCAGCACCACCGAATAGACCAACTTTACCACCCTTAGCGAATGGGCAAACCAAGTCGATTACTTTGATACCAGTTTCTAGTAATTCTACTGAGCTAGACTGATCTTCGTAGCTAGGCGCTGCACGGTGAATAGACATACGGTCTTCTTCGCCAATTGGGCCTGCTTCGTCGATTGGGTTACCCAATACGTCCATGATACGGCCAAGAGTAGCTGTACCCACTGGAACCATAATAGGGTTTTCAGTGTTCTCTACAGCCAAACCGCGCTGTAAGCCATCAGTAGAACCTAGGGCGATAGAGCGAACTACACCGCCACCTAATTGTTGTTGCACTTCTAGGGTTAACCCAGACAAGCCACCTTCGGTAACTCGTAGTGCGTCATAAACTCTTGGTACCGCAGTTTGTGGAAACTCAATGTCCACAACGGCGCCAATGATTTGGACGACCTTACCTTGACTCATAATTTGTCCTCGTTATCTTTTAGAAACCTTTGCCTACACCGCTGCGGCACCGCTCACAATCTCACTAATTTCTTGTGTGATTGCAGCTTGACGCGCTTTGTTATATATCAGTTGCAACTCATCAATTAAGTCGCCAGCGTTGTCGGTTGCTGCCTTCATGGCAACCATTCGCGCAGCTTGTTCTGACGCCGCGTTTTCTACAACACCCTGATACACCTGAGACTCAATGTAACGTACCATCAATGCTTCCAAAATTTCTTTTGGATCTGGTTCGTAAATGTAGTCCCAACGATGCTTATATTCTTCGTCTTCAGACTTTGGCAAAGGCAATAACTGATTGATCACAGGGCTCTGTGTCATGGTGTTTACGAAGTCATTAAATACCAAGAAAACTCGGTCTAATTTGCCTTCGTCGTAAGCTTTAAGCATTACACGTACAACACCTACTACATCGCTCGCAGACGGCTTATCACCCAATCCAGATTCAGCGGCAAGCAAAGTGCCACCAAAACGGTTGAAGAAAGAGCACGCTTTTGAACCTAATGCAGCGAAGTCCACTTCTACACCTTGGTCACGCCATTTTTTGACGTCCTGAGTGACAAGCTTAAATTCATTACTGTTTAAGCCACCACACAAGCCTCGGTCAGTGGAAATCACAATGTAGCCGACGCGCTTAACTTCACGCTCTTCCAAATAAGGATGGCGGAACTCAAGGTTACCGTTAGCAATGTGACCAATCACTTTTAGCATGTTTTGCGCATATGGACGGCCAGAGGCCATACGTTCTTGCGCCCGTTTCATTTTGGACGCAGCAACCATTTCCATTGCACTGGTAATCTTTTGAGTATTTTTGATACTCCCAATCTTACCTTTTATTTCTTTACCGCTGGCCATGACTATTTCTCCGATTACTCAACGTGAAGCCGATGGTGTTTACACATCATCGGCTGCATTGATTACCAAGTTTGTGTCGCTTTAAATTGTGTTAAAGCGTCAGCTAACTTAGCGGCGATTTCGTCGTTGAAGTTACCAGTTTCGTTGATAGTCTTCATAAGGTCAGCGTTTTCGCTGTTCATGTAAGAATGAAGAGCAGCTTCAAAATCTAGGATTTTGTTAAGCTCAACGTCCTTAAGGAAACCTTTTTCAACCGCGAACAATGATACGCCCATATCTGCGATAGATAGTGGTGCATATTGTTTCTGTTTCATTAGCTCTGTTACGCGCTCACCGTGCTCAAGTTGCTCACGGGTTGCATCATCAAGGTCAGATGCGAACTGCGAGAATGCCGCCAATTCACGATACTGAGCAAGTGCAAGACGAATACCACCGCCCAACTTCTTGATAATTTTAGTTTGCGCAGCACCACCAACACGAGATACCGATACACCAGCGTTAACCGCTGGACGGATACCTGCGTTAAACAAGTCAGTTTCTAGGAAGATCTGACCATCTGTAATCGAGATTACGTTGGTAGGTACGAAAGCAGATACGTCACCAGCTTGCGTTTCGATAATTGGAAGCGCAGTTAATGAACCGGTTTTGCCTTTCACTTCACCGTTTGTATAACGCTCAACGTATTGTTCGTTTACACGAGCAGCACGTTCTAGCAAACGAGAGTGAAGATAGAAAACGTCACCAGGGTATGCTTCACGACCAGGAGGACGCTTAAGTAGCAATGAAATTTGACGGTAAGCAACAGCTTGCTTAGACAAATCATCATATACGATTAGCGCATCTTCACCGCGGTCACGGAAGTATTCACCCATAGTACAACCAGAGTATGGTGCAAGGTATTGCAATGCAGCAGACTCAGACGCAGAAGCAGCAACGATAATGGTGTGACCCAATGCGTCGTGCTCTTCAAGCTTACGTACCACGTTAGCGATAGTAGAAGCTTTCTGACCAACCGCTACGTACACACATTTAATGCCTGTACCTTTTTGGTTGATGATAGCGTCGATTGCCATTGCGGTTTTACCACACTGACGGTCGCCGATGATAAGTTCACGCTGACCACGACCCACTGGGATCATGGCATCAACTGACTTATAACCAGTTTGGATTGGCTGATCTACTGATTGACGCTCGATTACACCAGGTGCAATCTTTTCTACTGGCTCAAAGCCAGCTGCATCAATGGCGCCTTTACCGTCGATAGGCTCACCAAGTGTGTTTACAACACGACCTAGTAGGGCATTACCAACAGGTACTTCAAGAATACGGCCTGTAGATTGTACTTTTACGCCTTCCTGTAAGTCCGCATATGGACCCATTACAACCGCACCTACAGAGTCTCGCTCAAGGTTTAGTGCAATAGCGTAGCGGCTTCCAGGAAGCTCAATCATTTCACCTTGCATTACATCGGCAAGGCCATGAATGCGGATAATACCGTCAGTTACTGCGACGATAGTACCTTCATTGCGTGCTTCACTGCTTACATTGAACTGTTCAATTCTTTTCTTGATCAGTTCAGCAATTTCAGTGGAATTAAGTTGCATGCTCTTATCCCCGTTATGCTTGCAACGCGTCTGCTAGACGGTTCAATTTCGATTTTACGGAACCATCTATTACTGTATCGCCGGCTTTAATAACCATTCCAGCGATCAGGTCAGGATTCACGTTACAATTAAGCTTCACTTTACGTGCCAAACGTTTTTCCAACGATGCAACCAAATCGGTTTTCTGTGCATCGTTCAGCGCAGAGGCTGAAGTTACGTCTACTTCAATTTCTTTGTCGTAATCTGCTTTAAAGGCATCAAACACATTTGAAATTTCAGGCAACGCGGCTAAACGTTTATTTTCAGCCAGTACCTTTACAAGGTTCTGGCCATGATCATCGAGTTGCTCACCACAAACATTGATGAAAACGTCAGCTAGCGTATCTGCAGCTACTGCTCCAGATAACAACTGATGTATATCATCGTTTTGTGCTACTGCACCTGCAAAGGTCAGCATTTCTTGCCACTTCGCAATGGCATTCTTCTCGACGGCGAAATCGAAAGCTGCTTTAGCGTAAGGACGAGCAACGGTTGTCAATTCAGACATGGCTCATCTCCCTCTTAAAGCTCAGCGACAAGTTTTTCAACAATGTCGTTTTGTGCGTTAGCATCAATTTCACGTTGTAAGATTTGCTGTGCGCCAGCTACTGCTAATGCAGACACTTGCTTGCGCAAATCTTCTTTGGCACGATTGCGTTCAGCTTCAATTTCGGTGTAGCCAGAAGCAATAATCTTCTCGCGTTCTGCATGGCCCTTCTGCGTTTCTTCGTCAACCAATTGGTTGGCGCGCTTTTTGGCTTGCTCGATAATTTCGGCTGCTTGCGCTTTCGCATCTTTCATTTGCTCAGTGGCTTTCGCTTGAGCAAGTTCTAAGTCTTTCTCTGCCCGTTCAGAAGCTTCAAGCCCATCGGCTATTTTCTTCTGACGTTCTTCAATCGCTGCCATCAGCGGTGGCCACACATATTTCATGCAGAACACCACGAACACAGCGAAGGCGATTAATTGACCAATAAAAGTGGCGTTAAAATTCACAATCGCCCCTCCTCTAAAAGTTCGCTAAAAAAGTGTGTAGTAAAATTAGGCACCAACAGCGAACAATAGGTATAGAGCGATACCAACACCGATCATCGCGATAGCGTCAATAAGACCTGCTACGATGAACATCTTAACTTGAAGTTGAGGTGCTAGTTCAGGTTGGCGAGCAGCAGATTCTAGGAATTTACCACCCAGCAGACCGAAACCAATAGCGGTACCAAGGGCACCAAGACCGATCAGTAGTGCAACTGCGATGTATAACATGTACGTCTCCGATTTAAGTTAAATTTAAAGTTAATGTTAAAAGTAGAACTCGGTTATTAACCGCGCCGGTCAATCCAGGTATTACCAGCGCGGATCAATGCTTACTAGTGGTCTTCACACGCCAAGCTTAAATACACGATGGTTAGCATCATGAAAATAAACGCTTGTAGAGGGAGAACCAAAATATGGAATACAGCCCACATAAAATGTAAAGGTAACTGGAAGTAACCAATGGTGGCTATCAAGATAAAGATTAGCTCACTGGCGTATAAGTTACCGAATAAACGCAGTGCTAATGAAAGCGGGCGTGCAAGTAAGGTAACTGATTCCAGAATAAAGTTTACTGGGATGAATACAGGGTGACCGAATGGTTGCATAGTAAGTTCTTTTGCAAAACCGCTGATACCCTTCATTTTAATTGAATAGAAAAGAATTAGGATGAATACACCAGACGCTAATGCAAACGTCAGGTTAAGGTCAGTCGTAGGTACAGCCTTCATATAAACATCATGAGGGTCCATACCGAAGGCATGCTGACCTACAAGACCAGCAATCCAAGGAATAAGGTCAACAGGCACTAAATCCATCAGGTTCATCAATAAAACCCAAACAAAAATAGTTAGTGCAAGTGGTGCAATTAGTGCACTTCTTCCGTGGAAGGTACTTTTTACGTTGTCGTCAACGAACTCAATAACCAATTCTACAAACGCCTGCATTTTGCCAGGTACGCCCGTAGTGGCTTTTGAAGCTACGCTTCTAAAAACAACAAGAAATAGTATGCCAAGGCCAATTGACCAGGCTAGTGTGTCGACATGCCACGCCCAAAAACCTGCATCAGAGCATGCTTTGTTAAAAGCAATTCCGTTGTCGGTTGAGCACATGGTGGCATTGGTCAAGTGGTGCTTGATATATTCTGAGGTAGTGTATTCAGATGCCATTGTTTAACCTAAGTTGTAAAGTGTAAAAATTGGTGACTGGTTCCAGTACATATTCGTAAGCAAGTATTCAGTAGTTATTTATTAATCGTTATTGTTTGACTACTTCGTACCATAACGGAACATGGCCAGTGCGTGACTGGCGGTTGTAACGACATAAGCCACAAAAACTTCTAGCGGCGCGGCATTTAAGCCTGCAAATGTCACTACAAATAAAATGATTGTCAGTGCCAGTTTCAATTTTGAACCTTGGCTAAAACTTTGGGCAACAAGTTCGTTTTTACTTGCACCAGCATATTTAAATGCAAACCCCGAAAAAATCGCTGTTGGCAGTATGCTTATCACTGCGCCAGCGGCGGTTGATATTGCAGAATGTTGACCTGCGATAATACCCGCCAAAAGGGTTATTATTAGTGCCGTGACTAACTGAAACAGAATGCCTTTTTTGGCAATAAATACTCCATGTTCAGCTAACTTGTTTTTCACGTTGCCCTTCTGCTTGTTCATGTCTAACGAAAAGCGTCAGAAGTATACTGTTTTACCGACATTTTTCAACAGTACATCGCATTTTGAAAGCTATTCTGAAGATATTCTAAGGCTATAACCGGAAAGGAGGCTGTCCACAGCCCAAGTTTAAGGAATGAATGACCTCGTTATTCATACTTACCATCTTTCAGAATATAAACATAACCTACTGAATTTTATTGATTATTCCGTCTAATTGTTGTAAGTCGTCGAAGCTAATGACTAATTTACCTTTCCCTTTTGCGTTATGGTCTATTGTTACCGGTGCCCCTAAATTTTCTGAAAGTCGGGTCATAAGGTTTTGCACATCTGGATCAATTTGCTTCTCTTGCTTCGGTTTTTCTGGTTCAAGTAGCTTTTTGACCAGCTTTTCTGTATCACGAACCGTTAAACCTTTACCCGAAACAACATTTGCCGCTTCTGATTGTTGCTCACCGTCAAGGGCGAGTAATGCGCGAGCATGACCCATTTCAATATCACCATGCTCAACTAGCAACTTAACGTCATCATTAAGATTGTTAAGTCGAAGCAAGTTGGTCACGGTTGTACGAGATTTACCCACAGCTTCAGCAACTTCTTGGTGGGTTAAGGAGAATTCATTCATTAGACGGTCTAATGCTTGCGCCTCTTCCATCGCGTTTAAATCTTCACGCTGAATATTCTCAATTAGCGCGATGGCAACCGCGGCCTCATCAGGTACATCTTTAACAAGACAAGGAACTTCATCAAGTTGCGCAAGTTGCGATGCACGCCAGCGACGTTCACCCGCAATAATTTCGTACTTATTGTCGTCTACTTTGCGAACAACGATGGGTTGAATAATACCTTGGGCACGAATAGAGGAAGCAAGGTCTTCAAGGGCATCAGGTGACATGTCTTTGCGAGGCTGATATTTGCCAGGCACAAGAAATTCTATAGGTAATTTACTAAGTTCGCTTTGTGTAGCTTCTGTCGCCGCAGCATCTGTTTCTCTTTGCGACGTCGATTGACTGGTTGCTAATAGCGCATCCAAACCGCGACCTAGCCCTCTTTTTCTTGCTGACATATTTCCCTCAATGGCCTATTTGCTGATATGCATTACGCTTTATTATAATTTAACTGGCTTTCGCCTGACTTGGCGCAGATTTATCACGACGACGAAGAATTTCACCCGCCAATGCTAAATATGCTTTAGCCCCTGTAGAAGACTTATCGTAGTACATCGCCGGTGTACCGAAACTTGGCGCTTCAGCTAGGCGCACGTTGCGCGGAATGACAGTACGATATACTTGCTCACCAAAGTGACGTTTAAGCTGTTCGGAAACATCGTTGGCAAGGCGATTACGAGGGTCGTACATAGTACGCAATACCCCTTCAATCTTCAATTCAGGATTTACCACTGATGCGAGTTTTTGAATGGTATCCATTAACGCCGTTAACCCTTCGAGTGCGTAATATTCACATTGCATCGGCACCATGACTGAATCAGCAGCAGCTAATGCATTCACCGTAAGTTGGTTTAGTGAAGGAGGGCAGTCAATAAAGATAAAATCGTAATAATCGAGAACAGGTTTTAACGCATTTCTAAGGCGCACTTCACGGGCAAACATTTCCATCAACTTAATTTCAGCTGCCGTCACGTCACCGTTCGCAGCCACTAAATCAAATTTACCCGCTGTATTTTTTACAATAACGTCGTTGATAGGTTGTTCTTCGATAAGCAATTCAAACGCGGTAGCGTGAACATCGTATTTGTCGACGCCGCTTCCCATGGTTGCGTTACCTTGTGGATCAAGATCAATCAGTAGCACTTTACGTTTTGTTGCAGCCATTGATGCTGCAACATTCACTGCAGTAGTGGTTTTACCCACACCACCTTTTTGATTCGCGATCGCGATTACCTTTGCCACAATAAGTCCTGTTATGCCTTTTTAATCCAAACGAGGTGTCGTTCGCCCACCAGATTAGGAACAGTGAGACTCTCCGTTTTGATCACCTGATAGTGATCACTCACTTCTTTCAATTCGTCTTCTGGAAACTGCCCTTTAAGTGCAAGGAACTGCCCGTCTGAATTTACCAGATGTTGGCACCAGTGCAACATATCTTTTAACGAAGCGAACGCTCGGCTAAGTACTATATCATACGGTTGCGCTGGGGTATGTGCTTCAACACGACTTTGAACAGGCGTAACGTTAGATAATTTAAGGGTATGGACACATTGGGTCATAAACCGAACACGCTTACCTAAACTATCTAGCAAGGTAAATGCTGTGTCAGGAAACGCTATCGCAAGGGGCATACCTGGCAAACCAGGGCCAGTGCCGACATCAATGATATGTTTGGCTTCATGTTTAGCTAAATATGGATATATCGCTAATGAGTCCAAAATATGTTTTACCATCATTTGTTTCGGATCGCGCACCGATGTCAGGTTGTAGGCTTTGTTCCATTTATCAATCAATAATACAAAGCCCACTAGCTTCGCTTGCTGATCATCGCTTAATTGAAGTGATTGTGCCGCAAGGCCCGAGGCCAGTATTTCGTGTAATTCTTGCTCTAAACTCATAAATTGAAATCTGCTTAAGCGCTTAATTTATCGTGTTTTCTTAACATGCCGTGCTTTTTCAAATACACCAAAAGCAAGGAAATAGCGGCCGGTGTAATTCCAGAGATGCGCGACGCTTTACCTATGGTCTCAGGTCTCGCTTCTGTGAGTTTCGCTACCACTTCGTTTGATAAACCTGAGATTTTAGTAAAATCGAGATCAACCGGTAACAGTGAATTTTCGTGACGTTGTGTTTTGGCTATTTCGTCCATTTGACGGGCAATATAACCTGCGTACTTAATTTGGATCTCAACTTGTTCTGCCGCAATGGGATCGGCTAAACCAGGCCCAATACTTTCAATATCCATCAATTGACGATAGGTCATTTCAGGTCGACGTATCAGTTCTTCTAGCGAATGCTCTTTGCTTACTGGCGTTTTAAGCAGGGTGTTAAGTGCTGGCGTAGCACCATGATCTTTATGTACCCATTGACCACGCAAGCGTTGCAACTCACCTTCAACCGCTTCCATTTTAGTATTGAACGCCGCCCAACGTGCGTCGTCTACCAAGCCTATCTCACGACCTAACGCGGTTAAGCGACTATCGGCGTTGTCTTCACGAAGGAGTAATCGATACTCTGCACGGCTGGTAAACATGCGATAGGGTTCTTTCGTTCCCATAGTAGCCAGATCGTCAATCAATACACCCATGTAGGCTTGATCGCGACGTAAAATAAGCGGATCTTTTTCTTGTGCTTGCAGCGATGCATTAGCACCAGCAATAAGGCCTTGCGCACCGGCTTCTTCGTACCCGGTTGTGCCATTAATTTGGCCAGCAAAAAACAAACCTTTGATAAATTTATTTTCTAAAGTTTGTTTCAAATCTCTAGGATCAAAGAAATCATATTCAATCGCATAGCCTGGACGAACAATATGCGCGTTCTCAAAACCTTTGATTGAGCGCACAAGATTCATTTGAATATCGAAAGGCAAGCTTGTTGAAATACCATTTGGGTAAACCTCAATGCTATTTAACCCTTCTGGCTCTACAAAAATTTGATGCGAATCTTTGTCTGCAAAACGGGTGATCTTATCTTCAATGCTTGGGCAGTAACGAGGGCCAATACCTTCAATTACGCCAGTGAACATAGGAGAACGATCAAGTCCGCCTCGAATAATATCGTGTGTCTTTTCGTTAGTGTGCGTGATGTAACACGGGATCTGTTGTGGATGCATTTCACGGTTGCCCATGAATGAAAATACCGGCGTTGGATTATCACCAGGTTGTGCCTGCATCACACTAAAATCTAACGAACGGGCATCTAATCGTGCAGGTGTACCGGTTTTTAAGCGGTCTACACGAAACGGTAAGGCACGTAAACGATCTGCGAGGGCTATCGAAGGGGGATCGCCTGCGCGTCCACCACGATAGTTCTCAAGGCCTATGTGAATCGTGCCGCCTAAGAAGGTTCCTACTGTGAGTACCACGGTTTTGGCTTTAAATTTTAGCCCCATTTGGGTAACCACACCAGTCACCTGATCGTTTTCAACAACAAGATCGTCAACGCTTTGTTGAAACAACGTGAGGTTTTCTTGGCTTTCTACGATTTTACGAATGGCTTGGCGGTAAAGGGTTCTGTCAGCTTGAGCACGCGTTGCTCGTACCGCTGGTCCTTTGCTTGAATTCAAAGTTCTAAACTGAATACCACCTTGATCGGCAGCCAAACCCATTGCACCACCAAGTGCGTCAATTTCTTTTACCAAATGACCTTTGCCGATCCCACCGATCGCTGGGTTACAAGACATCTGTCCAATGGTTTCAATGTTATGAGTTAACAGTAAGGTGTTTGATCCCATGCGAGCAGCAGCTAGCGCAGCCTCTGTTCCAGCATGACCACCACCGACTACGATGACATCAAATGCTTGGGTGTAATACATATCGAACCTCACTATTAACGTAAATGGAGTAACTTTTTTCTTTTCTGTACAAGTCGAAAAAAGGGCGCGTATTTTAGCTGACTTATTGACTAAAGAAAATGGTTAAATTTTCTTCAATGCTGTTGTTCATTTCTTTTCGACTTGGCTTTATTGATCTTAAGATCTTATATAGATCTGTTTATTTTTATTATTATTAGGATCAGCAAGATCTGTTAGTAACCCTTTAAAGCAGTTTCAGATCATGAAGTTACACGATCTAAAAGGTTGTGTAATACAGATCGATAACCCCCTCATAATCTTGTGTATAAACCCCTTAGTTATCCACATGGGCAATTGTGAATAAAGTTACTCATTCTTCAGTAAGAGCTTATACACAGTGGTTTGTAGGATCCTATCCACAACACTGATCAAGATGTGATCGCATTGGGGATAAAATGTTGGTTATTGCTACTGTTAGATCGTTAACTAAGCATAGAATATGGCTTTCAGAGCGATCTAACTGTGGATGAGATCTTTCCACAATTTATGAATGGATCATATGATCACCCATGATTTTTTATTTTGTGATCAGGAAAATAATTTAAAATTTATGGAGGAAACAGAAAAATTAGTGCCACAAGGGAGTAATGATCATCATTAATGACACTCTTTTAGAGAATCACGAGGGGGGATTTAATGATCTTTTAACGCTTACTGCCTGTGGCTTTTGGTTTAGCGTACCTGATTAGGTTGATATCTTGGTGTGATATTCTGTGCTTCGGCTTCATCTTGGGTTAAGCCTTCACGTCTACTTGGCCCTTGAAAGCGTACTTTGTAAGTATCGTATTCTTTGACTGACTCAAAGCAATAGCGCCCCATAGCGTGCTCTAGCTCGCCTAAACTGTGGTTAGTGATCAAGATACAGTTCTTTTTATTCACCAATCGTTGCCGCAATAAGTTGCCTAACCAGCTTTGCGTATTCTTTTTAAGTACGGTTTCATTCACACACACTTCATCAAGAATGAGCAAATCGACTTCAAGTAGTTCCTGGTTTGCTTCTCTAAATTTCTGGCCTATGTTGTCTGTGGCACTAAAATCGTAAGAGGAATAACGCATTTCCAATAGGGTTGAAAGCTGCCTATACAACACGGAAATCTCATATTGTTCTATGAGTTGATGGGCGATCGCACCTGCAATATGAGACTTACCTCGGCCATAATCGCCGTAGAATAACATCATGTGTGAGCCGCTTTGGCGCCATGCTGGATCATCGTGGGCGGCAATGAAAGACTGAGCGATAGATACTGCTTCAATAACATCGTCACTGTCTTCAATTAAATTAGCGAATGTCCATTTTGGATTTAGATCAGAACGCCCATGAATGGCTTCTACACGCGCTTTTTTAGAGCGCTGTTGTAGTTGACCAATCTCTTGGTTTGCTTGGTTCTCATATTGCTTTCTAAGCGTTGCGTAATCGATATATTCATCACTAGGCTCTGAAGGCTTGTTAAGTGCCTTTGCAAGATTCGCAATTTTGTCTGTAATTCGATCCATAGCGTTAGTTCTTCTTTGTCGATGTGGCGTATTTTTCCACCAGCTTTCTTGCATTATCATCCGCTTCGATACCAGCTGCAACTTTCACTTGCTGATTTCCTACTTTTCTTACAGGAGAATAGCCCGCGGCTACGCGTTTATGTTTAATATTGTGTGCGAATTTTTGTGTCCACTGGAATTCACTAAGTATCGTTCCAGGCCTGCCAAGCCAGTATGAAATGAATTCTCCAACTTCATTGTCATCATATTCAGTATCAATAATACCGAGTAGAGAAGCCATTTCTAAGAATAGATCCTTGTTTGGTTTCCAAGCTGCTGAAATAGCAAAATGGGATTTATGCAGGGCATCAAAATTCGATTGTGCATTATTTATTAAGGGCAGAAGTAGGGCTTTGCCATTGATAGAATGCTCTAAATCCAACGCTTCTGGAAAAACCACCAGCCCAACAAGTTCAAGCTGTTTCAACAGGCTATTGATTTGCCGACCACGTTGATAGGGGAGGTCTTTTTGTTCGCCGTTTAATAGCGACAGTAAGAACTTATAATCGATAGGGGCAGTTGCCGTTGACGCCGTATTGGCTGTTGGGCGTAAGCCAAGCAAGTAAAGTACGCGGCAATCGTTAGATAATGGCGATTGCAGTACCGCGAGTTCAGCTTGCGTTAGCGTGGTGCTCATGCAGTTTCCAGCGTGCTTTCAAAGCGGGCTACCGCTTCATCTTCTGGAATAGGGTGTTCTAACACATCAATGTGTATGGGCGCGGCAAGAAGGGTAGCGCCGGTATTTTTCATCGCGGTTTCTATCTCTTTTGCGCCATGGCAGAAGGTATCGTAACTAGTGTCACCTAAACCAATCACATAGAAATTCACGCCATTCAAATCTGCGCCTTTTAACGATTTCGTAAAAGGTTGGATATTATCAGGTAGTTCACCGGCACCATGGGTTGATGTACACACTATCCATGTTGAATCTTTATTAACGTCGCTAAGCGTTGGTTCAAGATGAATAGTGAAAGTATTGCCCTGCTGTTCAAGTGTTTTCGCGATAGCTTCGGCTACATATTCTGAAGCGCCGAGCATGGTACCCACAATTATTTCGTAGTGCGTTGTCATCAATTATTTACCAATGCAGAAAGATGAAAATATCTTACCAAGTAAGTCGTCTGAGGTGAATTCACCAGTGATTTCACATAATGACTGATGGGCTAATCGAAGTTCTTCTGCAAGTAATTCACCGGCCATAGCATCATGAAGTTGTTGTTCGCCTATCACCACATATTCGTAGGCTTTTTCCAACGCATCTAGGTGACGTCTACGGGCGATGAATTGCCCTTCAGTGGTAGTGTCGAAACCCATGGTTTTGGCTAAATGATCCCGAAGGGTATCTATACCGTCGCTTTGTTTTGCTGAAATATTAAGAACGGGAATGTCGCCATGTTCTGTTTTCACTTGATTCAGGCCTACTTGTAAGTCGCTTAAATCCGCTTTGTTTTTGATTACCGTGGTAGGAATACCCTCTGGTAAGCGCGCCATAAATTCAGGCCAAATTTTATAGGGATCTGCTATGTCGGTAGTGGTTGAATCGGTAACAAACAGTACGTGATCGGCTTCGCTAATAGCTTGCCAGGCTCGCTCAATACCAATTTTTTCTACTTTATCAGGGCTATCACGAAGACCAGCGGTATCAATGATATGTACCGGCATACCGTTAATGTGAATATGCTCTTTTAATACATCACGGGTAGTACCTGCAATCTCGGTGACTATGGCGCTATCCCGGCCAGCCAAGGCATTAAGTAAACTTGATTTACCCGCATTAGGGCGCCCGGCAATAACCACCTGCATCCCTTCTCTAAGCAGGCTTCCCTGTTTGGCTTGCTCTCGTACCACTTGAAGATGCGCAAGTATGGCGGCTAAGTCACCAGACACTTTGCCATCAGATAAGAAATCAATTTCTTCTTCAGGAAAGTCGATTGCGGCTTCAACGTACATGCGTAAATGAACGATTTGATCGGATAAGGTTTGAATTTGGGTTGAAAACTCGCCCTGTAAAGAACGTAGCGCGCTTCTTGCCGCTTGTTTAGAGCTGGCATCTATTAAATCAGCGATAGCCTCAGCTTGCGCTAAATCGAGCTTGTCGTTAATAAAGGCTTGTTCACTGAACTCACCTGGGTTGGCTAATCGCGCCTTGCCAGTGGATAACACTGCGTCAATAAGCATATCCATCACAACCTGGCCGCCATGACCTTGTAGTTCTAATACATCTTCGCCCGTAAATGAATTAGGCCCTTTGAAGAACAGCGCGATACCTTGGTCGATAACGTTTTGTTGGCTATCGACAAACGGGGTATAGGTCGCCAATCTTGGCGTTAGCGCTGTGGGAACTAATACCTCAGCGATAGCCCTTGCGTAGGGACCTGAAACCCGCACTATTCCAACACCACCGCGCCCAGGGGCAGTGGCTTGAGCGGTAATGGTATCGGTTGTGATGATATGTGAATCCATATTTTAGTCGCGAAAGTTCTTAAATTGAAAAGGCTGACCTAAATCTGATGATTTAACCAAGGCCATGGCTTGTTGTAAATCGTCACGCTTTTTACCGGTTACTCGAAGTTCTTCACCTTGAATAGCCGTTTGTACTTTAATTTTCGCGTCTTTAATTATTTTTACGATCTTCTTCGCAATAGGCTGTTCTATGCCTTCTTTAAAAGCAATCGTTTGACGATAGGTTTTGCCGTTAGCATCAAAGGGCTTCATATCAATAAAAGAAGTATCTAGGTTTCGTTTAGAACATGCGGTTCTAAACATACTTTCCATTTGCTGCAACTGGAATTCAGCTTCCGCTTTCATTACCACAGTTTTTTCTTTGTATTCAAAGCTCGCTTCAATACCGCGAAAATCAAAACGTGTGGCAAGTTCTCGGTGAGCATTTTCAGTGGCGTTACGCACTTCTTCCATATTGATTTCAGACACAATATCAAATGATGGCATAGTTAATTTATCCTCGTAGACAAAACAGCCCGCAATTGGCGGGCTGTTTATTATAAAAGAAATAGACGTTGCTATTTAATTCCCCGCTTCTCCATAGAAGCATATATCATTTTGGCTTGTACTAACGTAATGATGTTACTTACTAACCAGTATAATACTAGACCTGCTGGGAACCATAGGAAGAACACACTCATTGCCACAGGCATGAACTGCATTATCTTCTGCTGCATAGGGTCCGTAATCGTTGTAGGTTGTAGTTTCTGCAACAAGTACATACTTGCGCCCGTTAATATAGGCAATACAAAGTACGGGTCTTTCACTGATAAATCAGTGATCCACAATGCGAAGTCTGCATGGCGTAATTCAACACTTTCCATTAACACCCAATAGAGTGCTAGGAATATTGGCATTTGAAGTACGAGCGGTAAGCAACCACCCATTGGGTTAACTTTTTCTTTCTTGTAAAGCTCCATCATCGACTGAGACATTTTTTGTCTGTCATCGCCAAAACGGTCTTTAAGTTGTTGCATTTTAGGCGCTAAGTTACGCATGCGAGCCATAGACTCGTATTGCTTCTTAGTCAGCCAGTACATAGCACCTTTCACTACGATAGTTATTAAGATGATGGCCACACCCCAGTTATTCACCAAGCTGTGAAGGAACGTAAGCAAAGAAAACAGTGATTGCGATATCCACCACAAAATGCCGTAATCGACGGTTAAATCTAATCCGCGGGCGATCTCTTTTAACTTGTCTTGATCTTTTGGACCCATATAAAGGGTGCTAGACAACGTTTTTGCTTCGCCGGTATTAACCACTGCCGCAGGCATCAATACACCGATAACCGCGTATTGATTTGAAATATTGCGCGAGTAAATGGTGTTAACTTGATCTTGTGGTGGTACCCAAGCAGAAACAAAATAGTGCTCTAGCATACCAGCCCAGCCAGCCTTGGTCGTTTCACGCAACTTGTCATCTGCAATATCATCAAAGGTGTATTTTTGATAACGGTCTTCTTCGGTTGAATACGCTGCGCCGCGATAGGTAGGCATAAACATGTTGCCATCGTCTTCCGCATCAATAACTTGTTTCAGTTGTGCATACTGCTGCACATTAGCCGCAGCACCTGAGTTATTCTGAACCGTATAATTTACCGCAACGTTGTAATGGTCTTTTTTGAAGATGAACGTTTTGGTAACAGTAAGTCCTTGGTCGTTTTTCCATACCAAAGGTACTTCTAGCGTATCACCGGTCATCTCGTAGAAATTGCTGTCGGTACGATAAACAGGGCGACCACTGCTGCTAGCATCTGGGCCATTAGCACCAATAAGACCACTTTGCGCTACATATAGGTTGTTACCTGAACGTAATAAGCTATAAGGTTCATCAGAGCCTTGGGTAACTGGAAACTTCAATAAGTCGGCGGTAATAACGTCGCCACCCAATAAGTCGATGCGAAGGTCTAAGCCATCAGTTTTAACTTCGATAATGCGGTTAGCATTTGATGCGCTAGCCATTGGTTTAGCTGCAGGTACGCTATCACCGGTAGGCACATCTTCAGATTGCGCTTCATCAAATGATGGCACACCTTGTGATACCTGTTCGGCTTGCTCAGTTTGTACTTGCTGTACAGGTTGAGGTCCGTATTCTTTTTGCCATTGTTGCCAAAGCAAAAAGCTGACCAGCGCTAGGCCAATTATCAGAAAACTACGTTGCGATTCCATATAGGTCTCTTTATTTTGAGTGTTTATCTTGTTGTTTTTCCGGTACTGGGTCGTAACCACCGGCATGCAAAGGATGGCATCTTAATATGCGTTTGATTGATAGCCAACCGCCTTTTACTAATCCATGTGTTTTTAATGCTTCAATAGCATACCAAGAACATGATGGATGAAAACGACAGCGTTGTCCTAAAATAGGAGATATAAACCATTGATACAGTTTTATGAGTATCAGTGGTATCGCGATTAAGACGCGTTGCAACGTTTGGCTAATTTTTTCCATAGCTTATCCATCGTTGCGAAAATCTCTTGATTGCTAAGTTTATCAGCACCAGATTTACCAATTACGATAATATCCACATTTGGGAGATCATGTTGTTTATGGCGAAAACTTTCACGAATTAGACGTTTTAAACGATTACGGTCGTGAGCTTTACGAATGCGCTTTTTGGCAAGTGTAATGCCTAAACGTGGAGATGGTAGAGTATTGGTTCTTGCAAGGATGGTAAACGAGGGAGATACAGCTGGAATTGCATTATCAAACACATAGGTAAAGTGGGTGGGAGTTAACAGACGTAACTCCCGTGAAAAATGATTTTCGCCCACTTTAGGTGCTTTCTACTTAAGCTTAAGCAGAAAGACGAGCGCGGCCTTTTGCACGGCGAGCTGCTAGTATTTTACGACCATTTTTAGTCGCCATACGTGCACGAAAACCGTGAGAACGCTTACGCTTCAAATTGCTCGGTTGAAATGTTCTTTTCATGACCAAAGTCTCACTTATATTTAATTAAACATAGGCGTTTTTGGTAAACACTTTATTCTGTTGCCAGAGTAAGTTGTGCTTATCACCAGAAAAGCCCATCGAAAAAGGACGCTGAATTCTAGAGATCTCGGGGGCTACTGTCAATCAATAATCCATTATTTCGGTAGAAATTGTGAACAAAGTTTGCTGATAAGGCTTAAAAGCTAATCAGTCGCGATAATTTTAACTGTGAATAAGCTGGTTATAATTGGCGTTTTATCCACAGTTTTTTAAATTTTACGCCGTTAAGTACCGCATTTAGGCTGCGATCTCATTTAAAAATACGTATTTTAATTCTAATTTTAGCTAAATTAAGCACATTTTCGAATAAGCAGTCTTTTCATATTTATCAGCTAGTTACGAGCTTGATCCTAATGATCTCCAAAGATCGCCATTTACTTTTTGTTGATAAAGTAAGATAATCCACAGCTATTAAAACGATAAAACAAATTCTCGCTGCTACCCAACAATATACATCCGCCTGATTTTTCTTCTTGGCGCGCATTTCGGTGCCTGTTTCTTTGTATTGGTTGTTATTTGCGAGTTACCGGAGCTAAGTAACTTACATGTCTTTATGGAATCAATGTCTTGAACGTTTGCGTCAAGAATTACCCACGCAACAATTTAGTATGTGGATCAGACCTTTGGTTCCTCAAGAGGAAGAAGGTGTTGTGGCTTTATTTGCCCCTAACCGTTTTATTCTTGATTGGGTAAGAGATAAGTATCTTGATAATATTACCGGGTTACTGCGGGAATTTGCAGGTCCAAATGCACCTCAGTTACGTCTTGATGTTATGAGTAGAGAAAGCTTGAGCCGCAGTAGAGCTGCTGCTTCACCTGCGCCGCAGCAAGCTCAAAACCAAAATCAGGGGCACAACGAAAACCAAGGCCAAGCTGTTAGTCAATCGTATAACCAAGCACCTAGTCAGTCATTTAGCCAAGGTTCAGGTCAATCGTCTAACCCATATTCAGGACGATCGTCAGGAAATAAGACTGGGCAAGCGGGAATCGATCAGCAATCTATTGATAATAACAACAATACTGCGCCATCACCTGTTCAGGCGAGTGCCCGCTCTGCCATGCCCCAAACGGGCTACAGTCAGCAAAGCCACTCTGCGTCTAATCATGACAATAGACAGTATGATCAACGAAGTGCTGGATCTAACACAATGCGATCTGCGCCTCAGCAGCCTAAAGTGATCCCGATCCCAGAAGCGGCCAAGCATAAAAGTAATATTAACCCGACTTATCAGTTCGATAATTTCGTAGAAGGTAAATCTAACCAATTGGCTCGTGCCGCTGCTACGCAAGTAGCGAATAACCCGGGTAGTTCTTATAATCCGTTATTTATTTATGGCGGAACTGGTTTAGGTAAAACCCACTTATTGCATGCAGTAGGTAATGGCATTGTCGCGAATAATGAAAATGCCAAAATTGTGTATATGCACTCTGAGCGCTTTGTTCAAGATATGGTTAAGGCACTACAAAATAATGCGATAGAAGACTTCAAACGCTTCTACCGTTCAGTGGATGCGTTATTAATTGATGACATTCAATTCTTTGCTAATAAAGAACGTTCTCAAGAGGAATTCTTTCATACCTTTAATGCGTTACTTGAAGGTAATCAGCAAATCATACTTACGTCTGATAGGTACCCTAAAGAAATTGATGGGGTAGAGGACCGTCTTAAGTCTCGTTTCGGTTGGGGTTTAACCATTGCTATAGAACCCCCTGAATTAGAGACTCGAGTTGCCATCTTAATGCGTAAAGCTGCCGAGAACCGTATTCACTTGCCTAATGAAGTTGCTTTCTTTATTGCTAAACGATTGCGTTCGAATGTTCGTGAGTTAGAAGGGGCACTGAATCGAGTGATTGCCAACGCTAACTTCACCGGTCGCCCGATAACCATCGATTTTGTACGTGAAGCCCTAAGAGATTTATTAGCGCTTCAAGAAAAATTAGTTACGGTTGATAATATTCAGAAAACTGTGGCAGATTATTATAAGATTAAAGTTGCTGACATTTTATCTAAGCGAAGAAGTCGAAGTGTTGCACGGCCCAGACAAGTGGCGATGGCATTAGCGAAAGAGCTAACCAATCATAGTTTGCCTGAGTTAGGAAATGCCTTTGGTGGTCGAGACCATACAACGGTACTTCATGCCTGCAGAAAAATAACGCAGCTTAGAGAAGAAAGTCATGATATAAAAGAAGACTATAAGAACCTCATTCGGACTTTGTCTTCCTAAAAATGACCTTTAGAGGCGAGATAGCACAGCAATGAAATTTAGTATAAGCCGCGAACAATTCTTACAACCCCTTCAGCTGGTATCGGGGGCTGTAGAGCGTAGACACACATTACCTATTCTCTCTAACGTGCTCATTAAAGTTAGTGAAGACGCACTATGGCTAACAGGTACAGATTTAGAGGTTGAGCTCATTTCTAGCGTTAAGTTGGAAGGGGAGTTCACCGAAGGCGAAATCACCGTTCCTGCTAAGAAGCTCTTCGATATTATTCGAGGTATTTCTGAAGGCACCGATGTTCATTTCTCTATAGATGTTAACAAAGCGCTGATAAAAGCAGGGCGTGGTCGTTACACTCTATCTACTTTATCAGCCAACGATTATCCAAATCTAGAAGATTGGGAAGGTGAAGTAGAGTTTGAGATCACTTGTAGCGATATGAAGCGCTTGATTGATTCAACAAGTTTTTCAATGGCGCAACAAGATGTCCGCTATTATTTGAACGGTATGTCTTTAGAGACGGAAGAAAATATTATTCGCACTGTGGCAACTGACGGTCATCGTCTAGCACTATGTCGTTTAAGCTATGAGACCACGCTTCCTGCCCGACAAGTTATTATTCCTCGTAAGGGTGTGCTTGAAATATCTCGTTTGATCACTGAAGACGATAAGTCATTAAAAGTACAAATAGGCGCAAACCATTTACGTATTTTTTCAAACGACTTCATCTTCACCTCTAAACTTGTAGATGGCCGATTCCCTGATTATCGTCGTGTACTACCTCAAGATGGTGATAAAGAAATTATTGCCAGTAAAGCGGTACTGAAAGACGCGTTTTCACGAGCAGCCATTTTATCTAATGAAAAGTTTCGTGGGGTTCGTTTAAATCTTTCTTCTGGTGAACTGAAAATTACAGCTAATAACCCAGAGCAAGAAGAAGCCGAAGAAATTGTAGATGTAAGCTACCAAGGCGACGATTTAGAAATTGGGTTCAATGTCGCTTATCTTATTGATGTATTGAATTCGCTAGGGTCTGACGATGTGAAAATCAGTTTGTCTGATTCTAATGCGAGTGCATTGATTGAAGATGCTGCTGACGATGCTGCACTTTATGTCATTATGCCAATGCGTCTGTAATTATTAATATATTTCATTATCTATCGGCGATGGTGGTTACGATTAATCGTTTTCTTCCATCGCTGCTGTTTATCTCTTATTACCGTCCTTTTTACCGAGTCCTCTTATGAAACTGGACAAAGTCCAGCTTACGAACTTCCGTAACATTTCATCTGCTAATCTTTCACCTTCTCCTGCGTTAACAATTATCCGCGGTGTAAATGGCAGTGGAAAATCATCACTGGTTGAATCCATTTTCTATTTAGGTTTTGGCCGCTCCTTTCGTACTAATAAACACACATCTGTTATTAAGACGGGGGAAGAGGAGTTTAGTGTATTTGCTAGCTGCAAAAACGAAGAAAGTGAAACGTTAAACGTAGGCTTTCAGCGTAGAAGAAACGACACATTCACATGTAGTATTAACGGTGAGCATTCAAATAAACTTTCTGACTTAGTCAGTCTAGTACCCGTTCAACTGTTTACACCCCAAAGTACTGACCTCATTTTAGGTTCGCCTTCTGAACGTAGACGATTTTGTGATTGGGGATTGTTTCACGTGGAACATGACTTCCAAATGCTGTCAGTACAGTTTTCAAAATTTCTTAAGCACCGTAATGCACTATTGAAACAGCAGTCTGATTTGTCGGCACCACAAAACCAGTATTGGGAACAATGTTTTTTAGAGCGGGCAGAAGCGCTGTCGATAAAACGAGAAGACTATATATCAAAACTGACGCCTATTTTTGAAAAATATGCGACAACATTTCTAGCTGAGTACGAAGTTTCCCTTAATTACTACAAAGGATGGGAAAAAGATGCGTCTTTAGCAGAAAGCTTAGTTAAAAAACGTGAGTATGATGGTAAAATAGGTCATACAACTTCTGGCCCCCATAAGGCTGATATTAAGCTAAAAGTTAATGGGGTTAATGCCCAAGAGTTATTATCACGTGGGCAGCTTAGAATGGCTGTTGCGGCGCTGCAAATGGCGCAAACAGAACTATTTAATACTTTAACTAACAGGAAGAGTATCTTCTTGTTAGATGATGTAGGCGCAGAACTTGACGCCGATAAACGTGAGTTATTTATAGACGGGCTGTTGGATATGGATACGCAGGTTTTCGTTACTGCAATTGAATCTTCGCAGCTTGAATTCATACAAAAATATAACGAAAAGAAAATGTTTCACGTGGAACATGGAAGCGTGAAAGAGGAGTAAAACCTAGTATGTCAGAACAGAATAATTACGACTCGTCCAGTATCAAGGTACTTAAAGGATTAGACGCCGTACGAAAGCGTCCTGGTATGTATATCGGTGACACGGACGATGGTACAGGACTTCACCACATGGTTTTCGAGGTTGTTGATAACTCGATAGATGAAGCATTGGCTGGACACTGTTCAGAAATCGTTGTGCAAATACACACAGATGGCTCTGTTTCTGTATACGATGACGGTAGAGGAATTCCAACTGCAGTGCACGAAGAAGAAGGTGTGTCTGCGGCTGAAGTTATTATGACAGTTCTGCATGCTGGCGGTAAGTTCGATGATAACTCTTATAAAGTATCTGGCGGACTACACGGCGTTGGTGTTTCAGTAGTAAACGCATTATCGAGCAAGTTGAAGCTTCGTATTCGTCGTGAAGGCAAAACACACGAACAAGAATATCAACATGGTGTTCCTCAAGCGCCTTTAGCTGTCATTGGTGAAACTGATAAAACAGGTACTAGTGTTCGCTTTTGGCCAAGCTCAGATACCTTTACTAACACCTTATTTCATTACGATATTCTAGCTAAACGTTTAAGAGAGTTATCTTTCCTTAACTCTGGTATTTCAATTCGATTGAAAGACGAGCGTGACGGTAAAGAAGATCACTTCATGTACGAAGGTGGAATTAAAGCTTTTGTTGAATACTTGAATCAAAAGAAGACACCTGTTCACCAGAAGGTTTTCCATTTTACGCATGAACAAGAAGATGGTATTTCAGTAGAAGTGTCTATGCAGTGGAATGATGGCTTCCAAGAAAACATTTACTGCTTTACTAACAACATTCCTCAAAGAGACGGTGGTACTCACTTAGCCGGTTTCCGTGGTGCGTTAACAAGAACGCTTAATAACTACATGGAAAAAGAGGGTATGAACAAAAAGGCCAAAACTAACACGAGCGGTGATGATGCGCGTGAAGGTTTAACGGCTGTTGTATCAGTGAAAGTTCCTGACCCTAAATTCTCATCTCAAACTAAAGATAAGCTGGTTTCATCAGAAGTGAAAACAGCAGTTGAATCAGCAATGAACGAAAAACTTGCTGAGTTCTTACTTGAGAACCCTGCCGAAAGTAGAATTATTGCAGGTAAGATTATCGATGCTGCACGAGCTCGTGACGCAGCACGTAAAGCACGTGAAATGACTCGCCGTAAGGGCGCGTTAGACTTAGCTGGTTTACCGGGTAAGCTTGCTGATTGTCAGGAAAAAGATCCTGCACTAAGCGAACTATATATAGTGGAAGGGGACTCTGCTGGCGGTTCTGCCAAGCAGGGACGAAACCGTAAGAACCAAGCTATTCTTCCGCTTAAAGGGAAAATATTAAACGTTGAGAAAGCACGTTTTGACAAAATGCTTTCTTCACAAGAAGTTGCCACGCTAATCACTGCACTAGGCTGCGGTATTGGCCGCGACGAATATAACCCAGAAAAACTACGTTATCACAGCATTATTATCATGACGGATGCTGATGTGGATGGCTCGCACATTCGTACATTGCTACTGACATTCTTCTATCGTCAAATGCCAGAAATCATCGAACGTGGTTATATTTATATTGCACAGCCGCCACTTTATAAAGTGAAAAAAGGTAAGCAAGAGCAGTATTTGAAAGATGATGATGCGTTAACGGCATACCTGACTTCTATCGCAATTGATGGTTCATCTCTGCACACCAGTGATGATGACCCAGGTATTAGCGGTGTAGCGTTAGAGCAATTGGTAACCTTATACCAATCAGCAGAGAAGATGATTACGCGCATGAAGCGTTTAATGCCTTCCTCTATTCTTTATAGAATGATTTATACGCCTACATTGAATCTAGAAGATTTAAAAGATGAAAGCACACTAGCAAACGTAGCTGAACACTTTGTTGCACAGCTTACTGAACGTGAAAATGATGGCGCAACATACCGCTATGAAATTCGCAGAGACATCGAACTTAGCGAGTTCTATATCACCATTATCATGCGTATGCATGGTATCGATTACGAATACGTAATTGGTCACGACTTTATTGAGTCTACTGAATATCAGCGTCTTAAAGAGCTTAATTTGGCGATTAACGACATGATGAGCGCAAATGCGTTTATACAACGTGGTGATCGTAAAATGCCTGTAGAGTCATTTAAAGAAGCACTAGATTGGTTAATGAGTGAAGCTAAACGTGGTCAGTACATTCAGCGCTATAAAGGGCTAGGTGAGATGAACCCAAGCCAGCTTTGGGAAACCACCATGGATCCTGAAGGTCGTAGAATGCTTCAAGTTAAAATTGAAGATGCTATAGCGTGTGACCAGTTGTTTACTACGCTAATGGGTGACCAAGTAGAACCAAGAAGAAACTTCATTGAAGCTAACGCGTTAAGAGTAGAAAATTTAGACGTGTAAGAGGTCAATGACCCCACACGTTAGATTAGTGTGAAAAGATAAAGAAAAAGCCTGGCTTCTTTAGAAAGGATCCGGGCTTTTTTATTGTTAAACCCCACCTAACATACGCAATATTTACACTTACACCTAGACTTGTGGCCTTAGGATATCCTCCTACAACAGATTACCTGCCGATTGACTTGCTACCCCCCCCAAAAAAATGCCACAAGAAAACCTCTGTAGTACTCACAGAGTCGCGCCTGAAGTATATGGAGTGGGGCAAAGTGAGTGTGAGGTGGAAAATAATATACCTTACAGAAGAGGACGATATTGCATCGGGTTATGATGGTCATGAAGACAAAATAACGCCGCGCTATGTCTTTTAAAAATTCGATAATGATGCCATGGCGGGAGATGTGGTTAAGCAAAGACAATTAGGCAACGTAGTGACGATTGAGAGCCTTAATCAGCGTTAATTAAAAAGATAATACGCTAATGCAAAAAGGCTAGGTCAAAAAAAAGAGTAGGGTTTGATACCTACTCTTTTCTAATTTGTAGCGCTATGTATAAGCGACATATAAGCAGCTAGGAACCAAACCTTACTGCGTTCGAGTTATCACCAAACTCACTTCATTGTCGTCTGCAGGCGCAATCTGAAAACGATAAATACCGGTATTAGAGGGGGTAAATTGTAGGTTCTCAGAACCTTGTTTACAGACTAAAAATATCTTAGTACTTACCATGACCGGCTGACCCTTGTAATTACCTCCACAACTTTGACTCGGTGTCCAAATAGCATCAGACAAACGAAAGTCATAGGGTTGTCCATCAGCGATAAGCTCTACATTGACATACCAACCGTTACTATCTTTTTTAAATTGATAGGCTGATGTGGCTTCCCACCAATTAAATACGCCTCGAAGATACAAATTTTCGAACTGTATTTTTGGCGCGGGTTGGGCTACCTCGGGGATAGAAAACCCACTAGTGCTTGAACAGGCAGAAACAAAAAGCGAAAAAATAATGACTAAAAGGGTTCTATTCACATTAACTCCAATAAAAAACGCCCAACAGATGTTGAGCGTTTGTAGTCTATAGCTTACTTACCAAACTAATTTAAGACTTCGCCAACAGGGAAATGTCTGCGGTAGTAAGGAAAAGTTGCCTTAAAAGCGATAACAACGCAAGTCTGTTTTGTTTAACCGCGTCATCTTCTGCCATTACCATTACGTCATCGAAGAAACTATCAATGGCACTTCGTAGTGTAGCCATAGTAGAAAGTATCTTAGTGTAATCTTGAGTAGTAACAGCGGAAGTTACCACAGATTCAGCAGACATTAGCGCGCTATAAAGTGCCTTTTCAGCGTCTTCACTTAACAAAGATTCATCGATAGATGCATTAACGCTGCTATCAACACCTTGCTTAGCTAGAATGTTCGCAACACGCTTATTAGCTGCTGCCAATGCTTGGGCTTCTTCAAGTTGTTTAAACTCTGCTACGGCGTTTACACGGGCCACATAATCGCTTGGCTGAGTAGGGCGTCTTGCTGAAACCGCTTGAATAACATCAATAGCGATACCTTGGTCTTGCAACACCGCGACAAATCTTGCTAGTACAAAGTCGACAACCTGTGCTTGGAAGTCTTGATTAGAAAGCTTATCTCCGTAAACTTCACCCGCTTTAGCAACAAGCACTTCAAGGTCTAGAGGCAGTGAAAGCTCGGTGATAATACGTAGCACACCAATAGCGGCACGGCGTAACGCGAACGGGTCTTTGTCACCTTTCGGTAATTGACCTATACCAAAAATTCCAACCAGCGTATCTAGCTTGTCAGCAAGCGCTAATGCAGCACTAACGCCTGGTGAAGGCAAAGCGTCACCGGCAAATCTAGGCATATACTGTTCGTAAAGCGCTTCAGCAACCGCCGCATCTTCACCATCATTTAACGCATAGTATTTACCCATAACGCCTTGTACGTCTGGGAATTCCATTACCATGTTGGTCATCAAATCAGTTTTAGCAAGTAAACCTGCACGAGCCGCAAGGGCTTCATTCGCGTCGATTTGTGACGCAATAAAACCAGATAGCGCAGAAATACGTTCAGATTTTTCTTTAAGTGTTCCTAATTGCTTTTGGAAAAGCACGCTCTCAAGGCTGGCAAGTCTGCTTTCAAGTGATGTCTTTTTATCACTGTTAAAGAAGAACTCAGCATCAGCTAGGCGAGGGCGAATAACTTTTTCATTTCCGCTTATTACCTGAATAGGATCTTGGCTTTCAATATTACTGACAAATAAGAACGTGTTAGAAAGCTGACCTTCGCTATCAAGCAATGGCACATATTTCTGATCGTCTTTCATGGTGTAAATAAGCGCTTCTTTAGGCACCGCTAAGAAGCCTTCTTCAAAGCTTGCTTGCATCACTACCGGCCATTCAACCAATGAAGCAATTTCTTCAAGCAGGTCTTCGTTAAAATCAGGTGTAAGCGAAAGCGCATCAGCAGCAGTTTGTAGTTGCTCACGTACCTTGTCTTTACGCGCGGTAAAATCAGCTACCACGTAATGCGCTTCCAAGGCACTTGCGTAGTTGTCAGCATGGTCTAGCTCAAAACGCGCTTCACCATGGAAGCGATGACCTTGAATAGTCCTTCCGCTTGCTAAGCCTAACGCGGTTAAGTTCACTACTTCACTGCCATACAGCGCCGTAAGGGTATGAACTGGGCGAATAAATTGCGTAGTGTAATTACCCCAACGCATCGCTTTAGGGATAGGAAGCTTAGCAATAGCCTGGTTAAGTAAAGACGCTAGTAACTCGCCAATCTGTTTGCCTGGCACGTGCGCTTTGTGCAACAGCCATTCACCTTTGTCGGTAACAAGGCGTTCAGCATCTTCTACACTAATACCATTACCACGGGCCCAACCTTGAGCGGCTTTAGTAGGGTTGCCATCTGCATCAAAAGCGGCACTTACAGCAGGGCCGCGTTTTTCTACCGTTTTATCAGCTTGGCTTTCAGCCAACGCAGAAACATAAACAGCTAAGCGACGTGGTGCTGCAAACCAGCTTACGCTGGTAAAACTAAGCTCAGCAGCGCTAAGTGCTGCCTCAAATTGCTGTGCAAAGGCTTCGCCAAGAGACTTAAGCGCTTTAGGTGGAAGCTCTTCTGTTCCAAGCTCTATCAAACAATTCTCTGTTCGCACCCTTAAGACTCCTTATTACAAAGTGGGAAACCAAGCGCTTCACGCTTCTGGAAATAACTTTCAGCACATGCTTTTGCAAGAGTACGCACACGTAAAATGTAGCGTTGACGTTCTGTCACTGAAATAGCATGGCGAGCATCTAGCATATTAAATGCATGAGATGCCTTCATGACTTGCTCGTAGGCAGGTAGTGGTAAATTCTTCTCGATAAGTAGTTGGCTAGCTGCTTCACATTCATCGAATGTACGGAACAGGGCATCAACGTTGGCATATTCAAAGTTATAGGTAGATTGCTCTACTTCATTTTGATGGAATACGTCGCCATAGGTGACTTTACCCATAGGGCCATCAGCCCATACTAAGTCGTAAATGCTATCTACGCCTTGTACATACATGGCTAAACGTTCTAGGCCGTAAGTAATTTCGCCCGTAACTGGCTTACATTCAATACCGCCAACTTGTTGGAAGTAAGTGAACTGCGTCACTTCCATACCATTAAGCCATACTTCCCAACCAAGGCCCCAAGCGCCAAGGGTAGGTGACTCCCAGTTGTCTTCAACAAAGCGAATGTCATGCACCAGTGGATCGAAACCTAATTCTTTCAAAGAACCCAAATACAATTCCTGAATATTGTCAGGAGAAGGCTTCAACATAACTTGGAACTGGTAATAATGTTGCAAGCGATTTGGGTTTTCACCGTAACGACCATCAGTAGGACGACGGCAAGTTTGAACATAGGCACTGCTCATAGGCTCTGGGCCTAATGAGCGAAGAAATGTCATTGGGTGAAAGGTACCCGCACCTACTTCCATATCAAGGGGCTGAATGATTACGCACCCCTGACGCGCCCAATAATCTTGAAGCGCAAGGATCAAACCTTGAAAGGTATTAATATCGTATTTCTGCATACATCCGCTGCTTATTGGTTATCTGTATCTTTAAAGGTGGGATAGTATACAATTTGTAACGCATAGTATGTAGGTGTAAAGCGTTAAAAAGCGCCATGAAAACCGCTAAAAGATGACTAAAAGGTCGATTGAAGAGGCTATTTAAGATTATGACATCAACTGGATTGAATCGGTGTGGCTGGGTGAGCGATGACCTTCTATATCAAAAATACCACGATGAGCAGTGGGGGCGACCTGTTTTAGATAGCAAAGAGTTGTTCGCTAAACTTTGTTTGGACGGTCAACAGGCTGGATTGTCGTGGATAACCATTTTAAAAAAACAAGACAATTATGAAGCTGCTTTCCATGACTTTGAGCCTACAAAAATAATTCAAATGGATGAGCAAGAAATAGCGGCATGCTTGCAAAACCCAGGCATTGTGCGCAACAAGCTAAAAGTCGCATCAATTATTAAGAATGCCCATGGCTATTTAAACATCGAAAAACGCCAAAGTTTTTCTGACTTTATTTGGCAGTTTACCAACGGTAAAACTATTATCAATGAATGGAAAGACTTTAAAGAAGCGCCTACCTTTACTGCTGAATCCAAAGCAATGTCGAAAGCGCTGAAAAAAGAGGGCTTTTCCTTTGTAGGGGAGACCATTTGTTACGCATTCATGCAAGCGGTAGGCATAGTGAATGACCATATTACAGGCTGTCATTGTTACGAAGAAACCTGTCAACTAGCAAGACGATAACCCTACATAAAACCCAATAAAAAAGCGCTTCATACGAAGCGCCTTTAAAGGGGGGACTGAAATTATAGCAACCGGCTAGGTAATAGACTGACAATACGCCTTTATTGCTGGCATTTCACTTAACACTTTAGATTCATAATCTGACTCAATCTGCTCTCTAGCTATGTCTTGCTTACGCTTTTCTTGTTTAGACAGTTTCTGCCTATCTTCTAGCACGGCAAAACCGCTCACTTCTACGAATAACGCATAAGTATGAGGGTAGGACGCTTTATGATCTGGAGGAGACAAAATAGGTAATGCTCCCAACAAATTAACTATCCGAATAACCCCTTCAGATAAGTCGCACTGTTGTTGCTCCATTGCCTTAGCGATAGTGTAAATACTTTCGCTAATCGTTTTTATACGCTCGTCTCTTACTTTCTGCTGGCGTTGGTTTTGTTGCTTTAGCTGGAACAACAACCGACCGGCATAAAAACCAAGTGCGACTATAATTAATAGCGCCACAATAACTAACACTGTCCACAGCATAAAACAGAGCCCGCCTTACTATTTCTTAAAGTCGTTAATATCTATAGCGTCCAAATCATCTAATGGATCCATTTCGTCGTCATCCTCATCATCGTCTTCAACGATGCCAAGCAAATCACAAAGAATGCGGTGGCGTGCCATTTTATCATCAACGTAAGATTGTTGTTCTTTAGTAAGTTGCTTGTCGTCATCAAGCTTATCTAACAATGACGCTAAACGCTGATCTGCTTCAAGTGCCGCTAGCTCTTCGCTTGGTGTGGCGAATTTCTGCTTTTGAGTCGGCGTAGTAATTGTCGTTTTCTTAACAACTAAAGGAATAGGTTTCTTGCTGCCTAAACGAGGGTCTTGGTTCTCACGACGTTTAGAAGTACCGTTCTCACCTTGCTCAACGTTATGACGGCTGCCAGCAGGTTTACCTTTATGCTTCTTTGGACGAGGAGTACTCTCCAGACGTTTTTGCCCAGGTTTACGATCAGGATCTTTCCTGACGCCAATGAGTCCAACTTTACGAGACTTTTTTGATCTTGCCATATATAAAAGGTATCAAATTTTTAGTGATTGAAAGGGCGTATTATAGCGCGAATTGCTCAAAGCTTCTTCATCAATAAAGCATGATTCATCGGAAAGTGAATATGCGGTTGGGTCTGTTCGCGATAATACAACTTGAAGGTCTACGAAAAAGTACGTGTTTGCCGAATAATGCGTAATACAAACGCTAGGTAATACGTGAATTTAGGCAAGAAAAAAGGCGATGGCTTTCACCATCACCTTACATTGTTTGAGTGTCAGATGACACCTCTCCCGTTATTTACACCTCTATGTGTAGTTGTGCTTCCCAGCTTGGCTCCCCTTTTTATTGGTTTTAGCAGAGCTCATTTTGTTCTTGGCCTTCTTGGCGCTTTATCCAATCTTCCGTGTTGTATTTTTATTATTATTCCTGTTATTTAGCCTGTAGAGTTTCAGACAAACCTACAAACTATTGCGATAGACTACACGAATAATTATGAAATACAACTTTATACGCAACAATTAATTAACAAATGCGCATATATTTTCAGAGTCTTAGTGTAAGCCCGCGATATAATTAGATAAAATTTCGATATCTTCGTCGGTTAATTTCATCGCAATATCACGCATCATGCCATTCATATCGTTATGGCGCTCGCCTGCACGGAAAGATTTTAATTGTGCTGCAGTATAGGTTACGTGCTGGCCACTGATATCAGGGAAGCCGGCTAAGCCCATTCCGTTACCTTTAGGACCGTGACATGCTATACATGCGGTCACGCCACGAGACTCATCACCGCCTTGATATAAAGCGCGACCAGCTTCAATGTATTGCTCTGCCGTTTCACCTTCTTTAGGTGTTTGGCTAGAGAAGTAAGCGGCTAAGTCTTTCATATCTTGTTCTGAAAGAGGGGCTGCCATACCGTTCATTACGGCATTGTTACGTCCTTCTTCGCCACCTGTCTGTGACGCAAGCTTGAACTCCATTAATTGCTTAACAAGATACTTTTCGTGTTGTCCTGCTATTTTGGGATTCATGTCTATCATGCTGTTACCATCAGGTCCATGACATGCTGCACATACTGCAGATTTTGCTTTACCGGCTTCAGCATCACCTTCTGCCATCGCAGAAACTGAAATACCTAAAGACACACACAATAACAAACACAGTTTTTTCATAATAAATCTCTTAAATGGATCCAACGGCTCGCGTAACATACGTGATATCATGCGTATTTTACACATTTAACGCGTCAGAAAAACCTATTCCATGATAAAACTATGGTTTTTAGCAGGTTTAGATCATTAATAGAGTTTAATTCTAGGGTTATGACGCATTTGAGGTAAGTCTAGATGTCGTATTACACCAAAGCAAAGTTCTTTACCAGTGCACCTGATATTCGCCATTTAAAAGATGATAGCGGTATTGAGGTAGCGTTTGCTGGCCGTTCAAACGCGGGCAAGTCGAGCGCGTTGAATACACTCACTCGTCAAAAGAACCTGGCAAGAACCAGTAAAACACCAGGTCGTACACAGCTCATCAATGTTTTTAATCTTGAAGAAGATCGTCGTTTAGTTGATTTGCCTGGTTATGGATTTGCCCAAGTACCGCTTGCGATGAAAAATAAATGGCAACAAGCATTAGGTGAATACCTTCAAAAGCGTAAATCGCTTAAAGGTTTAGTGGTGCTTATGGATATTCGTCACCCATTTAAAGATCTTGATCAAGATTTGATTCACTGGGCAGTAGATTCCAATATCCCTGTATTAGCCTTACTGACTAAGTCAGATAAGCTTAAATCAGGAAAGCGAAAGGCTCAGCTACTTATGGCGCAGGAAGCTGCACTGGCGTTTATGGGTGATGTGACGGTAAATACCTTCTCATCTTTAAATCGTCAGGGATTGCCAGAACTCGAAAAAGTGTTGAATAAGTGGTTGGCACTTGATGTAGAAAAACCTGACGCAGAATAAAATAAACAGTTTGAACGACTGAGCTAAACAAAGGGCCAGATAAAAGAAAGCCCCGCTAAAAAGCAGGGCCAAAATACTGAGAGAAAACACATAAAAACCGAATATATAGAGTGTGCATATTTCGGTTAGTTCATTTTAAAATACTAAAAGATTCGTTCTTTGTTTTAAGTTTAAGATTTTAATGGACTTTTTCTTTCTGAGTATTTGGAAAATTTATTGCAGACATAAAAAAACCCCGACAAATCTGTCGGGGTTAAAGCAAAGGTTTGAAAACAGATTTCTCACCTCTGTACCCTACACGCATTAGGGTACAATAATGGTGAAAAAAGGCAAGTAAGAGTGTAATAAAATTACCAAACTTGCCCATTTTTGAGCTATTGCTCACTGTTTTCTGTAATCTAATTACTTTTTAGTGAGCTTCATCCCAGTTATCGCCCACGCCCGCTTCAACCATCAGCGGCACATTTAATACCGCAGCTTGCTCCATTAAGCTGACGATATTTTTAACTTGTTCCTCTAGATGTTCTTCTCTAATCTCAAATACCAATTCATCGTGTACCTGCATCATCATGAGTACGTCGTCACTTTCAAGTGAGGTGATCCAATCATCAACCTTTATCATGGCCATTTTAATGATGTCGGCGGCTGTACCTTGCATAGGTGCGTTGATTGCCGCGCGCTCTGCTCCTTTGCGACGTGCGCCATTACTGGCTTTTATGTCGGGTAGGTACAAGCGTCGACCAAACACAGTTTCCACGTAGCCTTTTTCTTTAGCGCCTTCTCTGGTGCTGTCCATGTACTCAAGTACGCCCGGGTAGCGTTCAAAATACAAGTCCATGTATTTTTGTGCTTCGTGACGTGGAATATTAAGTTGTTTAGCAAGGCCAAAGGCACTCATTCCATAGATCAAACCAAAGTTTATAGCTTTAGCACTACGACGTTGTTCCGTCGTCACTTCGTCAAGGGTTACCCCAAACACTTCTGCCGCGGTCGCTTTGTGAATGTCTCTGCCATGAGCAAATGCATCAAGAAGACCTTCATCGCCCGACAAATGGGCCATTATTCTAAGTTCAATTTGAGAATAATCGGCAGCAACAATCTTGTAACCTTCACGTGGAACAAATGCTTGTCTTACCTTACGACCTTCTTCATTTCGAATAGGAATGTTTTGAAGGTTAGGATCTGTTGACGACAAGCGGCCCGTTGCCGTAATAGCTTGATGGTAAGAAGTATGAACACGACCCGTACGATGATTAATCATTTTAGGGAGTTTGTCAGTATACGTATTTTTAAGCTTGGTTAACCCTCTATACTCCATTAACTTTTTAGGTAACGGGAACTCAAGGGCGAGTTCTTGTAATACTTCTTCAGAAGTAGAAGGGGCGCCTTTGGGGGTTTTCTTAATAACCGGTAACGACATTTTCTCAAACAAAATGTGTTGAAGCTGTTTTGGCGACCCTAAATTAAATACTTCGCCGGCTTCTTCATGCACTTCTTTTTCTAGCTCAGCAATACGCGTAGCTAAATCTTGGCTCTGCTGGCGTAACCGTTGGCTTTCAATTAATACACCTTGCTGTTCCATACGAGATAAAACACAAGCAACCGGCACCTCAACATCTACCAATAGTGCTTTAAGCTTGGGTTCGTTTTCTAGTTTTGCCCATATTGCTTGATGAAGGCGCATAGTAATATCAGCATCTTCAGCGGCGTAAGGACCTGCTTCTTCTAATCCAATTTGATTAAAAGTAAGCTGTTTGGCACCTTTACCTGCAATTTCCTCAAAGTGAATTGTTTTATGACCTAAATAGGCTAGGGCTAGCGAGTCCATATCATGGCGCTGCGCGGTACTGTTTAACACATAGCTTTCCAGCATAGTGTCAAAGCCGATGCCATTTAGCGTTATGTCATAATGGGCGAGTACATTCTTGTCATATTTAATGTGCTGGCCCACTTTAATGATGGTTTCAGACTCTAAAATAGGCTTCAATGCCGAAAGTACGTAATCTCGTGATAACTGCGTGGGTGCATCGGGATAATCATGAGCAACAGGCACGTAAGCCGCAGCTCCGGGTTCGATGCAAAAAGAAACACCAACAAGTTCAGCTTCCATGTAGTTAACACTGGTCGTTTCAGTATCAACAGCAATAAGCGGCGCTGCTTTTAGCTTTTCTATCCAAGCCTCAAATGTAGCTTCATCAAGCACCACATCATAGCCTGACTTATCGATATTACTTTCTGGCTGTGCTACGTCAGTATCGTTAGATTCAGAATCGCTAGCGTCAGACGTACTTTTTCCATTTTCTGCTTTTGAAGGTTCATTACTATCACTTGCGATCAATGCGCTAATTTCTGTATGCCAGCGCTTGAATTCGTACTCTGCGAACATCGACTGTAAGGTTTCGTTATCTGGTGATGTAGGGCAAAGCTCATCTATTTTGTATTGTAAATCTAAATCAATGGCAATCGTGGCAAGGGTGTATGACAGGCGAGCTTGTTCTTCATACTCTTGCATTTTAGTTGCCATGGTCTTGCTCCCTCTAAACGAGAGGTCGGCAATTTTATCAAGGTTGTCATAGATAGCACTGATGCCACCAATACCATTTAATAGTGCTTGTGCACTTTTATCACCCACACCAGGTACGCCAGGAATGTTATCGACTTTGTCACCCTTAAGGGCTAAGAAATCGATAACCAGTTCTGGTGGAATACCGAATTTCGTATTTACCCCTTCAATGTCCATAATCTGATTTGTCATGGTATTGATCAAGGTGACATTTTCGTTGACCAGTTGTGCCATGTCTTTATCGCCAGTACTGATCAGAGTATCAATACCATGTTCTGTGGCGCGACAGGCTAGGGTACCAATAACATCATCGGCTTCAACGCCAGACTCAACGATGACAGGTAAACCCATCGCTTTAATGATGGTGTGCAATGGTTCTATTTGACTGCGTAACTCTTCCGGCATAGGTGGGCGATTCGCTTTATATTCTTCATAAATATCGTCGCGAAACGTTTTACCTTTGGCATCGAAGATGACTGCCATGTGAGTAGGATTGTATTGTCTAATCAAGCTTTTCAGCATGTTGACAACACCATAGATCGCACCGGTATCCTGACCTTTTGAGTTCGTCAGGGGCGGCAATCCGTGAAATGCTCTAAATAGATAAGATGATCCATCTACTAGAATAAAAGGGGGCTTTTTCGAATCTGTCATAGCTATGCATTAACCAAGCTTAGAATAAGGCGCAAGCATGCCATAGGCGCTGGTGGATCGCCATAGAGCATAGCAACATAAATAAAGGGATCATCTGTGGATAAGATTGTGATCTAATAAAATAAGCACAACGAAACTAACGATCTTTGTAAATAGAAAGATCGTCCTGTAAAGCAATAAAAATAAGGGAATGAAAAATAAGAGTGTGGACTGCGTACCTGCAACTCATCATTCCTTTTTATGTGGATAACTTGGTGAACTTATTTTTTTCGTTTAACCAAATTGGTCAGATAATGTAGCATAAGAAATTAGCAATCCAATACTGGTTATTAAGACTTTTTTTTGAACAGCTGATGGTTTTATAGCCAAAAATAGAATAAGTCGGCTCGGCGAGGTCTAGGAGGACATTATGAAGCAAGTTGCAGTGATTTTAAGTGGTTGTGGTGTATTTGATGGCGCTGAAATTCATGAGTCAGTATTAACGCTTTTAGCTATTGAACAAGCTGGGGTAGGTTATCAATGTTTTGCGCCAGATAAGGCTCAAATGCATGTAGTGAATCATTTAACGGGAGACGTTTCAGAAGATGAAACTCGAAATGTATTGGTTGAGTCTGCACGCATTGCCCGAGGCAATGTAAAGCCTATTACAGAATGTAAGGTATCAGACTTCGATTATCTTATTGTACCTGGTGGTTTTGGTGCTGCTAAGAATTTATGTTCATTTGCCGTTGATGGTGAAAAAAGTAGGGTAGATAAAGATGTGCTTGCGGTGTGCAACGACTTTGCGAAAGCAAAGAAACCTGTAGCCTATGCATGCATTGCCCCTGCTATTGCAGCCAGTGTATATGGAAACAATGTTAAACTGACCATTGGTAGCGATGAAGATACCGCCAATGCCTTGAATGCGTTAGGGGCATGCCATGTAAACTGTGAAGTAGATGAAGTGGTGGTAGATGTTGAAAATAAATTGGTTACTACGCCAGCCTACATGACGGCACAAAATATCTTACAAGCCCATGCTAGTATTAATAAAATGGTAGAAACGGTACTAGCAATGAAATAATTTGCTTATAGCCCTATAATCGCGTCAATGTAGTAGAAACCTTGTATCCTCTAAAAACCGCGAACACTGTTAATCGCGAGTTTACTAATAACGAAAGGCATAACGAAGCATGCACTACCGTGCCATTGTACGAATTCTAGGGCTCCTTATTGCGCTATTTAGCGTAACCATGATCCCACCTGCTGTGGTATCTCTGATTTATCAAGACGGTAGTGGTTTGCCTTTTACCCTTGCGTTCTTTATTTGCGTAGGTGGCGGTATGGTGCTTTGGTACCCAAACCGCCAGCAAAAAAACGATTTACGAGCGCGAGAAGGCTTTTTAATCGTTGCCCTGTTCTGGTCGGTACTAGCCAGTGTGGGTGCCATTCCTCTTATGTTGCTAGAACAGCCTAGCATGACCGTAACGGATGCTTTTTTTGAATCATTCTCAGGGCTAACCACAACCGGTGCAACGGTAATTGAAGGCATTGATTTCTTACCTCATTCGGTACAGTTTTATCGACAACAACTACAATGGCTAGGCGGAATGGGTATCATTGTACTCGCCGTCGCTATACTGCCTATTTTAGGGGTTGGGGGTATGCAGCTGTACCGTGCAGAAACTCCTGGGCCTGTGAAAGATAATAAAATGACACCGCGTATTGCCGATACAGCAAAACACCTTTGGTATATTTATCTTTCTATCACTATTGCATGCGCCGCTGCGTATTGGTTGGCTGGCATGGATATGTTTGATGCCATTTGCCACGCGTTCTCAACGGTTGCCATTGGGGGCTTCTCAACTCACGATGCTAGCCTTGGCTACTTTAATAGCCCAATGGTGAATGTGGTTTGTACGGTTTTTCTATTAATTGCTGCACTTAACTTTTCACTCCATTACGCAGCAGTGAGTACCCGTTCGGTAAAAGGCTATTTTAACGACCCAGAATTTAAAGCCTTTTTCTTTATTCAAGCCACACTTATCATGCTGTGCTTCTTGGTACTCACGCTATCAGGTTTTTACGACTCGGCTGAAACCGCGCTCGATCAAGCTATGATTCAGGCCGTATCAATCAGTACTACGGCGGGGTTTGCGACTACAGACTTCTCAATTTGGCCCACGTTTTTGCCCATACTACTCATCTTTTCAAGTTTCATTGGAGGTTGTGCAAGTTCAACCGGAGGCGGCTTAAAAGTGGTTCGAGTCTGTTTACTGTTCCTTCAGGGGAAGCGTGAAGTAGACAGGCTTATTCACCCTAAGGCAGTGTATTCCGTTAAGTTAGGAGAACGTGCAATGCCCGATAAGGTAGTAGAGGCGGTATGGGGCTTCTTCTCTGCTTACGCGGTGGTGTTTGTTGTACTTATGATAGGGCTAATTGCAACAGGACTAGATAACTTAAGCGCGTTTACCGCTACCGCAGCCATGCTAAACAACCTTGGTCCTGGATTGGGCAGTGTTGCGTCTAACTATGCGGGCGTAACCGATGCTGGAAAGTGGATTTTAGTGGTGGGAATGGTGTTTGGGCGACTGGAGGTCTTTTCGTTACTGGTACTATTTTCACCTACGTTCTGGCGAAGTTAATACGCTTTCGATACTTGCATTGTTCTATTTACCCAAAGAAGAATGCGCTGGGTTGGAACAGCTTTTCTACATCGCCAATGTATTTTTTGTCGACTAAGAACAGAATAACGTGGTCATTTGCTTCAATAAGCGTATCGCTATGGGCAATGATCACTTGGTCGTCTCTTACTACCGCGCCTATGGTAGTACCAGGAGGAAGTTTAATTTTACCGATTTCTTTACCCACAACTTTAGAGGTATTTTCATCACCATGTGCAATCGCTTCTATCGCCTCTGCTGCACCGCGGCGCAAAGAATATACGTTTACAATATCTCCGCGTCTAACATGGGTAAGTAGGGCCGAAATCGTCGCTTGTTGTGGTGAGAAAGCAATGTCTATTTCACCGCCTTGTACTAAGTCTACATAAGCACTACGTTGAATCAGTACCATGGCTTTTTGTGCGCCCATGCGCTTGGCTAACATGGCAGACATAATGTTAGCTTCATCATCATTGGTCACCGCAATGAATGCATCAACTTGCTCGACATTCTCTTCACTGAGTAACTCTGGATCTGATGCATCACCGCTAAAGACAATCGTCTTGTCTAAGTGAGCAGAAAGGTATTTTGCTCTTTCGTGACTAAACTCAATCAGCTTCACGTTATGTTTGTGTTCAAGTTTTTTCGCTAGTCCTGCACCAATTAAGCCGCCGCCAGCTATCATAATGCGTTTATAGCTAGACTCTAATTTTTGAAGTTCACTCATTACCGCACGAATATGCTTAGTTGCAGCAATAAAGAATACTTCATCATCGGCTTCGATAACGGTAGTACCCAGTGGTCGAATAGGGCGACCACGGCGATAGATTGCTGCCACCCGTGTTTCCACATTGGGCATGTGGTCTTTTAACGCAGATAACGCATGACCTACCAGTAAACCACCATAATAGGCTTTTACCGCCACTAAGCTGGCTTTACCATCAGCAAATTCAACAACCTGTAAAGCACCAGGGTAGTCTATAAGCCGTTTGATAGCTTTAGTCACTAGCTGTTCAGGAGCAATAATGTGGTCTACAGGTATGTCCTGCTGCTTATAGAGTTGTTCTTGGTAAATAATGTATTGTTCTGAGCGAACGCGAGCAATCTTGGTCGGGGTTTTGAATAAACTAAAGGCAACTTGGCAAGCGAGCATATTGCTTTCATCACTGTTCGTTACCGCGATAAGCATGTCGGCATCTTCTGCACCGGCTTTTCGTAATACGTCCGGGTGAGAACCCACGCCATTAACCACCTGTAAATCTAATCGGTCTTGAAGCGCACGCAAGGTATTGGGATCAGAATCGATAACCGTAATATCGTTCTTCTCTCCTACAAGGTTTTCAGCAAGTGTTCCGCCAACCTGACCTGCGCCTAGAATGATGATTTTCATCGGTGTTTATGTGCCTTATTGCTTTTATTTGCTCAACGACTTTACCAGTCTCGCATAGTAGAAACCATCCATTTGTTGCTCGCCAGGTAGGATTTGTCTACCGGGCTTACTCGGTGTTTCGGTTTTTATAACAGGTACTAATGTGGCATCTGCATTGCGTTCTAAAAATGCGCTAATCTGTTGGCTATTTTCTTGTGGCAGAATAGAGCAGGTGGCGTAAAGCAATGTGCCACCAGGCTTAAGTGTTTGCCATAAGCTAGTTAGTATTTCAGCTTGAAGTGCTGCAAGTGCATCAATATCACTAGACTTTCTTAGCCAGCGAATATCAGGGTGGCGGCGTATAACACCAGTGGCAGAGCAGGGTGCATCAAGCAAAATTCGGTCGAAGTGTTGTCCATCCCACCATGTTTCAGGCTTAGCCGCATCGCCTTGCTTTATAACGGGCAAATTGGTTTGCGTATGCTGCAGGCGAGTCATGTTTTCTTCAACGCGCTTTAAGCGGTTCTCGTCAGCATCAAGGGCTAGGCAATACGCTAATTCAGGGGTGCGCTCAATAATATGACCCGTTTTACCACCAGGTGCAGCGCAACAATCTAATACGCGCTCGTGTGGTTGTGCGTCTAAATAATGGGCTGCAAGCTGAGCGGCACCATCTTGTACAGCAAAGTGGCCTTTTTCAAACCCTGGCAGCCCGGTAATGTCCTCTCGGCCTTCTAGTCTGATCGCATCTGCGTGTTCAGCACTTAATGAATAGTTAATCTCAACAGCATCCAATGCAGCAGCGTAATCGGTAATCGATATTTGTTTGGTATTAACCCTTAGCCAAATAGGCGCCATGCCATTGGTAGCTTCGCGCACGGCATCAGCATCTTGACCATAGGCATCTTCTAGAGCCTTATATAACCACTTGGGTAACCCACTAGCAATAATGGGGTTATCGATAGGTTTGTTAACCAGTTCTTGGCGCATAAAGTTACGCAGTACAGCATTAACTAAGCCTTTTAATGCTGTCCCGCCTAAATAAGACGAGGCATTAACGGTTTCGCCCACTGCAGCATGCTGGCTTACGCGAGAAAATGCTAACTGGTATAGCCCCAACAGAATAAGGTGCTCGATTACTTTTTTATTCCCTTTTAAAGGACGGTCGAGTAACTCGCGCAACCAGTGCTGTAATATAGGGAGTTTACGCATGACGCCCAAAGACATTTCTTGGATCCATGCGTTGTCTCTAGGATGATGGCGACGTTGAACACGCTCTAGGCAATCTCTTGACGATTTACCTTGTTCTAGAATTTGGTATATCACCCATGCACAATCGGCACGCAGATTTTTTTGTTTCGGTAATGGAGTGGGTTTCACTATTCTTCCGTACTGGCAATGCAGTTACCTGGTGCGAACCAGTCTTTGCGAGCATTAACGACATCTGCAGCGGGCAATGCTTTTTTCCCAGGTATTTGCAGGGTGTTGATTCGAAGGGCACTTGAACCCGTGGTTACCACAATGCCGTGCTTGTCAGCTTGAATGATAGTACCTGGGGCATCTGAAGTTGGTAAGCCATCAATCACATCCACCGACCAAATTTTAATATTTTGCGACTCAATTTTAGTCCACGTTACAGGCCATGGATTAAAAGCGCGTACGTTTCGTGCAATTTGCTCTGCGCTATCGTGCCAATTAATAAAGGCTTCTTCTTTGGAAAGCTTTTTAGCGTACGTTGCTTCGCTATCATCTTGCTTCACAGGCGAAAGGGTATCGATACTGTTTACTACATCTAGTAGTGCAGTAGGACCAAGTTCAGCAAGCTTTTCGTAAAGCGAGGCGCTAGTATCATCTTCACTAATGGGCAAGGTTGCTATATGCAACATGTCACCAGTATCTAGCCCTTCATCCATCTGCATGATGGTAACACCAGTCTCGCTATCGCCGGCCCATATCGCCCGTTGGATAGGCGCAGCTCCACGCCATTTAGGCAAAATTGAACCATGCACATTAAGACAACCCAATTTGGGCGCATCAAGTACCGACTTAGGTAAAATTAATCCATAGGCAACCACAATCATTAAATCGGCGTTGATGTCCGCCAATGTTTGCTGTGCTTCGTCATTTTTTAAACTGGCTGGCTGATAGACTGGAATCTCATGTTCTTGAGCAAGCACTTTTACGGGGCTTGGGGTAAGCTTTTTGCCTCGTCCAGCAGGACGGTCTGGTTGGGTATACACAGCAACAACGTCATGAGTGCTAGATAATAAAGCACTCAAATGCTGAGCTGCAAAATCCGGCGTGCCGGCAAAAATGATGCGTAATGGTTTTATCAAAACTAACCTCAGTCGCGTGCAGCTAAACGTGCTTCTTTTTCAAGCTTTTTACGAATTCGCTGGCGCTTAAGCGGAGACAAGTAATCAATAAACAGTTTGCCTTTGAGATGATCCAATTCATGTTGAATACAAATAGCCAATAGACCGTCTGCTTCCAACTCAAATGCTTCACCGTTTTCATTCAGTGCTTTTACCGTAATTTCTTCTGCGCGCTCTACTTTGGCGTAGTTACCTGGAACAGAAAGACAACCTTCTTCACTAATAGTGCTGCCGTCTTTTTTGGTGATTTCCGGGTTGATAAAAACACGAGGCTCGTCTTGATCTTCCGCTACGTTCATTACAACAACTTGAACATGTCTGTCGACTTGAGTAGCAGCCAACCCAATTCCATTCTCGTCTTTCATGGTTTCGAACATATCCGAAACCAATTGTTTAATGTCGTCGTTCACTTCTTCTACCGGTTTTGCTACGGTACGAAGTCGTTCATCGGGAAAACTTAATACGTCTAAAATTGCCATGTGTCGCTTATTTAACCTTTTCGCTGTATAAATTCATATACGATCTAGTCGCTCGTACACTTTACAGTGCCTTTTGAGTTACTATTCTAACGTATATCGAGTTATATCGTGCAGTTTTTTGCTGCCGCGCCACAGTATTGAGGCACAATATCGATATAGTAGTATTGTCTGAAATTTCAACAGTAAATGGCAGTGGAAAAATTGCGGAAGGTTAATTTGAAAAATCGATTGAAGAAAGCAGTACGTACAATTGTGTTAGTTGTGGCATGTTTTGCCGCATTTTCAGCAATGGCCAAACCCCTAAAAGAAACTGCACCGCAAACTTATACTGTGAAGCAAGGTGATACCTTATGGGGCATTGCTAATCTTTTTTTAAATCAGCCATGGCTGTGGCCTGAACTTTGGCGTCACAACACCCAAATAGATAACCCGCATTTAATATACCCCGGTGATATCATCTCGGTGTCTTACATCAATGGTGAACCCGTATTTTCGATAAATCGAGCTAAGCCTAGCTTAGTGCTTTCGCCTGGTTCTGCCCGAAGAGTAAAGAATGCGGCTATAGAGACCTTGTCATGGTCGGTATTAGCTCCCTATATTAAACAACACACCCTACTTTCTGAGGAAGAGTATGAATTACTCCCTCATTTGTTGGGAAATCACGATGGTAATGTGAGTTTTGTGTCTAACGACTTAGTGGTAAGCCAAAAAGAAAACCGCACTGAAGATCAGTATCAGGTGGTAAGAAAGCAATCTATTATACGCAATATGCAAGGTAAGGTGCTTGGTGTGCAGCTCACCCATGTAGCAAAAGCTAGCTTAGAGACTGACGTGTCGTTACCAAAGGCTAGAATGGTAAAACTTTCAGATTCAAATCAAGAAGCGAAACGTGGAGATAAGTTACTTACTGGTGACTTCACGTTAGACGATGACTTAGTTCTGCAAGAAGCAACGTCACAACGAGGTTTTGTGATTGGCGACTTACACGATCACGACTTACTCGGCCGCTACGATGTGGTGGTACTAGATTTAGGCGCACATGAGCTAACGGCGGGTACCGTGATGGGCATCTACGCTGGTGGCCCTGACATTATAGACGGCGAAGAACCTCAATACGCTAGCAATAGTGATGTCATAAAAGGAAACGGGCTCTTTACAGATAAAGTACAGCAACCTGCACTTAAAATTGGTGAAGTCATTGTGTTTAAAACTTTTGAGTCAGCTAGCTACGGCATTATAACTCGAGCAAAAGAAGGCGTAAGACGCGGCTTCATTGTGGCAAAACCCTAACATGTTATTGCCGCTTATTATTTAGGAGCGGCTATGACAACTTTCCAGCCACATGAAGCAAGCAGTAATGCTGTTAAAGCATTGGATAAAGCCCTAGGCAAAGAACAGATAGCATGGCTGACAATGGCTTCAGCAATAAATATCGCAACAGGGAAGTGGCTTAAGGCGCTTGAAGCAGAATCGCTTAGCGCACTAGCATTACTGGATGGTATTCATAAAACGGCTTTCACTTCGGGCGCTCTCTACACCCTTACACAAGCAATTTCTCCTAACTTACTTGAAAAAGCGATACGCTGGCATGCTTCACATGCAAAGCATCATATTGTCACCCTAGGGTGCACATACTACCCTGAGCGATTAAGGACCCTGCCAAATCCCCCGTTGGTGTTATTTGTTATAGGTAACATTAATACGTTAGTTATGCCTCAAATAGCGATTGTAGGGAGTAGACGGGCGAGTCATCAAGGTAAGCAAATTGCCACTGATTTTGCCGAAGCGTTAGCAAATAACGGCGTAGCAGTAACCAGCGGGTTAGCAGCAGGAATAGATTCAGCTGCGCACAAAGGTGGTTTGGTGTGCGAAGGCGGCACCCTTGCGGTAATGGGGACTGGGCCTGATATTGTGTACCCTCCTAAAAATGTATCACTACACAGGGACATCGTGAATGCAGGGGGCGCTTGTATTACCGAGTTCTTTCCAGGTGTATCTGCTAAGCCTTGGCATTTTCCCCGAAGAAACCGAATAATTGCTGCGATGTCGCTTGGAACCCTAGTTATAGAGGCAAAAATAAAGAGTGGCACCTTGATAACTGCGAATTTGGCCGCAGATATGGGGCGTGAAGTATTTGCAGTTCCTGGAAGTATCTTCCATGCTTACTCCGAAGGATGTCATTGGTTAATTCAGCAAGGCGCTAAGCTGGTAACCTGTGTTGATGACATTTTCGATGAAATTGTAGTGTCGACTGGTGAGAGAGAATGCCAGAACGAAGCGTTAAGTAAAAAAAGTGAAGTGAATAACTTGGCAACCGATAAATTATTAGATAGTGTGGATTACGACATCACCGCTATTGATGTTATAGCGCAGCGCTGTACCTCTCCTGTTAATGAGGTTATGGCATCATTATTAGAATATGAGTTGCGTGGTTTAGTAGCCGCTGTCCCTGGTGGCTACATTAAATTGAGGGGAAAATAATATGTTCGATATCCTCATGTACCTGTTTGAAAACTTCATTCACAGTGAAACTGAAATTCGAGTCGATCAAGACGAGCTTACCGAGGAGTTGGTACGCGCGGGTTTCCATCATGATGAAATCTACAAAGCATTAGCGTGGCTTGAAAAGCTAGCGGCTTTGCAAGAAACAGATATTAAGCCTTATTTTTGTAAAGGGATTAGTACCAGCCTCAGTCGTATTTATACGCATGAAGAGCAGATGCGATTAGACGTAGAGTGCCGTGGCTTCTTGTTATTTTTAGAGCAAGTGGGCGTGGTAGATGCGTCAACGCGAGAAATGGTAATAGACAGAGTAATGGAAATAGACTCTTCTGAATTCTGTTTAGAAGACCTAAAGTGGGTAGTGCTAATGGTACTGTTCAATGTGCCAGGTAAAGAAAAAGCCTACGCACAAATGGAAGATTTATTATTTGATGAACCTGACGGCGTGTTGCACTAATGTGCTTCATGTCGTGCTAGTTGCTGGTTTATGTCGAAAATTGATCATTCACTTTTCTCTGCGCACGAACATGCCTTAGAAGACGCTTTCGGTGATTGTCCCGATTGCGGTAAACCACTGCATATAAAAAACAGCAAATCAGGCCCTTTTATTGGCTGCACCGGTTACCCAGATTGCCACTTCAGCAAGCCATTACACGATAAGCAAACCACCTTATTAAAACTACTGGATGGGGTTACCTGCCCAGAGTGTGATTCTACCTTGGCTATTAAGAAAGGGCGTTTTGGTATGTTTATAGGCTGTACCAATTTTCCTGAATGCCACTATATTTCGCCAATTAAACAGCAAGAAGACACCCACGTTACTTGCCCTAAGTGTCAAAAAGGACAACTTGCGTCCCGCACCAATAAATACGGTAAGCAGTTTTTTGCGTGTGACCATTATCCCCAGTGTCGTTATGTGCTAAATTTCACGCCAGTAAATGAAGCATGCCCCGATTGTGGCTGGGCCGTTCTGATAAAAAAGAAAGGCCAAATTTGTTGCCCTCAGCCAGGGTGTAGCTTCAAAAAAGACGATAAATAACACCTACAGAGAAAAGCACTAATGAGTATCCCGACCAAGGGGCAAGTAGACACTAGCGACCCCATTGTATCCGCGTTTAAAAATGGTGACTTATTGGTTTACCCTACTGAAGCGGTTATGGGCATAGGCTGTGACCCAGACAACGAAGCGAGTGTGTTAGCGCTCTTAGCATTGAAGCAGCGCCCCATCGAAAAAGGGGTAATTTTGATTGCCGCTAACTATTCTCAGCTATTACCTTATATAAATGATGAAGCCATACTTCAGCACAGACGTACTGAAATTGTGTCCAGTTGGCCTGGGCCAAATACTTGGCTGCTACCCAAGTCGGCGTCGACGCCACAGTGGTTAACTGGCAAGCATGAAAAAATAGCGGTTCGAGTAAGCAACCATCCAGTGGTTAAAGCTTTATGTGAAAAGCTAGAAAAGCCACTTGTATCTACAAGTGCCAACCTAACTGGCCAACAACCCGCAATCACCCAGCAGGACGCAATCAATATATTTGGTGATAGTGTTTTCTATATTGATGGAGAAGTAGGTGGCCACGCTAAACCCAGTACCATCCGTGACGGCGATACCGGAGAGATAATAAGATCATGATTGACCCCCAACACGTAAATCAACAGTTAGACGGTAAAGACGCCGATGAAGTAATAGAACAAGTAAAAGCATACTTACTATCATTGCAGGACAACATTTGCCAAACCTTAGAACTTGCCGACGGCAAAGGACAGTTTAAAGAAGACTCTTGGGTTCGCGAGGAAGGCGGTGGCGGGCGTTCACGGGTTATTAAAAACGGCGCAGTAATAGAGCAAGGTGGGGTTAACTTTTCTCATGTATTTGGAAGTCAGATGCCGGCGTCTGCCACGGCTAACCGCCCAGAACTTGCGGGTAGAAACTTTCAGGCCATGGGGGTCTCGTTGGTTATTCACCCACACAACCCCTATATTCCGACGTCTCATGCAAATGTACGCTTTTTTATTGCCGAAAAAGAAGGTGAAGCGCCTATTTGGTGGTTTGGCGGTGGGTTTGATTTAACCCCGTTTTACCCCTTTAAAGACGACGTAGTGCATTGGCACAATACCGCAAAGAAATTGTGTGCTCCCTTTGGTGAAGACGTGTATGGGAAATATAAGAAGTGGTGTGATGACTACTTCTTCTTAAAGCATCGTAATGAAACACGTGGGGTAGGCGGTTTATTCTTTGACGATTTAAATGATTGGGGGTTTGAAACTTCATTCAACTTTATGCAGGCAGTGGGTAATGGTTTTGTTGATGCTTACGTACCTATCGTAGAAAAGCGAAAAAGCACCTCATACGGTGAAAGAGAGCGTGACTTTCAGCTCTATCGACGTGGTCGCTATGTAGAATTCAACTTGGTATTCGATAGAGGCACTTTGTTTGGGTTACAAACTGGTGGTAGAACCGAATCAATTTTAATGTCTATGCCACCACTTGCGCGATGGGAGTATTGCTATACTCCAGCTCCAGGTAGCGCGGAAGCAAAGCTAACTGACTGGCTTCAGCCTACAAACTGGTAATATTTTGCACCATGGGTTCTTCCTGTGGTGCCATTCCCTTGATCCACATCAAATTCCCTTATTACCAAGGTATGTAGCTAGATTGCACCTTGCGCTGGATCAAATTATTTTCTTTTTAAACGTTTACAGTGTCGTCATTATCATTAAACACATGAGAGACACACAATGCGTACACACACACTTTCAGCCATATGTATTTCTTTAGCGCTTGCCGCTCCTTTTGCTTCAGCTCATGAAAAGGGTGATTGGATAGTTCGTGGTGGATTAACAACCGTTGCGCCCGACGAATCAACCTCTAACATCATTGCCGGTGGTAGCGATTTAGGTGTAGCACTGACTATCGATAACGATACCCAGTTAGGATTAAACGTTGCTTATTTCATCACCGACAATATCAATGTTGAATTGTTGGCCGCAACGCCGTTTACTCACGATGTGAATTTTTCAGTCAACGATCCACTAGGGACAGGTAATACATTGGGAGAAGTCACGCACTTGCCCCCAACTGTTACTGTTAACTACTACTTCAACGATGCTAACGCTGCTTTTCAACCTTATATTGGTGCAGGTTTAAACTATACCTTTATCTTTGATGAGTCATTTACGGATGCAAATAAAGAAGCAGGCCTTGAAGATTTGTCTTTAGATAATTCTGTAGGTATTTCTGCACAAGTGGGAATGGACTATCAAATAGATAAAGAGTGGCATGTTAATGCGTCAGTACGTTACATCGATATTAATACCGAAGCGTCATTTACCGTAGGTGGTGCAGAAGGTAGCGTAAACGACATTGATATTGACCCTTGGGTTTATACATTGTCTGTAGGCTATACATTCTAAGATTCATCTAATGAGGTAAGTTACGTTTATATAAGTGGCCTCTTAAGCTTGGATAACCTTGAATCTTAATCTGAAGCGTTCCGTATCTCACGGAGCGCTTTTTATTTAGTATTAATCATATGCGTGGCAAGTTGATCTAGCGCGTTAAGAAGTTGCTGCGCCAACGGAAGGTCATCAACCGTCTCGTGCATGGCTTTTCGCATACAGTACATCCACTGGTCTTTTAATTCTGGTGTAACACTAAAAGAAAGATGTCGTGAACGTAGCCGTGGGTGACCATATTGCTGCTGATAGGTATCAGGCCCGCCTAACCATAAACTTAAATAAAGAAAAAACACTTCTCTGATTCTATCTGTTGGCTGAGGATGAATAGCGTAAAGCTCTTTTGCAATAGGATCATCACGCATAATGTCATAAAAACGGTTTGCCAAAAGGCGTACCTTATCCTCTCCACCTATTCGGTAATATGGTGTAGTCTCTGACACAGCAGGTTTTTCCTTTCGTATCGATTTAAAGAAGTTAGACATTCCCATGACAGACAGCCTTATTAATAACAATTCAATGAAAAAGTTTGCCGTTTTCGGTAACCCTATAGTTCAGAGTCTATCACCAACTATTCATCAAATGTTCGCTAAGCAATGCGGCGAGCAAATTAGTTACGAAAAAATCCTCGCCCCAGAAGATGGTTTTACGCCTGCAGCGAACACATTCTTATCGCAACCTGGCGCGGTAGGCTGCAATGTCACTATGCCTTTCAAACAAGATGCCTTTGCGCTTGCCAGTGTAGACGACCAAGCTGCGTTAGATGCAAAAGCGGTTAATACATTAATGAAGCGTAGCGATGGCACCATTGCAGGTTTTAATACCGATGGCGTAGGGTTAGTTAATGACTTACTTAATCATGGTGTACAACTGCAAGGTAAACGCGTGCTATTAATAGGTGCAGGTGGAGCGGCAAGAGGCGTAATAGCACCGCTTATTGCTTCAGGTATTGCATCGCTACATCTTACTAATAGGACAAACGCGAAAGCTGAAACAGTGGCAAGTGAAACGGGTGGAGGTAAGGTGAAGGTAGTAGGTATAGAAGACTGCGATAAAGTAGCTCCACATATCATTATTAACTCAACCGCAGCGAGCTTAAGCGAAACTCTGCCTTTTGATATGAGCGCAACGTTATTTAAAGAATGCGAAACAGCGTATGACATGGTTTATCGCGCAGATCCGACTTACTTTATGCAACAAGCATTATCGTTAGGTGCGTTACAGGTACTTGATGGTTTAGGTATGCTGGTGGAACAGGCTGCCGCGTCATTTACAATATGGACAGGCTACAAACCAAAGACCAGTGCGGTAATTGATGTATTACGTAGCCAGTTAAAGGCAAAGTAATCGAGAATGGTATAAGCAAGCAGGCCGTTAAGCCTGCTCTTCTCTATATTCATCTTTTAATTTTACGTAGTTCAACGCTGACTGTTTTAGAAAGGCTGTCTCGCTTTCCTTTAATGGGCGTTTCTTCACAGCTGGGTTCCCAACATAAAGGTAACCACTTTCGAGTCGCTTATTTGGTGGTATTAAAGCACCAGCTCCAATAAAGACATCATCCTCTACAATAACACCGTCCATTACGATGGCGCCCATTCCTACCAAGATACGATTTCCAAGCACGCAGCCATGAAGCATACATTTATGCCCTACGGTAACGTCATCTCCAATAATAAGGGGGAAACCATTAGGGTTAGAAACGGATTTACGAGAAACATGCAACACACTGCCATCCTGAATATTACTGCGTGCTCCAATTGCAATGTGATTTACGTCACCTCGAGCAGCGACTAAAGGCCAGATACTTGCGTCTTCGCATAAGGTAACGTCGCCAACAATAACAGCTGACTCATCTATATAGCAGCGTTCGCCGAGTGTGGGAGAAGTTGATTGATAGTTTCTGATTGTCAAAACTGCACCTTTATATATAAATTCATCTGTTGAAAACGCATTAAAACAGAGAATAGGGGTGAAGAACCAATCTTATTCAACCATTGCCTAAGTAAAAATAGGCAATGAGACTAATAGGAAATCAGTGAAAATCCGAATTTATGTGTGATTTATAGGCTGCGTGGTTGGTATTTTAAGCACTTAAACGAAATGTGACACTTTTTTGAAATCAGAGGTTGACGCAGGCTCAGAAATCTCTAGAATGCGCATCCGCTTCGACAGGAAAGTGAAACAACTTACACTGACAAAGCAAGTCACTACTTACCTTTAAGGTCAAGTGTGACGGGGTTTTAAAGAAAACGCTTCAGAAAATAAATTTTCAAAAAGTGTTGACACTGAAAACTTCAAGCGTATAATACGCACCTCGCTCAAGCAGGGTGAGTCACCAAAAACCAACGGCTTACGGTGAGGTTACGTTAAGTAACCACGTTCTTTAACAATTTAGACAAGACAATCTGTGTGGGCACTCATTAAGAGTGTCACACAACGACGATTCATATTCGATATATTTAATTGAAGAGT